>JACQVW010000699.1 GCA_016209535.1 Planctomycetota bacterium | reverse complement strand
TGAGCGTCGGGAGGGCGCCCGCGACGCTCGCGGCCCAGGTGATGGTGCTCGTGGCCGCGTCGAAGGTGCCGCCGTGCGACGGGTTGCTCACCGCCCACCCGGCCGGGACCTTCTCGCGGATGGTTGCGGTCGTGGCCGCGTCGCAGCCGCCGCCGGCTGCCCGCTTGTTCGACAGCGCGAGGTTGACCGTGTACGCGGTCCCGGGCTCGAACGGGAAGCCCCTCTCGCCCTCCACGAGGGCGGCGGTGCCCCAGAGGGCCCGCGTGACGTCGACGGGAGCCTTCGAGCAGCCCTGGAGGGCCGTCAAGGTGATGTCGTCCACGCGGGTCCTCTTCGCGAACTGCTCGCGCTGGTGGTTGTCGTTGTCGCGGAGGTGCCAGGACGTCCCGAAGCCGATCTCGATCGCGTTGTTGGGGTTCCGCGTGTCCTCCGTGTGGACGAACCCTTCGAGGTCCCAGGCGCGGATGAGGGCCGTCGCCGGGCGCGTCTGGCCGTCGGGCCAAGTCCTCACCTCGAGGAGGACGGGCCCGCCGTCGTCATCCCCCTGGACCATGACCTCGATCCAGTTCCACTCGTCGGGCAGGATGGGGGTCTCCGGGATGCCCGTGCCCCAGTTCGCGCCGAGGTCCGGGCGGGCGAGCGGCCAGTCGGGGTGGTCCACCACCGAATGGCAGGAGCTGAACTCCACGAGGGCCACGGCGCCGTCGAAGAGCTCGGGGAAACCGGAGAAGTCTGCCTCCCTCTCGAGGACCCCCTGGGGGATGAAGGTGCTCACGTAGATCCGCTCGTGGTGGGTGTCGAATGACACGTCGTTCACCCCGACGATGGTCCGCACGAAGGCGATGAACTCGTTGGCGTACCAATCCCTTTCGATTCCGGTGTCCGGGTCCACCGTCGGCTCCGTCTCGAGGAAGAACCGGGCCTTCAGCTTGTAGTTCCTCGGTCGCGGCGGGAACTTGAGGCCGACGGTCGTGGGCCGCATGGAGAGGACGCAGAGGCCGAGGGGCGTGTCGGGGACGCCGTCGGCGTCGCTGTCGAGGTCGTTGGAGTCGTTCTGGAGCACGACGTGGCCCGTCGTGACGCCGAGCCCGGGGTCGAGCCTCCACCCGGATTCGGGACCGCCCACGGGGATGAGGACGGGGGCGCCCTCGACGACGACGCACAGGTCGATGGTCTCAGGGAAGACCCAGTCGGACGCCTGGCTCACGCCGGCATCGTCGTGGTTGTAGGTGAGGAAGGGGGCCTGGGCGAGGAGGCTCCCCGCGACGAGGCAGAGGGGGATCGCGATCGCGCACGTGACAGGGACGAGGCGCGGACTTCTGGGCTTCATGGCACGCTCCTTGGGGAAGGGGGTCTTGGAGGACAGGTCAACCGATCGAGACCTCATCGCTCAGCCTCCGCACTGCGGCGAGGTCGTCTGGCACTCGAGCGCATCGGCGGGCGTCGGGTCGATGCCGCAATCGCCGGGCGACACGCTCGGCGAGCTGGGGCTCGGCGGGAGCGGCGGGGGGCCGCCCGTGAAGAGCCAGTTGAAGATGCGGATGGCGTCCGTGATGTTCAGGTCGCCCTTGTCGTCCGTGTCCGCGGCGTCGTCGCAGGCCGGAGGACGGCCCCCGGTGAACAGGAAGTTCAAGGTGCGGATCCCGTCCGTGAGGTCGATCGCGCCGGAGGCATCGGCGTCGCCGCGCACGAACCGCGTCCCTCCGGTGGGCGGATAGGTGTACCCGTCGGGATCCGATGCGCAGCCGAAGGAGTTGCATACCTCGACCGCGACGGGCCCCTCCGTCGGGCAGCCGGGCGCCGTGGCCTCCACTACCGTCCCCCCGTTCTGCGGGGGCCCGTGGGCCGCCTCGACGCCGCAGATGCGGACGGTGAGCCCCGGCTGGTCGAAGTTCTCGCCCGTGATCGTGACCATCGTGCCCGCGGGCCCCTCGGAGGGCTCGATCCGGGCGATCGCCGGGACCGGAGCGGGCAGGTAGCCGAACCCGCCGGCGACCGTGTCGCAGCCGAAGTCGTTGCACACCTGGACGTCGACGGGACCAACGGTCGAGCACGCGGGGGCGGTCGTCTCGAGTACCGTCCCGCCGTTCTGCGGCGGCCCATGAACGGCCTCGACGCCGCAGATCCGCACGGCGAGCCCCGGCTGGTCGAAGTTCTCGCCGGTGATCGTGACCTTCGTGCCTGCCCGCCCCTCGGGGGGCTCGATCTGCAGGATCCTGGGCACGGGGTCGGGGAGGTACCGGAAGCCCCCGGGGACCACCGTGCACCCGACGTCGTTGCACACCTCCACGTCGGCCGGGCCCACGGCGCACGTCGGGGCGGTCACGTCGATCGCGGTCCCGCCGTTCCGGGGGGCGCCGTGAGCGACGTCTTTCCCGCAGACGCGGACGGCGAGGCCGGGCCTGTCGAAGTTCTCGCCCGCGATCACGAACGCCGTGCCCTCCCGCCCCTCGTCCGGCGCGATCGACGCGATGACCGGCAGCGGGTCCGTCACGTAGGTGAACCCGCCAGGCGCCAAGTCGCAGCCGAAGTCGGTGCAGACCTCGACGCCGGCAGGACCCGAGGAGCCGCAGGCGGGCGCGGTCACTTCGATCCTCGTGTTGCCGTCCGTGGGAGGACGGTGCGCTGCCTCGACGCCGCAGACGCGCACGACGAGCCCGCGGGGATCGAAGCCCTCGCCCGTGACGACGAAGAGCGTGCCCTGCTTGCCCCTGTCCGGGGCGATGCCGTCAATCGTCGGGGGCGGGGGCCGCAGGTAGCAGAAACCCTCGGGCTCCGCGTCGCAGCCTCTCACCGTGCAGACCTTGACCTCGACGCAGCCGATCGTGGCGCAGCCGGGCGCGGTCACGTCCAGCGTCCTGCCGTCGGCGCGCAGCGTGGCGGACGCCGCCGCGCCGCACACGGTCACGCTCCGCCCCGGCTCGGCGAAGAATCGGCCCGCCACCTGGAAGACCTTGCCCGCGAAGCCCGAGTTGTCCAGGATGGCCTCGATCACGGGGACGCGGGTCTCGATCACGATCGTCCCGTGCTCGAGCGCAGGGACGATGGAGTACCCCTGGCTGTCCGTCATGAGGTTCTTCACGGGCCGCGCCGGGGGCGGCCGGATCTGGACGCTCTCGAAGGTCATCGCCGCCTGGCCGTCCGTCGTGGAGAGGACGTCCACGGTCATGATCGCGAGCGACCGCCCGGTTCCGGGATCCAGCTTGTTCGCGAAGTCGCCGCTCGTGTCCAGGATGCAGCCGAAGCCTATCAGCCCTCGGGCCGCGTCGATCGACCCGTCGAAGTAGTCGGCCCCGGCTGCCGCCGTACCCGCGTTCGTCACGGCCGTCACCCTGAGCTTCGTCTCATCGTGGTGGATCCCGAAGGAGAACCCGTAGACCGTGATGTCGTTGTCGCAGAGGAGGGTGACCCTCTGGCCCGAGGCGCCGGCGAGGAACGGCCCCCCCTGGACGTAGTACCGGCACGCCCCGCAGTCGGTGCCGCGGGCGCGACCGGCCACTGCGAGGAGCAAGACGAGACCCACTGTGGAGACGGCTTTTCTGACCATGCGAGCTCACCTCAAGGAGGGGTTCCTTCCCAACGCGGGACGCTGTCGGATACAATGGGCGCCGCTTCCAGCTTTCCGAGGAAGCCGCGCGTCCAGTTGCCGCCGCGTAAACACAAACCGCATGCCAGGGTTGGCCTGCGAGGCCTCCGGTTCCTCTAATCCCCGGGCGCAGCGCGCCTTAAGGGTCGAGGGGGAAGGCGGTTCCTTTCGACGGGGCCTGTTTCCAATAAGAAAAACACGACATGCCCGGCGAAGTTTCTCCAAACCCCCGTGCCGCGGGGAAGGGTTCCCTCCTCGTCGTCGATGACGAGAAGCTCGTCCGCGTGACCCTCACCAAGGCGCTCGGGGAGGCAGGCTTCGATGTGGCGGCTGCGCCGAACGCGGCCGAGGCCCTCAGCCTCTGCGAGCAGGCGTCTTACGACATCGTGCTCCTCGACTACGTACTGCCCGACGCGAGCGGTCTGGAGCTCCTCCCCAAGGTGCGCGCCCTCCAGCCCGAGGCGGCCGCGATCATGATCACCTCCCACTCCTCGGTCGAGAACGCGGTCGCGTCCATGAAGGGCGGGGCCAGCGACTACATCGCCAAGCCGTTCAGCACCGAGGACATCCTGCTGAGGCTCGAGAAGGTCCTCGAGACGAGGCGCCTCCAGAGCGAGCTCCGACTCCTCCGGGAGGAGCAGGTCAAGAAGTTCGGCGTGGCGAGGATCGTCGGCCAGTCACCGGCCATGCAGAAGGTGTTCGCGCTCGTCGAGCGGGTCGTGGAGACGCCCGACGCCACGATCTTGATCCGGGGCGAGAGCGGGACGGGGAAGGACATCCTCGCCAAGGCGATCCACTACGGCGGGCCGCGGGCAGCCGGCCCCGACACGAACGTGACCTGCACCGCGCTCCAGGATACCCTCCTCGAGTCGGAGCTCTTCGGCCACGAGAAGGGCGCGTTCACCGACGCGAAGACGATGAAGAAAGGGCTCGTGGAGGTGGCGGACGGGGGCACCCTCTTCCTCGACGAGATCGGCGACATGAGCCTCGCGCTGCAGGGCAAGCTGCTCCGCTTCCTCGAGGAGAAGGCCTTCCGCCGCGTCGGCGGGCAGAAGGACTTGCACGTGAGGGTGCGCATCGTGGCCGCCACGAACCGCGACCTCGAGGACGCCGTCGCGAAGGGGACCCTCAGGGAGGACCTGTACTTCCGCCTCAACGTGATCCCCGTCCACCTCCCACCCCTCAGGGAGCGGACGGGCGACATCCCCCTCCTCGTCGACCACTTCATGGACGAGTACAACCGCGAGCTCCGGAAGGACGTGCGCCGCGTGGATCCGAAGCTCATGAAGGAGCTCGCCGAGCACCACTGGCCGGGGAACGTGCGCGAGCTCAAGAACACCATCGAGCGGGCCATGATCCTATGCCGTGGAGAGAGCTTGACCTCCGAGGACGTCCTGGGCCACCTCCGGCGGGACGCATCGCGCGGGAGCGGGGCGTTCCGGCTGCCCCCAGAGGGCCTGAACCTGGCGGAGGTCGAGAAGGACCTCCTCTTGCAGGCCCTGGAGGCGACGGGAGGGAACCTCCCGAAGGCCGGCCGCCTCCTCGGCCTCAACAAGGACCAGGTGCGCTACCGGCTGCTCAAGTACGGGGTCCGGTCGAACGTCACCTGATCTCGCCTGCCGGGCGTTCCCGCCGGCCCTCTCGGGCGGAACACCCGGCCACTCAAGCCCCCTGCCTCGCGCGGAGCCTGTCCTCGATACGAGCCATGAGCTCCGTGAGGCTGACGGGCTTCACGATCACCGGCTCGCCCGCAGCGGCCTGGCCGGCCGCGGCGACGGCCGTGAGGAACAGGACCGGGACGTCCCTGAGCGCCTCGTGCGCGCGCAGCGCCGCGACGACCTCGAGCCCTCCGAGCTCGGGCATGACGAGGTCCAGCAAGAGCAGGTCTGGCTGGAGCTCCAGCGCCGCAGCCACGGCGCGGGACGCCTTGTTCTCGATCCAGACCTCGTAGCCGGCGGCCCTCTCGAGGTTCAGCTTCAGGAGGCGCGTGAAACCGACCTCGTCATCGACGACCAGGATCCGCGGCCTTTCTCTCGCCGTCTTCATCGTCCACCTTCACCGTCCGTTGATACCCGGAGCACGATCGCAGCGGTGAGCCCGTGGTCTTCTCCTTCCCTTCGGTTCCGCAGCTCGATGGTTCCTCGGTGCCGGTTCATGATGCTCCTCGCCACGGTCAGGCCGAGGCCTGCCCGCTCGGCTGGCGGCCCTGTCGTGAAGAAGGGCTGGAAGACGCGCTCCGCGAATGCGTCCGGGATCCCAGGACCCGAGTCCTGGACCTCGGCGAAGACGCGTGCAAATCCCATTCCCGGCGCCGTCCCTGTCCGCACGCGGACCAGCCCACCGGCGGAGCCCGAGGCGTCGAAGGCGTTGAGGAGGACGGCGAGGAGCGCTTGCTGCAGAGCAGGGGGGTCGCCCTCCATCGGGGGCAAACCGCGGTCCAAGCACTGGTCGATGCGGACCTTGCGGAGCCTTCGCTCGGGCTCGGCGAGGAGCAGCGCGCTGTCGACGACGGCGTTCAAGTCCGCGCTCACGAGCCGACCCCCGGGCCTGGCGGACGCGAACTCCACGAGGGCGCCCAGGAGACGCGAGCCCCGCTGCACCGCGGCTTCCATCTCCTGGATGACCACCGGGATCTCGGGATCGTCCCCTGGAGCGCTCTTCCTCAGGTAGTCTATGCCCATCTGCAGCGTGGCGAAGGGGTTCTTGAGCTCGTGGGCGCCAGCCGCGAGCAGCCTGCACGCGGTGCCGCGCCGGTCCATGGCAAGCCACAGGCTCTCATCGAGCCCCCTGTCGTCGAGACCATCTCCCGTCATCCTTGAATCCTGGACCTCATCGTCACCTCGCCATTGTCGCCCCGTCCGGGGCGCGGAGGGGCAATAAAAGTTCGTCGGTCCAAGGGAACTTTACTGTCGGCAACGGTCCGGCCATGACCCCGCCGGGCTTCCGATGTCGCGGCGGCCCGGGAAAAACAGGCCCTGGCCGCGGCCAGGGGGGCTCCGAGGGGATCGCCTGGGTTTGGCACGAGGAGTGCTTCTCCTGACGCAGGCGATCGGACCCGGGTTGACACCGGATCTCCCTTTGACCCTATCCCACGGGGACCGCCCGTGAGCAACTTCCGTTCTGCTCGGGGGGTGGGATCACCCCTCGAGATTCGCCCCTATTCTCGCAACCCACTTCCCCGTTCAACGGGCGGTCCCCTTTTCTTGGCCCTGCTGCTCGCTCGACGGCCGCCGGCCCTCAGGCCCGAGGCCGAGGCCGGTGGCTGGGGTCCGCTGGGCGGCTTCGGTGACTCCCTGACGACCATGCCGGGAGGCTCGGTCACTGCCGGGGTACCGCACGGGCCTGTGCGCAGGCTCGAGGAAGAAGGAGGGCATCTCGGCTCTCACTCCCCACCGACCCCGTGTCGTCCGCGGGGCCAGGCACCTACGAGATCCTGGCCCCGCGGGTTTCTTGCGTCAGGCCTTGAACTCGATCGCCGCCCTCACTCCCCCCTCGGGGCGGTTCCGGATGTCGATCGAGGCGCCGTGGAGCTCGACGATCGTCCGCGTCACGCTCAGGCCGAGACCGGTCCCCTTGCCCCGCGACTTGGTGCTGAAGAACGGGTCGTAGATCTTCGCGAGGTGCTTGGCGGAGATGCCCTGGCCCGAGTCCAGGAGCTCGGCGACGACGACCCTCCGGGGCTCCCGGTCCGCCCCGGGTCCGGCGATCGATGGACCCGCTCCGTCGGTCGATCGGACGAACGTGTTTACCTGGAGGGTCCCGCCGTCCGGCATGGCCTGCACGGCGTTCATGAGGACGTTCACGAACGCCTGCTCGAGCTTGTTCCGGTCGAGGAGGAGGGGCGGGAGGTCCTGGGCCAAGCCCTTCGACAGCACGACCCGGGACCTGTCCAGCTCGTACTTCACGAGCTGGAGCGCCTGCTCGATCACGTCGTTGAGGCTCTCGGGCCGCACATCGAGCTCCCGGGAGGCCGAGAAGTCGAGCAGGCCTCGGATCACGGCGTCCGCCTTCTTCACCGCGACGTCCATGTCCTTGAGGACTCCGGGCAGCTCCGGATCTCTCGCCGCCAGCCGGCTCGATAGGAGCTCGATCCCCATGAGGATGACGGCGAGGGGGTTCTTCACCTGGTGGGCGACGCCCGCCCCGAGCTGTCCCACGAGCTTCAGCTTCTCGGCCTGGATGAGCTGGAGCTGGGTCGCCTGCAGCTCCTCGTGGGACTTCCGCAGCTTGGCGAGCGCGTCGCGCAGCATCCTCTCGTTCCTCTCGAGCTCGACGTAGGCCTCCTGGACCTTCTCCTCGGTCCGCCTCCGCTCCGTGACGTCCCGCAGGAGGACCGTGAAGACCTTCTGGTCCGGGAGGACGAGCTTGGAGATGGACGCCTCCGCGGGGAACTCCGTCCCACCCTTCCTCCTGCCAAGTATCTCGCCGCGCTCTCCCATCTGCCGCGCCGTGGCGGCCGAAGCCCCGAACTGCTCCACGTAGCGGCGGTGGGCCTCGCGGAACCGCTCGGGGATCAGGAGGTCGACGTGCTGGCCCACCACCTCCCCGGCCGCGTAGCCGAAGACCTGCTCCGCGGCCTTGTTGAACAAGATGATGCGCTGTGATTCGTCGATCGAGATGACCGCCTCGTGAGCCACCTCCAGGATCCCGGCGAGGCGCGCCTCGCTTTCCCGGAGCCTCTGGGCGACGGCGGTGCGCTCGGCGAACTCCCGCGTGAGGACTTCCTGCTTCTCGGCGAGGCGGCTCCTCGACTCGAGAGTTTCGAGGAGGGAGGAGTAAAACGAGGCGATGAGCATGGCGAATCCCGCCACGAGCAGGAGCTGCTTCGCCGGCTCGTGGGCCGGGCTGCCCTTCCCGAGGACGGCGACTGCGTCGAGGGCATGCAGGTCGTCGCACACGTTGAGCACCTGGGACGCGATCAAGAACGAAGCGCCCAGGACGCCCGTGAGGCGCACTCCGCGAGCCTCGCTCCCCTGGAACGCGAGGTAGACGCACGAGAGGGACAGGATCGTTGCGGCGAAGAAAGACAGGCCCTCGGCGGCTAGGGGGTTCACGCGCACGTATTTCGAGGCAAGCTCCAGGACGAAGCTGGCCGTGACCGATCCCACGATCACCGCCGTCAGCAGGCGCCGCCTCGTGGGGGTCAGGGAGCTCCCGCGCCCCGGGGCGCCCCGTCCTGCTTCGCTTGAGGCGGTCTTCACCTTGGCTGGCGGGCACCTTGGAAGCCCGCACCCGTACCTTCAACGCGGCGGCCTGTCGCGCTCGGAACTCAGTATACTCCGTCGCGACCCGCCTCGGGAGCCGATGACGCCTCGGACGAAAAAAACCGCCAAGAAAGGGTGGTTTTCCTGTTGGAAGCAACCCCTCTCCCGCCCGCGGAACGGCCTGGCGGCTCTCCATGTTGCTGCCGGGCCTGGCACTTCGTCGGGGCTCGGGCCTCGCAGGACGGGTGACGCGCGCCCGTGGCATGTCACGTGCAGTCGGCAGCAAGACTGGGGCGACGTGGCGATTGACTACCGATCTCTTGAGGAGACGACCCACCATGAGACGAAGACAGCCTCTGCCTCTCCTGCCTCTGCCCCCGGTCCTCGGCCTGGCCCTTTGTGGCTTCCTGCCCTGGCTCGTTCCATCGCGACAGGGATTCGCCATCGTGGACCCGCTGGCCGACTGCAACGGGAACCTCGTGCCGGACGACCTCGACATTCGGCTCGGGACAAGCGTCGACTGCAACGCCAACGGGAAGCCGGACGAGTGCGAGGTCCAGGAGACCGACTGCAACTCGAGCGGCGTGCCCGACGACTGCGACATCGTCTCCGGCGCGAGCAGGGACTGCAACGGGAACTCGGTCCCCGATGAATGCGACGCCGCCCGGCTCGACTGCAACGGGAACTCGGAACCCGACGACTGCGACATCGCCTCCGGCGCGAGCAGGGACTGCAACGGGAACGCGATCCCGGACGAATGCGATGCGGCCCGACTCGACTGCAACGGGAACTCGGTGCCCGACGACTGCGACCTGGCCGGCGGCCACAGCGCCGACTGCAACGCGAACCAGGCTCCTGATGAGTGTGACATCGCGAGCGGGACGGCGCAGGACTGCAACCGGAACGCCGTACCGGACGACTGTGACGTCCAGAGCGGCAGGTCCAAGGACTTGAACACGAACGGCCGGCCGGACGAATGCGAGCCGGCCTTCCTGCGAGGGGACTCGAACTGCGACGCCACGATGGATATATCCGACAGCGTCTGGAGCCTCAGCTTCCTCTTCTCGGGCGGTCCCAGGCCGTGCTGTGGGGACGCAGCGGACGTCAACGACGACGGCAAGGTGGACATCTCGGACCCCGTCCATGCTCTCAACTACTTGTTCCGGGGCGCGTCCGCACCTCCCCCGCCGGGGCCCGGTCCCCGTTGCGGGGTGGACCCCACCCTCGACGACAACGACGACCGGCTTCCCTGCGAGTACCCCGAAGGTTCTTGCAGGACGCCGCCCGGCGAGGGGGCGAGTGGATAGCGCCGATGGCGACATGCTCTGGCCCTCCGGTAAGTGGAGCCTAAGACGCCCGCGAGTTGGCCGCGGGCAAAGTGCGCCTTGCGCCGACGATCGCACCTTTTCGGTTGACAACGTCGCGGCTTCCCCGGCATGTAGAGAGAGGATGGTCTCCGGCGGCGGCTTCACGCCGCCGTCCCACTTCCCTCCGAGAGCGCGCATGGCAGCCAAGACACCAGGTTGGCCTCGGGACGTGGAGACGAGGCGCTTCGTCGAGGAACGCCTCTCCCCGCCGATCGGCTACATCCGGACGCTCGTGCACCAGTCCGAGGGCGATACGGTGAGGGAGACCGCCAGGCCCGAGGCTCCCCCCGCACGCGAAGGCGCGGAGGCCGGCGTCGACGTGCCGGAAGCCGGCCCGGCACGGGAGCGTCCGGGGAGCAGCTCGGCTCCTCGCGACGGGGCACAAGACCTTCAGGCCAAGCTCGGGTTGCGCCCCCTGGCCGGACCGTGCCCGGACTCTCACGATGCGGGTCCGCCCTTCGCCCCCGCCCCGGACCGCTACGTCTTCGAGGCGGAGCTGGCGAGCGGAGGCAGCGCCAAGGTCTACCATGCCCTCGACCAGGACCTGCAGCGGCTGGTGGCGATCAAGATCCTGCGCAAGGAGGACAGGACCCCACGCAATGCCTCCCGCCTCGTCGAGGAAGCCCGCGCGACGGGCCAGCTCGAGCACCCCAACATCCCGCCCGTCTACGACGTCGGGGTCCACCCCGAGCACGGGGTTTACTTCAGCATGCGCCTCGTGCGCGGCAGGACGCTCCTCGAGATCCTCCGAGACCTCTCCATCGGACGCCTGGAGACGGCACAGCGCTTCAGCCTCACCCGGCTGGTCCAGATCCTGCAGCAGGTGGCCATGGGGGTGCACTACGCCCATGTCCGCGGCGTGATCCACCGCGACCTCAAGCCGGCGAACATCATGGTCGGGGACTTCGGCGAGGTGCTGGTCATGGACTGGGGCGTGGCGAAGGTGGCCCACCGGGCGCCGAGGAGCACCTGGGCCCAGGGCTCCGTCGTCGCCACGGGCCGGGACCCGGCGCGGGAGACCTCGGACGGCAGCGTCCTGGGGACCCTCGCGTACATGTCGCCGGAGCAGGCCCGCGGCTGGGTGGAGGAGGTCGACGTCCGGAGTGACGTCTTCGGCCTGGGCGCGATCCTCTACGAGATCCTCACCTTCCATCCCCCTTACGACGGGAGCGACTTCGACGAAGTGCTGGCGAAGGCTTGCGCCGGGGAGGTCGTGCCGCCACACGTCCGCGCGCCGCGCAACCTCATCCCGCCCAGCCTGGAGGCCATCTGCCTCAAGGCACTCGCACCTTCGCCCGATGACCGCTACCCCGACGCGGTCTCCCTCCACGACGACCTCCAGGTCTTCCTCGACGGCACCCTCGAGGAGGAGCGTCGCAGGAAGGAGGCCGCGCAGCTCGAGCTGGAGGGCAAGCAGAAAGCCCGCGAGTACCTGAGGCTCGCCGAGCTCGAGGAGAAGCTGCGACTGGATGCCCGCCGCCGGCTCGAGACCTTCCAGACCTTCGACCCCGTATCGCTGAAGATCGACGCCTGGAAGCTCCTCGAGGAGGCCGCCGAGACCAACGAGAAGCGCATACAGGTCTTCAGCGATGCGACCGCGGTCCTCCACTCGGCGATCAGCATCGACGGTGACTGCGCCGGCGCCAAGGAGACCCTCGCAACCCTCTACTGGCACCGGTTCGAGGAGGCCGAGCGCGCAGGGAAGAAGGAGGAGATGGCGATCTACCGCCGCCTGGTCGAGAGGCACCAGCAGGGCCAGTACACGGAGCTCCTGGAGGACAAGGGCCAGCTCACTCTCGTCAGCACGCCGCCGGGCGCTGTGGTGTACCTCCACCGGATCACAGACCGAGGCTTCCGGCTCGAGGAGGGCGAGGGCCGGGGCTGCGGTGCCACACCGCTCAAGCTCGAATTGCCCGCCGGCCACTACCTGGCGGTGCTGAAGAAGGAGGGATACAGGGACACCCGCGCACCGATCCTCCTCAAACGGTGCGAGAGAGGGCTCGCTCGCGTCAACCTGTATCGAGACGCGGAGATCGGCGCCGGCTTCATCCACGTGGCGCAGGGGGAGTTCATCTGCGGCGGCGATCCGGAAGCGCCGAGCTCGCTCCCGCTCTCCCGGAGGTACCTCGGGGACTTCTTGATCGCCGAGTCCCCCGTCACGTTCCGCCAGTATTGCGCGTTCCTCGACGAGCTGCGCTCCGCCGGCGACCCGGAGCTGGCGAGCTGGGTCCCCAGCACCGAGAAGGAGGGCGAGCTCGTGAAGGTCGGGGGAGGGGGCCGTCACGAGCCTTCGGCCGCGGCCCTCGACATCGACCCCGCCACCGCCGCCCGCCACCCCGAAGGCTTTGAGTGGGACCTGCCGGCCATCGGCGTGAGCTGGTTCGCCGCGACGCGCTACGCCGCGTGGGTTTCGAAGAGGACGGCGCGGAGCCTGCGGCTGCTCCGGGACGCGGAGTGGGAGAAGGCGGCGCGGGGAGTCTCGGGCTCGACCTACCCCTGGGGAAGCCGCTTCGACTGGTCGCTGGTCAAGGGCGGACTCTCCCGCCCCGAGCGCGCGCAGCTCGAGCCGGTCGGAGCGTTCCCGACGGACCGCTCGATCTATGGCGTGATGGACATGGCCGGCACCGTGCGCGAGTGGTGCCAGGATTGGTTCCTGGAGGGGAAGTACCGCGTGACGCGCGGCTCGGCCTGGGCCATCACCCACGAGGGCGCGTTCCGGGCGGCGCAGCGGTCGGGGGTCAATCCCGAGCTCCGCAGCTCGGTCATCGGCTTTCGGCTCGCCGCGGATCCACCGGGTCGCGGGGAGTGACCCCGCCGGGTCTTCACCGCACCCTGCCTTGCTGCTAAGATGGTGCCAAGCTCACGATGTCTGGGTCGCTTGTCGCCGGGAGCCATGCTGCCGCCATGCGTCCCCTCGCGCCGCTCAGCGACGATCGGACTCACCCTCGCGGCCGGAGGAACCTTGGCTCGAAAAAGACCCATCGCCCTGGGGGCTCTCGCGTGGGCCGTGGCCCTCTGCAGCGCGCCCTGCAGGAGCCAGGACGATTTCCGCCGCGGGGATGCCAACGCGGACGGCCGGATCGACCTGGCCGACTGCGGCCGCATCATCAACTTCCTCCTTCCGGGAGGGGGGGCCTTTCCCTGTCTGGACGCCGCGGACGCCGACGACGACGGCGCGATCCTTGCGGCGGATGCGTCCCTCCTCCTCGGCTACCTCTACCTCGGCGGCCCCGCGCCGCCTCTCCCGTCCACGACGTGCGGGCCTGACCCGACCCCGGACGCCCTCGTCGTGTGCTCCTATCCGGCCGGGCTTTGCGGCCCGCAGCCCGAGCGCGCGGAGAGCCCCGATTTCGAGCTCGTGATCCTCGGCGAGCCGCTGGAGGTCAAGGGAGCTCCCGGCGCCCCCGTCTCGCTGGGCAGCTTCGCGGCCGGCCTCTGCAACGGCGACGGCAGTGCGGAGGAAGCGCGGTTCCAGGTGCAGGCATGGAGCATCGGGATCGCGAGCTCCGGCTGCACCTTGCGGGGCCCGACGACCCGCGGGACGGCCGGCGCAGAGGGCCTCGCCGATCCGGCGGGCCGCCGGGCCGGAGGTTTCGAGAAGACGGAGCTCGCCTCGGGCCTCCAGGGGCACGACTCCGGCGCCGTGAGCGCCGTCATGCTCAGCTTCACCCTTCCCGTGGCGCTGGAGGAACGAGCGGTGGGTCCGGCCTGCGACCCCCACGTGCTGCTCCGGTTCGACCTCGAGGCCCAAGTGCCGGCAGCGGGCGAGACGAGGACCTGCCGGCTCCTGTTCGCGGGCGGGCTCAAGGGCACGGGGCTCCCCGTAGTCAACCTCGCGACCACCGCTTCCGGGGCGTTCAAGCCGACGTCCCGCTCACGGGAATTCGAGATCCAGGGGCCCGCCCTCGCAGCGGCGATCGAGGCCCCGGGCCAGGTGGTCCTGCTCGGCGCGTCGGCAGCGATCCACGCGAGCGGCAAGGGGTCGACCGATCCTCGCGGCGACAGGGCGCTCCTTTACGCCTGGAGCGCCGTCCCGCCGCCCGCCGCCCCTCCGGCTGCGGTCGCCCGGCGCCGGGCCGCCTCGACGAAGGTCACCTTTGCCAGCCCAGGCGCCTACGCCGTGGACCTCACGGTCTTCGGCGGCCGCCAGTTCGAGCTCTCCGAGACGGCGAGGACCGTAGTCTCCGTCTTTCGCCCCGAAGACCTTCCGCCCGCCGCGCCGGCCTTCGCCCCCGTCGATGGCGAGCTCCTCACCGCCCTCACCGGCAGGCCCTTCGACCTCGTCCTCACCCTCACCGCCGGCAGCCCGCGCCCGGCGCTCCGCGTGCTCGGGGAGGCGCCTCCCGGGCTCTCCTTGGACCAGGAAGGGAAGGTCCTCTGGACTCCCGGGCGGGAACAGGTGGGGCTCCACCGGCTCTCGGTCATGGCGTCGAATGCGCTGGGAGAGACGCGGCTCGACCTCGATATTCGCGTCGTGGACCAGTTCGAGGCCCTCGCGTTTCTCGGCGCCGGTGCCCCGGCTCGAGACGGCGGCGACGGCGGCGGTGGAGCGCTGCGGGAGGCGCCGGAATCCATCGGGGACCGTTCGCTCGTCCCGCCGGAGCTGAGGCTCTACCTCCAGTTCGCTCCGGGGAGCGAGGCGACCTCGGCCCAGGAGGTCGTCCCCGACGACCCCGGCGCCGGGCCCGACCGCTTCTCGGCGCTCCGCTTCTCTCCCGAGGCCCCCGCGGGCAACGCTCCTTCGGGGGCCGTCTACCGCTCCGGCGCGAGCGCCTCGAAGCTCTTCACCGAGGTGGTCGAGGGCGCCGGGAACTTCACCGTGGAGGCCTGGCTTTCGAGGGTGCCGCTCGGACAGCCGGGGGCCGCGGGTGCCGGGCCCGCGACCCTGCTCGCCATGGCCGAGCAGGATCCCGGCGACTCGAGCTGGGTCCTCGGCGTGACGGACGGGGGATTCGTCATGCGCGTCAGCGCGCTGCCGAGAGATGTGGACCTCAGGGTAAGCGCCGACTTCAGCGGCCCGGACCCACGCCACCTCGTCTTCGTCCGCGAGGGCCCGCGCCATCGCTTCTTCGTCGACGGCATCGAGGCGAGCGCCGCCGAGGAGGAATCGGACCTCGCGTGGAGCACCGACCACGAGCTCTTCCTGGCCAACGATGGATCCCTCACTCGACCTTTCACGGGCGACGTCCACCTCGCCGCCTTCTACGCGGAGGCTCTCAGCCCGGCCCACATCGCCCACCTCCACGAGATCGGGCTCAGGGAGCCGCCGGCGCCGAACCCTCCACTCGTATTCATCTGCCCGGACCCCTTCATCATCGCCCGCGGCGAGGTCGACGTGCTCGCCGATGCGACGCCGTTCGCGGGGGGCGGCGGCGGGGGAGGGGGCGCCGCCGGCGAATGCTTCGAGAGCGACCTTCGCGAGGTGATCTGGAGCCTCACGCCGAGCGAGGCGATCGAGGAGGGCGCGGTCCGCCTCGAGCCGCTGCCGGCCCCGGCAGCCTGTCTACGCCGCGCCAGGATCCACTACCGGCCGGACCTTAGCGAGCTCGACCTCACGGTGGAGCTCGAGGTGGCGCAGGTGCCTGTCCGCGGCAGGACGGAGACCGCGCGGACGGCCTACCTCCTGCATCTGCCCGTGCGCCAGCTCTTCCGCCGAGGAGACGTTAACGGGAGCGGCGCCGTCGATATCTCGGACCCCATCGCGGCCCTCGGATTCCTCTTCGACGACGGCGACCCGCCGGGCTGCAGGGACGCCGCCGATGCCAACGATGATGGCGTCCTCGACGTGAGCGACGCCATCGTCGTCCTCAACCACCTCTTCGTCGGCGAGCTCGAGATCGCGCCGCCGGGCCCGGCGCGGTGCGGGGAAGACCCCGGGGGGCCCGATGCGCCTCGAGATGACCTGGACTGCAGGCGGTACCCCGAGGCTGGCGGGCCGGGGGCGTGTCCCCCCAATTGAAGGCAGGGCCTGCGCGGCCACGGCCATGACGAACCCCCTGAAGACGACCTGGCGCTCGCGCGACACCCTGGAGCTCGTCAAGGAGGCGAGGAAGAACCGCCCCGACGCGTGGGCCGCCCTCTACGAGCGCTGCGCCGAGGGGATGCGGAGCTTCTGCCGGCGCCTGGTGGGGCCCGAAGACCCGTTGCGCCGCATCTACGAGACCGAAGACATCGTCCAGGAGGCCTTCCTGGCGGCGATGGAGCACATCAGCCGGCTGGAGAACGATGCCGCCTTCTACGCCTGGGTGCGGACCATCATCCGCCGCCGCATCTCGCTCAAGCGCAGGGACACGCTGCGCGATCGCACCGACTTCGACCCGAACGACCGGCCCAGCCTCGACTCCTTCGAGAGCGAGGTCGCTCTCTCCGACGAGGCGCTCCGCGTCCTCGACGCCATCTTGGTGCTCTTCCCCGAGTATCCGGAGGCCATGGCGATCTTCTCCTACGTTCACTTCGAGGACGGCTGCAAGCCCGAGGTGCTCGCGGATGCCCTCGGCCTCTCCCGCCGCACGGTCTACCGGCGCCTCGACGAGGCGGCGAAGCTCCTGCGGGCCAGGCTGGAGGGGTGAGCGGCAACGAGGTCATAGCTCCACGGCGTGGCCGTACCCGTTCCGGGCGGACACTTGCATGCCGTACTTGAGCATGCGGTAGCGCACTTGATCGCGGTTGAGCCCCAGGAGCTCCCCTGCCCGCGCCTGGTTCCCGCCGGCCGCCCGCAGCGCCTGGCACAGGAGGTCCTTCTCCAGGACCTCGAGGTCGACGCCCTCCGGGGGCAGCTTGAACGGGCTCTCCGCGGGACGCTCCGCCCGCGGCTTCCGCGACGCCACGCTCCGCAGGACTTCGCGGCTCGAGAGCACCATGGCCCTCTCGATCAGGTTCTTGAGCTCCCGGACGTTGCCCGGCCATCGGTATGCCTCGAGCTGGGACATGAGGGTGGGGTCGATGTCCAGGATCGGCCTGTGAGTCTCGCGGTGGAACACCTGCAAGAAGTGCTTGACGAGGAGCGGGACGTCCCCCTTGCGCTCCCGCAGCGGGGGCATCGTGATGGGGATGACGTTCAGACGGAAGTAGAGGTCCTCCCGGAACCCTCCGCGCTCCACCAGCTCTTCCAGATCGCGGTTGGTGGCGGCGATGACGCGCACGTTCACATGCAAGTCGACCTCTCCTCCCACGCGGCGGAAAGCCCTCTCCTCGAGGAACCTCAGGAGCCGCGCCTGCGTCGCGAGGCGCATGTCGCCGATCTCGTCCAGGAACAGGGTGCCCCCCTCCGCGATCTCGACCAGGCCCTTCTTCTGCGTCTTGGCGTCGGTGAAGGCTCCCTTCTCGTGGCCGAACAGCTCCGATTCGAGGAGCGTGTCCGAGAGGGCCGTGCAGGTGAGGTTCATGTACGGCCCCTCGGCCCGCGGCCCCCCGTAGTGGAGCATCTTCGCCAGCAGGTCCTTGCCCGTGCCGCTCTCTCCCTGGATGAGGACCGTCGTGTCGTGGTTGTCGATGACTTGCTCCACGAGGTTCAGGACGCGCTGCACTGCCGGGGAGCAGCCGATGATGGCCGGAACCCCGTTGCGCCGCAGCTTCGCTTCTCGAGCGTTGCGGCGCTCGCCGTCGAGGCGGCGGCTCGAGAGGAGCTTGTCGAGGCGCTCGAGTAGATCGGGGCTGCGCGGCGGCTCCAGGTACTCGCTCGCTCCCGCCTTGACGAACCTGACGGCTTCATTCACGTCCGCATTGGAAGAGATCACGATGACCTCCAGCGATCTGGCGCGCGCCGCCACGAGGACGTCCATCGCGTCGCCATCGGGCAGGCCCGGGGCGAGGATGAGCGCATCGAATGCCTGCGCCCTGAGCACGTGGAGCGCGAGCCCGCGGGTGCCCGCACCCGTGGCCTCGTAGCCTCCTTGACGCAACGCTCTTGCGACGGAATCGCGCGCGAACTTGTCTGCATGGACTATGAGGACCGATCCCTTTCCCATGGCCCTGCTCAGAGACCCCGGACGCCCCGCGCTTCGTCGAGCTCCCCAGGGCCGACCCGGGAAACGAACGCTCACTCCGAAGCAGCATAGAGACACACGAGAGCCCGAACCGTGCCAAGATTCCCGGGCCCCGGGTGTTGACGTTGAGAAAAACTCGCCGATTTTCCGGACTTTTCGGCCGCTCCCGGGGAGCGGAGCTGGGCCCGATGGCGCTGCCGTCGAGGCGCATCGCGCGAAGAATACTCGGTTCCGCGCAGCGTGGATGGCATCCAGGCCTCGAGGGTGCGCTCTCGATCGGCCTGGCACGACGTGTGCGAATACGCGCCGCCGTCGTCAGCGGGAGGCTGTGTCCCGCCGCAGGAGCTCCCATCGAGCTCTGGCTCTTGACATTCCGGGAGGACCACCATGCATCGGCGATGGCTCATGGGGCTTTCGATGTCGATCGGTCTCGCGCTCTCGAACGGCCGGTTGGATGCCCGGGGCGGCTGGACCGAGCCCGAGGGGGGCTTCGACTACACCTACGAGGCCGATCAGGACCAGGACGCGCACACCCCTAACTTCAATGAGGTCGGGGCCCTCGACGGCCAGTGGCGCCGGTCGAGCAACTCCGACTCCTGGGACGGGTCCACGGCGGAGCCCGGCGCGGGAGCCCCCGGCGGGATCGACGTCCAGCTCCTCCCGGGAGAAGGGGAGGACGGCGGAGACGCGTCGGCGCTCGACCTGGAGGACGTCGGGGACCCGAGGAGCCTCGGGTTCACCGACCCCTCGAACCGCAGGCTCTTCCTGTGGCGGGACACATCCTCGCAGCTCAACCTCCTCCTTGGGGTCACTCTGGTGGCGCGCTGGCGGCTCAACCCGGCACCGAGGGCGGCGGAGTTCTCGAACAACGGCGGCCCGCTGCCGGTCCCCAACGGCACGTACCTGCACGATCAGAACAAGGGCCAGATCGGCTTCGTCCAGAAGACCCCGGTCTTCCCAGGCACCGTCGCCGCAGGGCTCGGCTTCGCCATCACCGATGAGGGCAAGCTCCAGTTCGCCCAGGCCTTCAACGGGCAGCCCTGCACCGGCGTCTCCGGAGAGCTCTGCTTCGACGTCGGCGAGCCCTGGGTCACGCTCTGGATGACCGCGCAGGAGGATCCCTTGAGCGGCGCGGTCCGCGTCATGGTCTTCTTGAACGGCTCTTCCTTCCCGGTCCTCGACGCAGCCCTGCAGAACGTCCGTGCCGACTCGGAGAGCGCCACGCTGCCGGAGTCGGGCGCCACCGCCTCGAGCTACATCTACCTGGGCCTGGGCTCGACCGCCCAGAGGGGCGCCATCCAGGTGGACTACGTTGCCATCCGCTCGGGAACGGTCCTGCCCAGGGCGGACTGCAACGGCAACAACGTCCCCGACTCGATCGACATCGAGAGCGGCTCAAGCCCTGATTGCAACCAGAACGGCAAGCCCGATGAGTGCGAGCTCGCTCGGAACGACTGCAACGTCACCAGCGTCCCGGACGACTGCGACATCGCGAGCGGGACGAGCGAGGACTGCAACTCGAACGGCACACCCGACGAGTGCGAGCGCGAGGACAACGACTGCAACGGGAACGGCGAGCCCGACGACTGCGAGCTCTCGACCGGAGCCCGCCTCGACTGCAACGGGAACGCCGTTCCCGACGAGTGCGACCTCGCAAGCGGGGTGAGCCGCGACTGCAACTCGAACACGGTGCCCGACGAGTGCGACATCGCGAGCGGCCGGAGCCCGGACTGCAACCGGAACGGGATCCCGGACGGGTGCGACATCTCGACCGGGGCGAGCCCGGACTGCGACGAGGACCAGGTCCCCGACGAGTGCGCGCTCGAGCGGGGGACGGCCCAGGACTGCAACGGAAACGGCACCCTGGACGTCTGCGACTTCACGAGCGGCGTGAGCCGCGACTGCAACGGGAACGGGAGGCCCGACGAGTGCGACCTGGCAAGCCGGGCAAGCGCCGACTGCAACGGCAACGCCGTCCCCGACGAGTGCGACATGGCCAGCGGGTCGAGCAAGGACTGCAACGGCACCGCGGTCCCGGACGAATGCGAGATCGCCAGCGGGAACAGGGCCGACTGCAACGGGAACGCCGTTCCCGACGAGTGCGACATCGCGGGCGGAGCGAGCCAGGACTGCAACGCGACGGGGGTCCCCGACGAATGCGAGGTCGCGAGCGGAGGGAGCCCCGACTGCAACGAGAACGGGAAACCGGACGAGTGCGAGCTCAAGGGGAACGACTGCAACGTCAACCTTGTCCCCGACGACTGCGAGGTCATCGTCCCGAGCGGCCGCGACTGCAACTTGAACAGCGTGCCCGACGAGTGCGACATCGCGAACGAGGCGAGCTTCGACTGCAACGACAACACGTTCCCCGACGAGTGCGACATCGCGGGCGGCTCGAGCCTCGACTGCAACCAGAACCGACGTCCGGACGAGTGCGACCTGGCCTCGGGGACGAGCCTCGACTGCAACGCGAACGCCGCACCGGACGAATGCGAGGTCGCGAGCGGGGCGAGCCGCGACTGCGACGCCGACCGGATCCTCGACGAGTGCGAGATCGCGAGCGGGAACAGCACCGACTGCAACGCGAACACCGTCCCCGACGAGTGCGACATCTCGAGCGGCGATTCCACGGACCTCAACCAAAACGAGCTGCCGGACGAGTGCGACCCGGACTTCAAGCGCGCGGACTCCAACTGCGACGGCAAGGCCGACATCGCCGATCCGATCTTCACCTTGAACTTCCTGTTCCTGGGCTCCTCGGCGCCGTGCTGCGGCGATGCCGCGGACGGCAACGACGACGGAAGCGTCGACATCGCGGACCCGGTCTTCACCCTCAACTGGCTCGTCCTCGGTGGCAAGGAGCCCACGGCCCCGGGTCCATTCGCCTGCGAGTTCGACCCGACTCCCGACGACCTCATCCAGAGGTTCGTGGAGTGCGACTACCCGACCGAGAGGTGCGGCGGCGCCGCCGAGTAGGCCAAGGGGGTACGGCCTCGGCGGCGTTCCCTCGTCGCAAGGCGCCCTCAAGCCCGGGTCGCCCGCCGTCCCTCACCGGATCGATGCCCAGAGGGTGCCGCCGAGCTTCTCGTGCTCGTGGCGCATCCTTGCATCGAAGCGGATCTCGAGCTCGCGGCCCGCCCTCACGACGCGGGCCTTGACCTCGCCGCGGGCCGCGGCGGAGTCCATGAGGGTGGACATCTGGGCCTCGCTCTCGAAGGGCACTCCGTCGATCCCGACGATGACGTCCCCGGTCTCGAAGCCGGCCCGGGCGAGGTAGCCACCGGGGTCCCGGACGATCACGCGGTAGGCGTCGTGCGGCCTCGGCTCGAAGCGCACGACCGGCTGGCCCGGGACCTCCACCCGCATCGCGCCGGACCTCCCGCCGCTGCGGGTGGAGAGCTCGTACGTGCCCGAAGGCAGGCGCTCGAAGGTGAGCTTGCCGTCCTCGCCGGGGCGCACGCCGTTGAATTGCACGCCCGCGTAGCCTCCTCCGCCCGGATCGAACCCTCTGAGGTTGAGACGAGCGTCCTCGCCCAGGCCCTCGACGAGCACCGTGAGGGTGCCGAGGGCGGGCATGGGCAGCGTGAGCCGGTTCTCCCCGGGGCGGACCGTCACGCGGACCGAGGCGATCCCGGTGCCGCCCCCTGACGTGGCGTGGGACTTGAGCATGACGTGGAGCTCGTACTCCCCGGGCTCGAGGGGGAAGAACCGCTTCCGGCCGCGAGGGCCGAGCCGGTCGAAGTGGTGCGGAGGGAGCGAGCGGTCCGCTCCGCCCTCCTCCTTCGTCATCGGGCCAAGCTGGACGTCGATCCAGCCCTCGTGGCCGCTCCCGGCGTATCCGCTGACGAGGACCTCGAGGCTCGCGGTCTCCCGGAACCGCACCACGAGGGGCGCCTCCTGCGGCAGCTTGTACTCGAGCTCTCGCGCCCCGTACTGGTAGGACCTCACGGTGACGGTGTAAAGCAGGCTCGGGTCCCGCGCGTCGCAGTTGCGCGCGTGGTGGAGGACCCAGAAGGAGCCGTCGGGCCTCCGGATGACCACGCCTCCGCCCTGGGAGCTGCCGCCGCTCACGCGGCAGCCCGAGTCGACCCCGACGTCGGTCAGCGTCCGACCGTCCGGATCGTAGACCCAGAGCGTGACGAAGTCGCGGGGATCGAGGGGCGGGAGATTGAGGTCCTTCTCGACCATGCGGTCCTCGACGCGCGCTTCCTCGACGACCTCGATGCCCTCGGGCTTGCGCCCCGTGCCCAGGAGGTACCTGCCCGGCGGGAGGTCCGGGAAGGAGTAGCGATAGCCCTCGCTCCGGCGCGCGGCGCACCCCAGGCCGCCGCCCGCGAACTCCTTGAAGTCCGCCGTCGTGCCCGAGGCCCGGGGGATGGCGGCGACATCGACCATGTCCACCTCCTCGCCCTCCGGGAAGACCACGCGACCCTGGATCCCGGGGCGCGCCTCGAGCTGGAGGGTGACGAGAGCGGGGGCCTCGCCGGCGCGGACCTCGACCTCGACCGGCTCCGAGGCGAGCTCGTGCGCCTCGCCGCCGAGGGCGCGGAGCTCGTGCCAGTCCGGGTGGAGGAGGACCGCCGGGTCCGCGGGCCGCCAGTCCCGGCGGAACGACCTCCAGGCCGCGGCGCTCTGCCGCGTGACCGCGATGGCCGCCCGCTCGGGCTCCCCGCCGCCGGGGAGCAGGACCTGGACGGGCACGCGGACCACCTCGCGGGCCACGAAGGCGATGGCCTCCCCGGGGCGCACGCGGCCGGCGTCGACGCCGGACGCGGGCTCGATCTCGTAGCCCTCGAGGGAGGCGCGCACCGAGTAGGCGGCGTCCGCGAGCCCCTCGAGGCGGAAGGCTCCATCCGCACCGGTCCTCGCCTCCCTCGTCGTGGCCTCGGTCCAGCGGCGGCGGGCGACGAGCTCGAGCAGCTCGCCCTCGAGTCCTCCGAGGCTGCCCGCGTCGACGGCCGGCGGCTCCTGGGTCCCGCCGCCGGGGCGCTCCCGGGTGGCCTCGACCCGGACTCCCGCGACGGGCCTCCCGGCCTCGGTGCGGACGCTCCCGGTGATGGCGCCTTCGCCTCGCTCGTCTTGCAGCAGAGGGAGAGCCGCCAGGGCCTCGCGGAGGGAGGCCACCGCGTCTCGAGGCGCCGCCGCCGTCTCCGGGGCCTTCGCCTCCGAAGGATCCTGCAGCAGTTCCGGCCGAGCCGCAGGCCTCTCACGGAACGCGAGCCGGGCGACGACGAGGCCGGCGCCCACGCCGGCGACGAACGCGGCCGCGACGAGCACAAAAGTCTCCGTCTTCACGGCGTCTCCGTGACCTCCGCCTCCCACGTGCACGCGATGCACCCCTTCACCGACTGGTACGCCGGGCACTTCTCCGCGAAGGTCGCGAGCGCCCGGTCCGCCTTCTCGCGGCTGCCGGCGGGCACGGTCATGCGGAATCGCAGTCGGATGCGCGTGATCTTGAGCACCCCTTGCACGTCCTCGATGTCCCCCTCGACCTCGGCCACGAGGTTCCCGGCCGATGGGATCCCGCGCACCTCCAGTGCGCTCCCGAGCGTGCCGGTCAGTCAGCCCGCGACCCCGGCGACGATGTGGTCCAGCGTGGCGGGGCGCTCCGGGCCCGGGATGTCGCGGCCGTACTTGTCCTTGTAGAAGCGCTTGATACCCCCGTGGATGCCGAAGTGCAACGGCTCGGCGAAGCCCTCGATGTGGGCCGTGCGATGCGGCCCCTCGTGCTTCTCGATCCGCAGGCGGCAGGTGTGGACGGCGCTCATGCCAGCCTCCTCGCCCGCACCTCGCGGACCTCGACCTTGCCCGTGCGGTGGTGGAGCTGGAGGAGGACGTACCCCCGCCGGTAGCGGCCCTGCGGGTCGGTGCAGTCGGCCGCCGGCTCGCCGTTCACCCACGTGCGCAGGCGGTTCCCCTCGGCGCGCACGCGCAGTGTGAACCACTCGCCGTCCTTGACGCGCGGCATGGGCGCCCGCGCGCCGGGCGCGCCGAGGTTGTAGATGCTGCCCGTGGGGTTGTTCGGGTCCCCGTGGTCGCACTGGACCTCGTAGCCGGGGGGATACTCGACCTTCCGGTCGAGGTGGGGCTGACAGCGGACGTAGATGCCGCCGTTCCCGCGGCCGCCGGCAGTGTCCGAGATCCGGATCTCGGCGAAGAGCTCGAGGTCCTGGAGCTCCTCGAAGGTCGCGAGGTAGCCCTGGCCGCCGTGTCCCGTGAGGACGCCGTCCACCACCCCCCAGCGCGGCTCGCCGGCGAAGCGGTTCTCGCGCCAGCCGTCGAGGCCGCGGCCGTCGAAGAGCTGGATCCAGCCGCCGCTGCGGTCGTTCGCGGCCTCGGGGTGGCGGTAGGCGCCGAGGTCGTGGTCCGCCGGCGCGTAGGGGATCACGAGGTCCGGCGTCTCGATGCGCTTCCCCTTCTCGAAGCGCGAGTCCATGGCCACCGAGAGGACCCCCGTCGTCAGGACCGTGCGCTCGACGGGGTACGGCGGCTTCCCGGTGCGCACCATCTCCATGATGGCGTTCGAGAGGTAGGAGAAGTGCCCGAAGGTGGGCTCCTGGAGCCAGAACTGGCAGGCGGCGGGCCCCGCGTCGCCCGTGAGCTTCGCCGCGAAGAGGAAGCGGCCGGCGAGGGGGTTCATCATGAGGCACGTCGAGCGGAAGCCGTCCGCGTGCTCGATCAGGTAGGCCACGGGCTCGGGGCAGCGCGCCTCGAAGTCGCCCTCGATGGGCGGGTCGTGGCGCCGGAGGGCCGCCGCGACGAGCTCGCGCGAGAACCTCCCGGCCCTCATGGCCTCCCAGACGGCCTTCCCCTCGAGGCACTGGACCGCCTTCACGCCCGCCTCGCCGCCGCGGCGCCGCTCGACCATGCACTGGAGCGTCTCGAGGGCGTGGAACCCGTAAGCATCGAGCCCGCCGTAGCCAATGGAAAGGGCCTCGTCGAAGGGCGTGCCCACGGGCACCTCGAGCCAGGGCCTCCGCCACGCGAGGGGCAGGGACGAGCCGGCCAGGAACGGGATCCCCATCGCCTTCGCCTTCTCGTACATCCACTTCGCATCCTCCCAGCGGGCCGCGAGGTGCTTGTCGTTGAAGACGGGGACGACCTCGCCGGCCGCCTCGAAGGCCGCCGCGGTCTCCTCGAAGAAGCGGCGGCGCGGGTAGAGCGTCTGGCCGCGGTCGTTCTCGGGGTACTTCCCGTGCTCGCCGATGAGGAGGACCCCGTCCACGTCCACCTTCCCCGAGCCATCGAGGATCGCCTCGCGGATCGTCTTCACGATCGGGAAGCCGTACTGCCTCGCGAGCCCGCGGCTCATGTCCGTCTCCGGGAACTGGTCGACGTACATGGCCCGGATCGGGACGGGCGACCAGTGAGGCGAGACGTCGAGCGAGAATCCCTGGATGAAGCGGCCCACGATCACGTCGGCGTGGGACCAGGGGCGGTACTCGGTGACGATCGCGGCCACGCGCAGCGCCCCCGAGCGCTTGCGCTCCGGCGCGCGAGCGGGCGCAGCCGCCCGAGCGGCGGGGCCGGCGAGGATCGCCGAGCCGCCCGCGGCGAGGGCGGAGGCGAGGAAACTGCGTCGGGTGAAGGGAAAGCCATGCATGCGGCACCTCTCGGCTCGGGAGCGGGCTTGGTGGAGCTCCGGTGACGACCGGCGACATCCTACGCGAGTTCGGCCCGGCGGAGAAGCCCGCCTCCGGCCGTCCGGCCGCTACCGCGAGCCATCGGCCCCTGAGGCGAGGAGCCGGCCGAGCCACTCGAGGGCCTCCGGGTCCAGGCCCTCGCCGAGGCACAGGACCTGCTTGGCGGAGCGCACGACGACCTCGGGGCGCCGGGAGCGCCGACGGTCGCTTCGCCGCCCTGACGTCGAAGAGCCCGTGGGAATTCGGGCAGTGGGGCGACGCGGGACGCCTCGAGGTCTGGGACATGGAGTCGAGGCGGCGGCTCTTCGCCCTGGAGGACGGGAACCACCGCGCCGCAGGATTCACGTCGACGCCGCACCGGCTCGTCTGCGGCGTCTACAGACGCGGCGCGGGAGAAGCGGTGTGGTTCGACCATGCCTTCGAGCTGCGAGAGCCTCTCACGGGTGAGCTGCTGGGGACCATCAGCGCCGCGGCAGAAACGCCGGCAGAGCTTCGGCTCCGACCATCGCCAGCCGGCATCGACCCCGTAGCTGGCGACGCCGTCCACGAGCGCGAAGGTGGCGAGGGCCAGCGCGAGGGCCGTAGGGCGAAGATAGAAATGCTAAAAGTTACGCAGACTAGCGTCGGCCCAGCGA
>JACQVW010000026.1 GCA_016209535.1 Planctomycetota bacterium | reverse complement strand
GGATCGAGGGCGTCCGCGCGGCCTGGGAGCCTCGGCCCGTCCGCGCCGACGTGCGGCGGTGCGCATTCCTCGAGCGCGAGCCCTTCCGCGGGGCCGCGCCGGTCCTCGCGAGCGCGTTCCACCTCCAGGGCGTGCCGTACCTCTGGGAGCGCGGCGTCCTGCACCCCCTGGAGCGCGCGGCGCAGCGCTCCGTCCGGAGCCGCGCGGAGGAAGCTCCATGACCGCCGCGCTCGGCCCCGCTCGCGCTCGCCCGCGCTTCCATGGGGCGCTCCAGATCCTGCGGTACAACTGGCCCCTGTACGCCCTGGGGGCCCTGGCCTGCGTCGCGGGGCTGGCGCTCGCCCTCTCGGCGTCCCTTCCCGCGCTTCCTCGAGGTTCACGGCCACTGGGCGGAGGCGCTCGGGCGGCTGCTGGGGCTCAAGGTCCACCGCGGCCGCCGCGGGGGAGCGTGCCGGTGGACGCGGGTCCCTGCCGCGCGGCTCGGTTGGCTCCTCGAGCGAGCCCGGGAGGCCAGGATCGAGAGCATCGTCCTCGCCGGGGAGAATCCCGAGACGCTCGCGCCGGTCCTCCCACGCAGAGCCGTGGCCTGCGGAGCGCGGGCGACAAAGACTGCCGGTTGTGGGAAGGCGGGCTCTTATTGACAAAAGATTCTGCTTGGCATATCTTTGTGGTGCATGAAACGGAAACGCCCCTCCCGCATCCCGAACCCGCACGATGCCTACGCCAAGAGCGCCAGGGGCAGAATCGTGGAGTGATACGCGTGGTTCATAGCAGGGTGCAACCCTGCGTTGAACCACGCCCGCGAGCTACCCGAGGCGCGAGGTTTCTTCCGCGGCTACCTGCCCGCGAAGGTGGCCCGCCTCTTCGACTGGACGAGCCTGCGCCTGGAATCGGAAAGCTTCTTCAAGGACGACCTCGCCCGCGAGTTTGCCGACCTCTTGTTCTCCGTGCGGCTGGTTGGCGACACCCTCCAGCGCCGCATCCGGCTCCTCTTCGAGCACAAGAGCCGCCCGGTGGCCAGCACGCCGCGGCAGCTCCACCGCTACATCAGCCGGCAGCTTGAAGCAACGCCGCCGGATCGCCCGCTGCCTTGCATCTTGACCGTGGTGCTGCTCCAGAGCGGCCGCTGGAGGCGGTCGCCGAGCTTGTCGAGCGAGTACGAGCTGCCTGAGGCGGCCGGGAAGATCCTCGCCCCGTACGTCCTCGATTTCCGCATGCTGATGGTCGAGCTGAGCGAGCTCGACGAGGCGGACCTGCGGGGCACGGAGGCGGGGCGGCTGGGGCTGGCGCTCTTGAAGACGATCGGGGAAGGCCAGCCGCTGCGCTGGCTGCGATTCCGCGGGGTGCTGCGCGAGCTGTGCTCCCACTTGCCGCCGGACGCACTGCGACGCGAGCTGCGCCGTGCGATATACTACGTGACGAGCGCCATCGGCCCCGAGAAGGAGCCCGAGGTCCGGCGAGCGCTCTCCTCGGCAACAGCCGAATTCGAGCCCGTGAAGGAGACTGCGATGACATTGCTGGAGCACTTGGAGAAGCGGGGCGAGAAGCGGGGCAAGAAGCTGGGCGAGAAGATAGGCGAGAAGCGGGGGGAGCGAGAAGGCCGGCTGGGGACGCTCTTGCGGCTCCTGTCCGCGGCGTTTCCCGATCTCACGCAGGCGGATGCGGCCAGTGTCCGGGAGCTCACCGATGCGGCGCTGGATGAGCTGACGGACGCCCTCGCCCAGCGGCGGCCGTGGAGAGAGATTCGCAATCTTTGGCGGGGCAAGCACCCGAATTCGTCCCGACCCGACAGGGAGAATGCGGCCGGCCGCCGCTCGTGGCGCGGACGGTGAATCCCTCGAGTCCGCAGCGACCAAGCTCGGCGTGTGCCTCCGTCGACGCATGCTGGGAAGTACGTTTCCGCTGCGACTTCATCCCACGCTCTCCCTCACCACGCACGCCAGCTTCCACGGGCAGCAGAAGCTGTAGGAGGCCGACGCAGTCGGGAGTCTTCGGGGTGCCGATGCCCGCCTCGAAGAGGTCAATCTCTCCTGGTGAGCGGCGTCCGTCAAGCGCCGAGGAGCGACGGCTTCCATGCATGCGGGAGCTCTTCGCTCTCGACCTGCCATCCAGCCTCGCCGGCGACACGGCGCTCCTGCCGCTCGCGATCGGCGAGAGGATCGAGATCGCCCTGCGCGGCGAGTGGGGTGTGCACCAGGGTCCCTGCAAAGTCGTCCCAAGCCGTTGTTTCTCGATCGGGGGCGCTTGGCGATCAACAGACTTGCAGCACTTTGCCGAAACCTTGGGGTGTGCACGTACAGGGTTCCCCGCAGGGGTACCCTGGTGTACAACGACCCCCATGCGCGACTGGAAGCGCAAGACGGTCGTCTGCTCTACCGCCGTCGTGGCCCTCGCGGTCCTCGCGGCGGGGGCGGCGGCGCTCTGGCCTCTGGCCATGGAACAGTGGTGGCTGTGGAGGCTCGATTCGCGCGATCCCGACGCTTGCCTCCGAGCCGTGCAGGAGCTCGGCGCCTCGAGGTCGCGGCGCGCGGTGCCTGGGCTCGTGAGGATCGCGGGAGACGGGCTCCAGCGCAGGGCGAGCTCCGGCGGCGGCGCGAGCGGCTGGGGCTGGGGGCTCTTGCGCGACGCGGGCGGGCCCCTGAGGCGTGACGGGAGCCTCGAGGTCGAGGCCCTGTGGGCTCTTTCGCAGGTGGGCGATGCGGCCGTGCCCCTGCTCATCGAGGCTTTCGGCTCCTGGAGCCTGGAGTCGTGGTGGGGGTTCGTCGCTGCGATGTCGGGGCTGGGCGAGGACGCGAGGCCGTTCGTCCCGGTCCTCGAGGAGGTCGTGCGCCGCGGCCGGAGTTTCCCTCAGGGCGCGGCCCTCCGCGCGCTCCTCTCCCTCGAGAAGGACGTCGAGGGCCGCGTCCGGCTCCTCCTGTCCGCCTTGAGGCAGGAGAGCTTGGCCTCGGAAGCGGCGACCTACCTGCGCAACGCGGGGCCTGGGGCCCGAGCGGCGCTCCCGCTCGTCACCGCTCGAGCCAAGCACCCCGAGCCGTCGGTCCGGGCCGGAGCGGTCGGAGCGATCCTGCGGATGGGCGCCCGCCCGGAGGAGGCCTTGCCGGTCCTCACGGAGGCCCTTGACGATCCGGCCCGCGAGGTCCGCGAGCAGGCCATCGAGCAGCTCGGCGACATGGGCCCGGCCGCGTCGGCCGCCGCGCCCGCCCTCGAGAGGGCGATGCGCGGCAGGGCCCCGGCCGAGGTCCACCTCGCGGCGCGGGCGCTGAAGAGGATCCGCTCCTGACGCGGCGGCGCCTCTGCACTGCGCGGTCCTACCACGCAACGGCCATGGCCTCCGGCATTCGATGTTCCCCGACAGGGCGGTGAGGATCGCGCGCCCGCCCGGGGTCTTCCTCGACCTGATCGCCCTCTCGGCCGGTGACTTCGACGGGGACGGCCGGATGGACTTCGCGGGTCCCCTCCGGTTCTCGGGGATGGTCCTGGTGACGCAGGGCTGGCAGGGCTGGACCTGGCGGGAGCGGGGGTCCCCCGACTACGACCAGGACTGGGCCGAGTCTCGGGCCGCAGACTTCGACGGCGACGGGCCTCGGACCTCGCGGTGGTCGAGGCGGCCGTCCCGCTCCTCTTCTTCGGGTCGAGGGAGGGAGGCCTCGTGCGCGGACCTGAGCTCGCCGCCCCCGGCGCCTTCCTGGGCTCCCTGGCCGCCGCGGACGTCGATCGGGATGGCCTGGCCGACACGCGGCGCTCGTCTCCGAGGAGCCCTGGGGTCAAGGCGCGTTCACCGTCCGGGTGTACATTCGCTGCGGCCGCGCCGGCGGCCGTCCCGGGCTATCTGCCGGCCGCGGTGGCCTGCGGCGACCTGGACGGTGACGGGCGGGACGAGGCGCTCGTCTCCGCGGCCGACGGCACGCTGTCGGTCTTCCTCGGGACTCCGCAGGGACCTGCTCTCTCGAAGATCTACCTGGCCGGCGCGTCGCCGCCGCTGGTCGCCGACATGGACGGCGACGGCCGCCTCGACGCGTCCTTCTTCGATCCCGAGGGGATCTTGGTCCTCGTGGGGAGGGGCGACGGCACGCTCGTCGCGCCGGAGACCGTTCCGGCCTTCTCCTCCGGCCTCGGGCCGGGGGATCACGGCTATGAGTCCGTCTTCATGAGGAACCGGGGGGCGCTGGCCGTGGGGGACGTGGATCGGGACGGGCACCCGGACATCCTCTGGCTGCGGGGCGGCCCCGCCGGGAGCGTGGAGCTGGCCGTGGCCGGGGGGAAGGGGGACGGCTCCCTCGAGCCGGCGCGCTCAGTGCGGATCAACGATGGCCCGGCCTACGGCCGGCACACGCTGGCCCTGGCAGACCTGGACGAGGACGGCGCGCTGGACATCGTCGTCACGGAGCTCGGGAGCCAGTTCCCCGACCGGGACGGCTCCCTGGCGGTCCGCCTGGGGAACGGCGACGGGGCATTCCGGGACGCCGCGAGGTACTCGGCGGGCCACCACCCCTTCGCGCAGGCGGTGGCACGGCTCGATGGGGACTCCCACGTGGACGTGGCCGTCGTGGATGACAAGGGGCGGATGACCATCTTCTACGGCCGGGGCGATGGCAGCCTCGAAGGGGCGGAGCTCTCGCAGGTCACCGCCCGAGGCGCTCCCCTGGCCGCCGACCTCGACGACGACGGGCACGCGGACCTCGCCATCCCCACGGAGGGACCGGGGAACTGCTCCCTGCGGGTCCTCTTCTCCGACGGCTCCCGCTCCTTCCAGGCGCGCGAGTACACCGTCGGAGACTTCTGCCTCCACGAGGCCGTGGCCACGGGGCATCTCAGGGGAACCGGGGCCGCGGGCCTGCTGGCCAGGGTCGACTGGGACGGCCTGTACCTTCTCTCCTTCGACCGGCGGCGCGACCTCCGGGACCCAATCCTGCTCCTCGCGGAGCCCTTCCAGGCGGCCGCGGCCGCCGACCTGGATGCGTCGGGCGTGGAGGAGATCCTCCTCGGGGGGAGCGAGAACCTGAGCGTCTTCTTCCAGCTCGGTTTTCCCTACCTCTACGGGGACCCCCTGGTCTCGCCGGCCGGAACCGCGGTTTACGACTTGGCCGTGGCGGACCTGGACTCGGACGGCCTTCCCGACGTGGTGACGCTGGGCACCTCGCTCGTGGTCTACAGGAACCGGCTCGGGGTGCGCTTCATCCGGGGAGACGCCGCTTGGGACGGCGTCGTCGACCTGACGGACGCCGTGGCGATCCTGGAGCACCTGTTCCTGGGAGCCCCTCGGGACGGAAGCTGCCTCGACGCCTGGGACGCGAACCGGGACCTCGAGGTGGACATCGCCGATGCCATCTACCTCCTCTTCCACCTCTTCGCCTCGGGCTCGCCCCCGCCGGAGCCGTTCCCGTGGTGCGGCTTCCGTGAAGGCCCTCGGGGGCTCGGCTGCGTCCACCATCACCCCTGCGGCTGAGGGGCCGCGCCGGACTACCTCGTCCCCCCCGCCTCCGTCACGACGGCGAAGCCGAGGTCGATGTACTGGCCGCCGCCCGTCTGCTTGCAGCGGACGGCGACCGTGTTCCGGCCCGGCTTGAGGGCGGCGCGGGCCTCGGGGCTCACGGGGAGGAGGCCGTAGCTGGTCGTGTAGCCCGTGAGCCTCGCCGCGAGGACGCCGTTCAGGTAGACCTCGGCGTCCTCGTCGTGGTGGATGCGCAGGTGGATGCCGTCCAAGGAGCCGTTGGCAGGCAGCTCGAAGGTCCTCCGGAGCCAGATCTCGCCCGTCCGCCACTCGGTGCGCACGGCGGCGCCGGGGGTCCCCCGCGTCCCGAAGCCGCCGGGGCCGCGCTTCCAGCTCGAGTCGTCGAAGGCGAGCTTCTCCCAGCCCGCGGGCGGCGCCTCGAGGGCGTAGCGCCACTCGAGCGGCTCGCGCTCGGAGGTGGGGACCACGACCTCGACCTTCGGCGGCGGCAAGTAGCACTTGCGGTTCGCCTCGGTGACCTGCTTCGCGTCGGGCTTCACGAGGGCGCGATCGTAGGTCAGGAGGCCGTTCACCTCGATCTCCACGTCCGTCGTCTGCGTGTAGACCGCGGCCGAGAGGCCCGGCGAGGCGATGAGGGGGCGGAGGCTCGCGAGGAGGGACACGTAGGCCGCCGTCAGCTCCTCCCGCGTCGCGAAGCTCCGGTAGCCCCAGTTCTTCTCGTCCTGCCACGTGTGGCCCTTCAAGGGCAGCCCCAGGCCGCCGAACTCGCCGAGGACGGCCGCCCGCGCCGGCTCGGGGTCCGGCGAGCCGGGCCCCGGGTAGGCGTGGATGTCGTGGACGTCGCCCGTGCCGCGGTCGGTCCAGCCGCTCGCGCTGTCGACGAGGCGCGTCGGGTCATGAGCCCGTATCAGCTCCGTGATCCTGCGCGTGTCGAACTGGCCCCACCCCTCGTTGAAGGGCACCCACAGGATGATCGAGGGGTGGTTGCGGAGCGCATCGATGATCCCCTTGAGCTCCAGCTCGAACTGCCGCGCCGACTCGGGCGAGCGCGTGATGTCCGGGTCGTTCCCGCCGATGTACCGGTCGCCGCTCGGCATGTCCTGCCAGACGAGGAGCCCGAGCACGTCGCACCAGTAGTACCAGCGGTCGGGCTCGACCTTGACGTGCTTCCGCGCCATGTTGAAGCCCAGGTCGCGCGTCACCTCGATGTCGTAGCGGAGAGCCTCGTCCGTGGGCGCCGTGTAGAGGCCGTCGGGCCAGAAGCCCTGGTCGAGGGGCCCGAGCTGAAAGAGGAACTTGCCGTTGAGGAGCATCCGCGTGATGCCGCTCGAGTCCTTCCCGATCGCTACCTCGCGGATCCCGAAGTAGCTCTTGACCTCGTCGATGGCCTTCCCGTCCTCGAGGAGCGAGACCTTGAGGCCGTAGAGGGTGGGTGAGTCGGGCGACCAGGGCTTCGCGCCGGGGACCTTGAGCTCGAGGGCGCTCGCGACCAAGGAGGGAGCGATCGCGGCGGGTCCGGACGCCTCGGCGACGGGCGTGCCGCCCTCGAGGCCCTCGAAGGCCTCGGCGCGCAGCGCGAGCTTGCCCTTGGCCTCGCCGCGCAGGTCGACCTCGAGGCGCAGCGTGCCCGTCTCGACGTCGGTGACCATCTTGAGAGCGCCGACCGAGGCGAGCGGCACTGCCTCGAGCCAGACGGTCTGCCAGATGCCCGTCGTCGGGGTGTACCAGATCCCGCGGGGGTCCTGGACCTGCTTCCCGCGCGGCTGCGTGCTCCTGTCCGTGGGGTCCCAGATGCTCACGACGAGCTCGTTCTCGCCCGAGGCGGCGAGGTGCGGCGTCACCTCGAGAGTGAAGGGGTCGTAGCCGCCCCGGTGCGAGCCCGCCTCCTTGCCGTTCACCCAGACGCGGGCCTCCCAGTCGGCGGCGCCGAAGTGAAGGAGGACTCGCTTGCCCGCCCAGGAGGCCGGGACCTGGAAGCTCCGGCGATACCAGAGGTGGCTCGCGTCGCCGGCGCGGCGCATCACGCCGGAGAGGGCCGACTCGAGAGGAAAGGGGACGAGGATCTGGCCCTCGAAGCTCGCGGGCCGGGCTTCGTCGCGCGGCCGGATGGCGTAGTCCCAGAGGCCGTTCAGGCCGAGCCACTCCTTCCGGACGAGCTGCGGCCGCGGGTGCTCCGGGTGGACGCGCTCCGGCGACACGTCCTTCGCCCAGCGCGTCAGGAGGGGCCCCTTCGCGGGCCTCCACTCAGCAAACGCAGGCAACGAGCAGGCGAGGACGAGGATTGAGCAGGCGAAGACGCTCATCGGGGGCATCGGGTTCTCCTGGGCGGGGTAGCGCTGGGTGGGGCCATACTGTATTCGACGACCGCGAGGCTCGCCACTCAATCCGCGTTCTCACCCTCGCCGGCACTGCCCTGGGATCGTGGCCTGCTCAACCGCCCGGACCGCCCCGGAGGGTCGCAGAGCTCGAGCCTCGTGGGCGAGGCGGCGGTGGCGATCGCGAGAGAGGGGTCGGGTTTGTCGAGAATCCCTGTCCTCGACCCGAGGGCTCGTCCAGTTCATCTACTGTCCTCGAAAAGTGTCTCCTCGTAGCCCCTCGGGAAGGGTGACCCCTGAAGCGAATGCTCGTTGCCGTCTTGCGCCCGCGTCCTGTCTGCTCCCTTCGCCGGCATCCGGCGGAGGCGGCGCAGGCGCGGCTCCTTCTTGTCCTTGCTGCGCTCGGCCACTGGGCCGCGCCCGCCCGCTTACCCGGCGCCGACAAGAACGGCGTCTCCCCGCAGGCCATCTCGCTCCCCACCGGGCCGGGATCGATCCAGGGCCTCGGCGAGTCCTTCCAGCCCCAGCTCAACACGGGCAGCGGCTCCTACTCGGTCAAGCTCGAGGTGCCGTCCGGCACGGCGGGACACACTCCCGAGCTGACGCTCCACTACAACACGGGCTCCCCGAACGGCTCCCTGGGCCTGGGCTGGAGCCTCTCGGGCATGGGGGCGGTGACGCGAAACACCGATGAGGGCGTCCCCCTCTACGTCGATGGAGCGAACGGGAAGGATGACGACCTCGACGGCGTCATCGACAACCCCCAAGAGCTGGATCGGTTCACGGGCATGGACGGGGAGGAGCTGGTGCAGCTCGCCGATGGCTCGTTCCGCTCCGAGAACGAGAGCTCCTTCCTGCGCTACCAGCGCGCCGGGAACGGCTGGGAGGCGCGCGCGAAGGACGGGACCCTCTATGGGTTCGGGAAGGCTCCTGCGGCGCAGATCCAGGAGGGAGGCCGCGCTTTCAAGTGGCTCCTCGAGCGGGTGACCGACCTCGACGGCAACGCCATCGAGTACCGCTACGTGAGCGACGCCGCGTCTCCCGGGCAACTGTACTGCCGCTCCATCCGCTGGGGGCAGCCCCAGGCCTTCTTCGCCGCCGTCCTGACGTACGAAGCGGGCCGGCCCGACGTCTTCTCCGACTTCCGCTCCGGCTTCGAGGTGCGGACGGGGCTGCGCCTGAAGCGCATCGACGTCATCTCCCAGGGCGTCCCCGCCTCGGGAGACTCCTTGCGCGGTGACCTCAACGGAGACGGCGTCACCGATGCCCTCGTACGGCGTTACGAGCTCGAGTACCACGGCGACGCCCACCTCTCGCTCCTGAAACGAGCGACCAAGATCGGCCGCGATGGCTCCACGGCGCTTCCGCCCGTGACCTTCGAGTACCGCCGGTGGACGCCGCCGGAGAACGTCGCCGGCAGCCTGATCACCGATGGCGGCGTGGCGCCCGAGGGCTTGAGCTCGGCCTCGGTCGAGCTCATCGACATGAACGGCGACGGCCTTCCCGATGTCCTTTCGACGGTGGCGAGCCAGCACCGAGTGCAGCTCAACCGCGGCATGAGCGGCGGCAAGCTGATCTTCGGGCCCAGCCAGCCGGTCGACAACGCGCCGAGCATCGACATCTCCTCGCCCAAAACCCACCTGGCCGATGCCACCGCGGACGGCGCGGCCGACCTGATGGTGCGCGTCGCCGCTGACCGCTTCTTCTGCTTCGACAACACCTCCCGGAACGCCTGGACCAGCCAGGGGGTCCCGCTCCGGAACACCGACACCTGGCCCCTGTGGCCCTTCGACGGCACGGAGGGGATGAACTCGCGCTCCCTCGACACCGACCACAACCGCGCCAACGACGTCTTGCACACCGGACCCAGCGGGATTCAGCTCTGGATGCTCTCGCGCGCAGGCCAGTACACCCGGGAGGTCCGCGTCGCCCCGCTCGTCTGCGAGGGCAAGGTGTTCCGCTTCGACCTCCCGGGGGCCCACGTGGCCGACATGAACGCCGACCGCCTCCAGGACCTCGTCCTGGTGGAGTCGAGCCGGGTCGTCTACTGGCCGAGCATGGGCCGCGGGCGCTTCGGCGAGCCGGTCATCTTGAGCCTCGGCGCCACCCTGCTCGCTGCGGACATCGACAAGGCAGGGTTCTCCGACGTCGACGGCGATGGCATGGTCGACCTGACGGTGGTGCGGCCATCGGACCTCCTGCAGGGCGTGCTCTACTGGCTGAACCGCTTCCAGAGCGGGCTGGTCGGCCCCGGGAGCATCACCGGGCTGCCGGCGCTGAACGCCAGCGACGCGCTTCGCTGGGCCGACATGAACGGCAACGGCTCGAGCGACATCTTGATCTCGAACGGGACCCGCCTCGACGGGCCGCGGATGCAGATCGTCGACCTGGTGCCCGGCGTCCGGCCTTACCTCCTCGAGCACGTGGACAACGGGCTCGGGCTGAAGGTCGACATGACCTACGAGAGCTCAGCGGACCAAATGGTCCAGGCGGCCCAGGTCGGGCGGCCCTGGTCCTTCACCATGCCGATGCCGGTCCCGGTCCTGGCCCGCATCGCCGAGGACGACAGCCGCGGCAACGTGAACGTCCGCGCCATCACGTACCGCGATCCCTACTACGACCCCGAGAAGCAGGAGTTCCGGGGGTTCCGCGAGGCGGAGCTGAGGGACCTCGGGGACGACTCCATCGAGACCCAGGCGACCATCCACCGCTTCGACACGGGCCTGTCCTCGGACTGCCTGAAGGGCAAGCTCCTCGAGACGGTGGTCACCGACGAGGCCGGGAGCGTGATCGAGCGCGCCGAGAACGCCTGGTCGAACCGCGTCCTGGCCACCGGGATCGACGACCGTCCGATCTGCTACGCCGTGACCGAGCAGGTGGACAAGCTCGTCCTGGAGCGAGGCGACGTCCCGGTGCACCTGCGCTCGGAGATGCGTTTCGACGACCTCGGCAACGAGGTAGAGAACCGGAACCACGGCGTGTTCGAGGCGCTCGGCGACGAGGTCTTCACCGCTCGCACCTTCGAGCTCCGGCCCGCGGTCTGGCTCATGGGCTTGAAGACGCGCGAGACGGTGGCCGATGGCGCCGGCCGGACCGTGGCGGACGCGTTCTACACCTACGACGCCCGCGGCCACCTGACGCGCCACGAGGCCTGGCTCGGCACCGAGAACCGCAACGTGGTCGTGGCGCGCAACACCTATGACGCCTTCGGGAACCTCGTCGAGGGCCTCGACGCCAACGGGCACCGGCGCAGCATGGAGTACGACACGCTGGTGCGAGCCCAACGGGTAGCCGAGCGCATACACCTGGAAGACCAGACCCTCGAGATGCGAGCGGAGTACGACCTCGGGCTCGGCGTCACCAT
>JACQVW010000698.1 GCA_016209535.1 Planctomycetota bacterium | reverse complement strand
CTTCCAGGAGAAGGTGTCCTGGATGCCCTGGTAGAGGTGCCCGAACGGGAAGAGCGGGTCGAAGGTCTCGTGGTCGCCGTCCGTCGGGTCCGAGTCGCCGGAGCCGTAGTCGTACTCGGCGCCGAGGCGCACCTTGGTGGCGTCCAGGGAGCTCAGGGCGGCCGTGTACCCGCCCGTGACCACGTAGCCGTAGGCCCGGATGTCGTCGCCGGCGAACCGCCCCCCCTGCCAGGCGGCCTCGCCCGAGTAGTCGAACCCCTGGCCCCGGCTGTCCTGGAGGACCTTGCCCGCGACCCGCGCCCCCAGGGTGACCTCGTCGACGTTGCCCCGGTTCCCGTCCTCGGCGGTGAAGGAGCCGTCGGAGAGGTCGCGATAGAAGGCGAAGAGGTCGAGCTGGTGGGGGCCGAGGACGGGGAGAGCCTTCCCCGACGAGTCGGTCCAGGCCCACCGGTCGTAGATGTGCACGTCCTGGAACGCGGCGTAGATCCCGTGGAAGCCCTGCTTCGCGTCGAGGTCGCTCACGGCCGTGGCCGTGGGCCCGCCGCCCGTCTCCGACGAGACCGTGTCCCGGATGACGGTCCCGAAGACGTCCACCTTGAGCTTCCCGGGGGCGTCCGGCGGCGCGACGCTGAGCTTGCCGCCGTCCCAAGCGCGGCCGATGTTCGTCCAGTCGAGGGGGCTCACGATGCGCTGGTCGCCGTAGCTCAGCTCCTGCCGGCCCACGCGAAGGGACACCACGTCCTCACCCGCATAGCTCTCGAAGATGTGGTTCAGGTCGACGTAGGCCTGGTGGATGTCCACGTTGTCGATCGAGGTCGTGACGGAGCCCGACGGGTTCGAGGCGAGGGTCGCGCTCGAGCCCTCCTCGCCCCAGATCCGCGAGTCCTGGAGCTGGATGCGGGCCGAGACCTTCCGGTGAGGCGTGAAGAGCGCCCCGAGGCGCGTCCGCATGAGCACGGCATCGTCCGCCTGGTCCACTCCGGCCGTCGTGTAGGCGAAGGGATCGAAGAGCTCGTAGCGGAAACGGAGCTGGCCGTCGAGCTTCAGGTACTTCGAGACCTCGGCGCCAACCCCGGCCGGGGGAGTCTGGGAGGCCGGCGCGGGCGGGGAGACTTGCTGTACGGCCGCGTCGGCCCCGGCGGGCGGCTTCGCCTCCTCGCCTCGCAGGGCGGGGCCGGCGAGCCAAGCCCAGACTCCGACGGCAAGACCAAGAGCGACGATTATTCTGCGTCCTTCGTGAAAATTCCCCCAGGGGCGCACGGGTACTCCTCCCAAAAAGGCCTCAGGTTGAGCAAAAACACCCGACCGTTGTCACACGCGCAAAGATCGTACCTCGCTGGGGCCCCACCGAGGCAAGGCCCCATCGAATGCTCAGAACAGGTCGATGAACGCCCGCGCTGCGCCGCTCAGGGTCTCCTCGTCGCGATGGATCAAGTGGATGTACTGGCGGCTGAAATACCGCTGGAGCGGCCGGACGTGCAGGTTCACTCGGTTCGCCTCGTCGATGTTCAGGTTGTGGATGATCGAGACCCCGTACCCGAGGCTCACGTAGAGGATGATCAGGTCCGTGCTGCCCAGGGCCATCCGGATCGAGATCTCCTGGCGCACCTTCTCGAAGGGCTGGTCGATCAGGCGCCTCGTCTCCGTGTCCTTCGTGTAGGAGATGAAGGGGTAGCGGGCGATGTCGGAGAGCGTGATGCGCCGCCTCTTCTGGAGGGGGTGGTCCCGCGGCGTGACGAGGACCATCTCGTACGGGAGCACCTTGCGCGCCTTGAGCCCCGGCACGGCAGGGTCGATGAGGACGATCCCGAAGTCGATGGAGCCGTCGCGCACCGAGGCGGCGATATCGCCGGTCCTCATGTTGTGGATGTTGATCTCGACGCCGGGGAACTTGCTCGTGAAGACCTCGAGGCGCGGCGGCAAGATGTGGGCCGCGACGGACTGGTTCGTCGCGATGGCGAGACGCTCCGGCTCCGGCAGGACCCGGCTGCGGAAGAGGGTCTCGATCTCGGTCTCCGTCTCGAAGAGCCTCGTGGCGAGGTCGTAGAGGACCTCGCCCTCCCGGGTGGGCCGGACGCGCCGAGCGCCGCGCTCGAGGAGCTGGAAGCCCAGCCCTTTCTCGAGGGCCATGACCTGGAGGCTCACCGTCGGCTGCGTGAGGTGGAGGCGCCTCGCCGCGGCGGTGAAGCTCCCGTGCTGCACGACGGCGTGGAACCCGCGTAGCTTGTGGAGGTCCATGGGCGATCCATTGAACCAGACAATGCGAAACCATATCAACTATTTATTGGCCATATACTGAGCCCTATCGTACCCTCGGGTGTCGCAATCGCCCAGAGGGCTTCGGAAAGGTCCAACGCCCATCGCCGTCGCCACCCCATGCAGCGAACCCTGCTCAAGTCGAAGATCCACCGCGCCGTCGTGACCGGGGCCGACCTCCACTACGAGGGCAGCGTGACCCTGGACCCGCTCCTCCTCGAGGCGGCGGACATCCTGGAGCACGAGCAAGTCCAGATCTACGACGTGACGAACGGCGCCCGCATCACCACCTACGCCATCGCGGGCGCCCCCGGGGAGGGCGAGGTCCAGATCAACGGCGCGGCGGCGCACCTCGTGCGTGCCGGCGACACAGTCATCATCGCGAGCTACGCCCAGTACACCGAAGCCGAGGCCGCGCGGCACGAGCCTCGCCGGATCCGGGTGGACGCCCGGAACCGCATCGCGTCGAGGGAGCCGCTGGCCGCGGCGGTGGAAGGCTGAGAGCATGGCGAGCCCCACGGCGAGCAAGGTGACCGTCCCCGGCCTGCGGGCCCGCAAGCTCGCGGGCGAGAAGATCGCAGCGCTCACGGCGTACGACCACCCGTCGGGCCTCCTCGCCGACGAGGCGGGCATGGACGTGGTCCTCGTCGGCGACAGCCTCGCGAACACCGTCCTTGGCTACGACAACACGCTCCCGGTGACCCTGGAGGAGATGCTCGTCGCCCTGCGCGCCGTCCGGCGCGCCGTGCGGCGCGCCCTCCTCGTGGCCGACATGCCCTTCGGCAGCTACCAGGGAGGCGAGGAGAAGGCGCTCGAATCGGCCATCGCCTTCGTGAAGGCCGGCGCCGAGGCCGTGAAGCTCGAAGGAGGAAGGAAGCGAGCCGACATCGTCCGCCGCATCGTCGAGAGCGAGATCCCCGTCATGGGGCACATCGGGCTCACGCCCCAGTCGATCCACGCCATGGGAGGCTACAGGATCCAGGGAAAGACGCCCGAGGGAGCGGAGGACCTGCTCGAGGACGCTCTCGCCCTCGAGAAGGCGGGGGCCTTCTCCGTGGTCATCGAAGGAGTGCCCGCGGGGCTGGCGGCGGAGATCACCGCGCGCCTCGAGGTCCCCACGATCGGCATCGGCGCCGGGCCGGAGTGCGACGGGCAGATCCTCGTCTTCACGGACCTCCTGGGTCTCACGCCTGGGCCCAAGCCCCGCTTCGCGCGACAGTACACCGACCTGCGGGCCCAGGCGCTCGAGGCCATCCGTGCCTACCGTCGAGACATCGCCTCGGGAGACTTCCCCTCCCCGGCCGAGTGCTACGAGGCGCCAGCGGCGAAGGTCGTCAAGGCCTGAGCCCGCCCTCATAGCTCTCAGGCGAGCGACTTCGCCAACACTCCCAGCAACGACACGACTCCCGGCATCCCCGGCCGCGACGGCGCGCCTTAAAGGCGTTCGACGTCGTGGCGGAGGACGGCAAGCTCGACATCGAGCTGCGCCACCGCACCGGCGACCCTATGGTCGCGGCGATCGAGGTGGAAGGGCTCGAGGGGTGCGGAGATCGCCACATCTCGGTCACGGGTGCTCAGCCCTTGCCAGAGCCGAGCCCGAGGAACAGCTCGAGACCCTGGTCGATCGCGGCGAGCTCGTCCTTCGTCACGCGACCGAACACGCGCCGGATGCGACGTTTGTCGATCGAGCGCAGGTGGTCGACGAGGGCGTACGACGCCTTCGTGAGCCCGCTCTTGCCGGGCGACAGCTCGGGGTAGAGCGAGCCCTCGCCCGGTGTTCCGGTCACGGGCACGATGGCGATCAGCGGGAAGCGCTGATCGGCGTTCACGGCGGGGTCGCTCACGGCGATGCAGGGGCGCTGGCCGCGCTGCTCGTGGCCAACGGTCGGATCGAGGCCGACGAGGACCACGGTGCCACGATCGAGGTTCACTGCGGCTCCTCGACCCAGCCCTGTCCTTCGACCCAGCGCACGGGCTTGCCGGCGGACATATCGACGAGCCCCTCCTCGTCCGCAGGCAAGCTCGCGCCCCACTCGGCCAGCCCCACCTCGGCCAGCTCAGCGGCCTCGGGGTGCGGGCGCTCAAGCGAGCGGCGCAGCCCCTCGTAGCGGCGGCGAGCAAGCTCATTCTCGACCGCCTCCGCGATGAAGCGGCTGCGGTTTTTCTCAAGCCGGTCGATGTTCTGGACCAGCTCGGCGGGCAGGGTCACGGTCACACGCTCAGTCATCGGCATTGTGATCTCCAGTATGAGGAATAGTAAGCGCATACTCGGAGCAGCGCAAGGCGGGCCTCCATCCGGATGTCTTCCCGAATTCGGGGTGTGAAGTTCCCCAACCCGGGCAGGGCCCGACGCCCTCGAGGCCCTCAGGCGAGCCGCAAGGCCCTCTCGACGGCAGCCCGCAGTACCCCCTGGTGCGTCGTCCGCTCGATGGCGCTCCCCAGGAGCTCCGAGTCGCCCTCGGGCCGAAAGGGGATCGCGTGGGGGAGCACGCAGGCGACCTTCGTGAGGTGCTGGACGCGAAGGACGTCCTTGCCCGGGAGCCGCTGGACCTCCAGGAACGCGCCTCCGGGCCCCCTCCCCGCCTCGAGGCGCGCCGAGCGCACCTCGCCGGGCGGGAGGCTCTCGCCGTCGACGGGCCTCAGCGCCACCGCAAGCCGCCTCGCGGGTCCCTCGAGGCGCGAGGCGAGCCATCCGGCGAGGAGCGCGGCCCGGACCGGGCTCCCGCGCGCATGAGCCACATCCACGGACCGGAGCGTCCCGAGGAGCGGCCGCGCGCCCGGGTCGTCGAACAGGTCGCACAGGGCGCGCCGCCAGCCGGCGCCCGCGCGCCACGCGAGGTCGTCGGCGCCGCAGGGACCCGCAGCGGAGAGCGCCGCGGCGAGGCGGCGCAGCCCGGTCAGGGCGAGGGCGCGCGAGTCGAAGACCACGCGGTCGAGGACCTGCGCGAGGAGCTCCACGAGCCGGTCTCCCCCATCGGACGGGACGAAGAGATTCACGGGGACGTCGGGCACGAGGAGCTGCACCGCGGCGCCGGCGAGCGTCTCGAAGGACTCGTCGCCGGGGGGAGACTCGAGCTCCAGCGCGATCTGCTCGCAGCAGATGGGCGGAGCGCCGGGTGCCGGGACGTGGCAGACGGCGCTGATCCAGGCCGCGAGGCCCGATCCCCGCGAAGGGAGGCCGCTCCGCTCCGCCCCCATCCTCCGCGTGAGGAGGATCCGGCGGCTCGGGAACCGGCGCGCCAGGCCCGGCAGGCACGCCTCGGCCCGCTCGAGGGCCGCCTCGTCGGGCAGGTAGACGATGAGGTTCGAGAGGCAGGCCCGCGTCACCGCGGAGGCGACCTCCTCGCCCGGCTCCGCGGGCTTCCAGAGCCTCGCGAGCTCCCGCTCGATGGCTCCGGGATCGACCGCGATGGGGACGCCCGAGAGGAAGTCCGCGCCGCCGCCGCCCGCCATCACAGCCTCCGCCACTCTCCGCCGCTCCCCTCGAACAGGCGGTCCGCATCGCGCGGGCCCCAGGATCCGGCGGGGTACTCGAGGGGCGCGCTCGAGCGCCCCCAGCCCTCGAGGATGTCCGTGGCGATCGCCCAAGCCGCCTCGACCTCGTCGCGTCGCGTGAAGAGCGTCGAGTCCCCTCCCATGGCGTCGAGGAGCAGGCGCTCGTAGGCCTCGGGGGAAGGCCTGCCGAAGGAGGTCCCGTAGCGGAAGTCCATCTTCACCGGGCGGATCTCGATGTCGGGGCCCGGGACCTTGGCGCCGAAGCGGAGCGAGATGCCCTCGTCGGGCTGCACGTTGATGATGAGCGCGTTGGGCGACACGGTGCAGGCCGTCGCCTCGCAGAAGAGGTGCAAGGGCGGCTTCTTGAACTGGATCGAGACCTCCGTCGCGCGCTTGGGCATCCGCTTCCCCGTGCGCAGGTAGAAGGGCACGCCCGCCCACCGCCAGCTCTCGATCTCGAGGCGAAGCGCCACGTACGTCTCGGTGCGCGAGCCGCTCGGCACGCCCTCCTCGTCGAGGTATCCGGGGACGGGTCTCCCCAGGATCGCCCCAGGACCGTACCGGGCGCGGACGGCGTGCCGGTCGACGTCCTCGGGCCGGAGCCTGCGGCCCGCCTGCAGCACCTTCACCTTCGCGTCGCGGATGGCGTCGGCCTCCATGGCCACGGGGGGCTCCATGGCGACCAGCGAGAGGACCTGCATCATGTGGTTCTGGACCATGTCGCGCAGCGTGCCCGCCCCGTCGTAGTAGGCCCCGCGCCTTTCCATCCCGAGGTCCTCGGCCACGGTGATCTG
>JACQVW010000674.1 GCA_016209535.1 Planctomycetota bacterium | reverse complement strand
CACCGTGACGGTGTGGCTGTTGGGGCAGCCTGGGAACGTGCACTTGTAGACGCCGGCCTCCGGGGCCGCCTCCCCTACCTTGTACGTGTCGCCTACCTTGGCCATCGTGACCTCCTGAACGGCCTCGCTCGGCGCCCGCTCCAGAGACCTGCCTCTGGACGCCGCGCCGGCCACGGCCAGACGTCTCCCAAGCAAGGCCGGTTCCTCGGACGCGCCGGGTATGGCTGCGGCCGACAACTCGTTGCGAGACAAGGGTTTTCGAGGCCAGTCGCGCTGCCGCCTTGATCTGCGAGCGCACGCCCCACCCTGAGCCTTGATCCCCAAGGTGGCGAGGATTACCCTGGCTGCGAAGGTCGCCGACCTGAGGAGCGACCGGAAGAGACCGTCCAGAGGCCTCGTTGGTCACACCGCACGTCCTGATCGTGGAGCCGGACCGGGAATGCAGGAGCTCCCTCCTGCACCACCTCCTCGAGGAGCACATGCAGGTCGCCGAGGCCTCCTCGATCCGCGAGGCATCTTCCGTGCTCGAGCGGGAGGAGCTCGACCTCGTCTTCCTCGCCCTCCGGCTCCCCGACGGCAGCGGGCTCGACCTTCTCTCCCGCATCGTGAGCTCGGCCCCGGCCACGCCCGTGGTCGTCATCACCGCATACTCCTCGGTGCCCAGCGCCGTCGAGGCCATGAAGCGGGGGGCCTTCGACTACCTGGCGAAGCCGGTCTCGGCGGAAGAGCTCCTGGTCACCCTGCGGAAGGCACTCGAGACCCGACGACTCCGGCGCGAGATGACCCGCATCACCCAGGAGAACGTCGCGAGGTACGGGCTCGACGCGATCGTGGGCCAAAGCCCCGCCATCCACTCCCTGCGGGACCAGATCGGCAAGCTCGCCAAGACGCCCGCGGGGACGATCCTGATCCAAGGCGAGTCGGGGACCGGGAAGGACCTCGTCGCGAAGGCGATCCACTACTCGAGCTCGCGCGCTCAGGGCCCGTTCGTCCCGATCAACTGCTCCGCCATCCCCGAGACGCTGCTCGAGAGCGAGCTCTTCGGGCACGAGAGCGGAGCGTTCACGGACGCCAGGCTCTCGAAGCGGGGACTGTTCGAGGTCTCGAGCGGCGGGACGGTGTTCCTGGACGAGGTGGCCGAGCTCGGCCACGGCCTCCAGGCCAAGCTCCTCCGCTTCCTGGAGGACAGGACGTTCCGCCGCGTCGGCGGCACGAGGGACATCGCCGTGGACGTGCGCGTCGTCGCCGCGACGAACGTCAACTTGAAGGACGCCGTCGCGGAGGGGCGTTACCGGGAGGACCTCTACTACAGGCTGCAGGTCGAGCCGGTGACGGTCCCGCCGCTGCGGGACCGCGTGGAGGACATCCCGCTCCTGGCCCGGTCCTTCGTGGAGCACTTCAACAGGAGGTTCCGGAAGCGCTTCGAAGGCCTCTCCCCGGAGGCGCTCCGGAGGCTCTGCTCCTACGCCTGGCCGGGAAACGTGCGAGAGCTCAAGAACGCGATCGAGCGGGTCATGATCCTCGAGGACGGCCCCACGATCGAGGCGGGCATCCTGGTCCTGAGCGACGAGTGGCCCGTCGCGCGGCGCTCGGCGGAGCCTCCTGCTGCCGCCGAGGCCGCGGAGGAATGCCTGTCGCTCGAGGAGATCGAGCTGAAGGCGGTCATGCGGGCCCTGGAGCGCGCCAGGGGGAACCAGAGCCACGCCGCGAGGCTGCTCGGGATCTCGCGAGACAAGCTTCGACACTGGGTGCGCAAGCACTGCCTTGCGATCGAGACGCGCGTGGTCCGGACGCGGACGCAGGGCACGGAGAGCATCGCGCGGGCTGTCGTGCCAGCGCGCGTGCGCGATGTGCCATAGCGCGACGGGCAGGGAGGGCGGGGAAAGAGCTTGACGTTACACCCTCCCCTTCTTCCCCTCCTTCCGCTTCTTCTCCTCCTCCTCGCGCCGGCGCTTCGCGCGGTCCTCGCGGCGCTTCTTGCGGTCCGCGTCCTCCTTCTTGAGGCGAGCGGCCTCCTCGGCGGCATCGTCGCGCGTGCGCACCTCCACCTTGGGCGCCGCGGCGAGGTAGTCCGTGAACGTCTTCTTCACGGTGTCCTCCGTGACGCTCAGGAGGTCCGCGAGGTCCTGGTCGGCCTTCGCCATGAGCCTGTCGTAAGCCTCCTGGGCCTCCCTCTGGATCCGGGCCCTCGCGATGCTCGCGAACTGGGCCGCGACGGCCGGATCGTGCTCCCGGAGGGCGGCCTCGAGCGCCGGGCCCTTGAGCCCGTGCTCCACGACGAGCTCCGAGGCGTACTCGAAGGCCGAGGTGAACTTCCCGTCGCCGTCGCCGTCGACCCACACGGGGTTCGTGACGCCCATGAGGTACCGCTTGTCGCCGCCGCTCACGGGCCAGAACGGGGCGGTGACGGCGGGGCCCGAGGCCACCACGACGAGGTAGGCGTCGTGCCGCGGCGCGGGGACCTTCCACGTCGCCTCGAACTTCACGACCTTCCCGGTCCCGTCCCTCTCGCCGGGCTCGAGCTTCTCCTTGCGGTCCTCGCGGCCGTTCACGTAGAGGGCGACCCTGTCGGCGCGCGTCCAGGTGGGCCCGTCCACCCGCACGCGGACCGCCAGGTCCCCGCCGCGCCCCCCGGCGGGCACGAGGTCGCCCGGGACGTGCTTCCCGTCCACCTCGATCTTCGCCAGGAGGCCGAGGCTCACGAGGAGGCGGCCCGACAGGAAGTTGTCGCAGACCTCCTTCACGTCCATGCGGCGCGGGTCGTCGGTCGAGCTCGCGACGTACGTGCGCGTCTGGCCCACGACCTCGTCGACCGAGTGGGAATCGCTCCCGGCGACCGCCGCCATGCGGCACCCGCGGTTGAGGAGGCCGAACCAGTCGTTCACGGTCTTCATGCGGTCTTCTTCGAGGGTCTTCCCGTTCAAGATCTCGATGGCGCTGAGCCCCAGGTCGTCGGGCCCGCGGTGCGCCTCGCCCGTGAGGGAGTTGTAGCGGATCTGCGCGAGAGGGCTCTCCTTCCCGAGGGCCCGCCGCGGGTGGTTCAAGATCACGACGCGCACGCCCGAGGCGCCGCGCATCGCCTGGACGAGCCGCACCCAGTCGGTGTGATCGTGCTCCGGAGGGTCGGCGCCCTTGGCGAAGGGGAAGGCGTTGAAGTGGCCGATGGGCGTCGTCACCTCGTTGCCCACGATGGACCCGAAGCGGCCGGCGACTCCGACCTTGTCCTTGACCGGCCCGTAGTCGGTGTGGTGGTTGTGGTCCGTCGCGACGGCCACCTCCACGCCCTCGCCGGCGATCGCGACGACGCGCTCCGCGCCCGAGATGTCGCCGTGGCCGCTGTAGGTCTTCGTGTGGATGTGGGTGTCGGCGGCAAGGTAGCCCGTCGTGTCGACCTCGCGGCGGATCTCGAGCTCGACGGAGCGCTCCTGGTGCTTCTTCAGGCTCAAGCGCTCGGACGCCATGCTGTACTCGAAGCCCCGCGAAGCGTAGACCTTGTAGTCGCCGGGGGGGAGCTCGAAGCGGGCGAGGCCGTCCTTCGAGTAGAGGATCCCCCTCCGGACGGCGCCGTCCTCGCACTTCGGGCTCGAGACCTCGGCGAGGTCCTCGTCGACCTTGGTCACGTCCTTCTCCTTCTTCTCCGTGAGGCGGACGACCGTGATGCGGCAAGGAAGGCCGCTCCCCGAGTCCGCGTCCCGCACGCGCACGTGGACGCGGGCGTAGCCCAGGATCTCGCTCAGGGGCCTCTCGTGGAGGACCGCCTTGCCCACGTAGATGTCGTCGCCTTCCTTCTCCGCCGCGATGACGAGCTTGTTCTTGCCGTCCTTCAAGGTGGTGGGGGGCACGTCGAAGTACTGGGTGAAGAGCTTGTCCGACTTCTTGAGGGCCCCCACGTCCTTGTCGTTGACCTTCACCTTCCAGTCCATGCCCACCTCGCCCGCCTGGACCTCGAGGACGAGGGCCTTCGGGTTCTCCCTCGACTGGAACTCGATCTCGACCTGAGTCTTGTGCTCCGGCTGGACGCTCGCGAAGTCCTTCCAGTGTGGCTTCGGATTGTCGCCGAGGTGGAAGAGCTTGCCGGTGATCGGGCGGGAGCCCTCGCCCGCGGCCTGACCGCAGAGGGCGACGAGCAGCAAGGGGATGAAGGAGACGAAGGAGATGGATGTCGAGACGGAGATGCGGTGCGCGCTCATTCTGGAGATACCTGGACGGCCATGGGTTGGGGTACGATCTCGAGCGATCGCGATCATGGAGGGAGACTCATGATATCACGACGAAGGGCCCGGGGGGGCGACTTCCTGCGCCTCCGGCTCCCTGGCCGCAGCCTGCGGATCGGTGCGCCGCGCGGCGTCCACCCCGTCGACGACGTCGCGATCCACGGCCTGCGCCGGCTCCCGGCGCGGCCGGGCGACTCGGTCCTCGACCTCGGCTGCGGGACGGGCGTCTACGGGCTCGCTGCGGCGGTCCTGGGCGCCGGGCGCGTGCTCTTCACCGACATCGACCCTCGGGCCGTGCGCTGCGCGCTCGCGAACGCCCGCCGGAACGGCGTGCCCGGCGCCGAGGGTCGAGCGGGCGACTTCTTCGAGCCCTGCGGCCGCGAGCGGTTCGACTTGATCATCGCGAACCTCCCGCAGACGCCGGGCCCCGTCCCCTTCCTGCGCTCGAAGTGGGGCGGCCCCGACGGGACGCTCTTCCTGCGCCGGCTCCTCCGGGAGGCGCCGGGGCGCCTCCGGCCCGGGGGCCGCCTCTTCTTCGTCCTCCACGACATGGGCGACTCGCGCCGCGTCCTCCGCCAGGCGCGGCGGCGCTTCCGCCTCAGGGCCCTCCACACGCTGCGGCGCGAGTTCGCGCCCGGCGAGTACGACGCCTACCACCCCGGGCTCTTCGCGTACCTCGACCGGCTGCGGCGCCGGGGCAAGTGCCGGTTCCGCGGCCGGGGAGACCAGCGCTGGTTCCTGTTCCGGTTCATGGAGGCGGCGCTCCGAGGACCCCCGCGAGGCGGTACGCCTCGAGGACCCCTTCGATCTCGCGCCGCGGGGAGTGCTCGCGGAGGACGTGCTCGCGCGCGTTCCGGCCGATCCGCCGGCGGAGCTCCGGCTCGAGGGCGAGCCGCAGGGCCTTGACGTAGAAGTCCTCCCCGTCGTGCTCGCGGCGGTCGGGCCCGGCACCGGCGAGGGGCGCCGCCCGGTAGAGGACGCCCGTCGAGAGCTCCCAGGCCGCCTCGTGGTGCTGCAGGAAGGCACGGTTCCCGGGCACGCTCGAGGCGAGGACGGGCCGCGACCTCGCCATGGCCTCGAGGACGGCGTTCGAGCCCCCCTCGGAGTGCGACGCGTTGAGGACGACATCGGCGCGCCGGTACTCCTCGTCCATGCGCTCGGGGGGCACGGGGCCCGCCTCCTCGGCGAAGGGATACCGGCCGCGCGCCTCGAGCCACCGGCCGTGGTAGCCGGGATCGAGGACGGGGCCCACGAAGCGCAGGCGCAGGCCCGGCACCTCGGCCGCGAGGCGCGCCAGGGGCTCGAGGGGGAAGAGGTTGTTCTTCACCTCGCGCCAGCCGGCGACGAGGAGGAAGCGGACCTCCGGGCAGGAGGGCTCCGCGCGGCAGGGCTCCGCACGCCAGGGCTCCCCCGAGAAAGGCTCCGCGGAGAGCGGCTCGCACGGCGGCGCGGCCTCCGGCGCCTCGACCCCCTTGGGCACCACCACGCAGCGCGCGGCGCCGCCGAGGGCGGCCAGCACGGCGCCCCGGGCCTCGAGGCTCGAGCAGAGGACCGCGCCCGCGTCCCGCAGGACCGAGAGGACGGCGTCGCGCCGTTCGGGGCGGCGCAGGTCGTCGCTCAGGTCCGTGCCGGTGATGGAGACGGCATAGGGGACCCCGAGCCTCCGGGCCGCCTCGCGGGCCGCCGGGCCCGTCTTGAAGGCGTGGAAGGCGTGCACGAGGGACGCGCCGCGGAGCCGCTCGAGCCCCGCCCCGCGCTCGAGCGCGGCCAGGCCCTCGCCGAGCTGGCCGCCCTCGCCGATCTCGAGGACCTCGAGGCCCGCCGCCCGGAGGCCGCGCGCGATGCGGCGCAGCGTGGTGACGTTGCCGCTCGCCGCCGAGAGGGGGGCGGGGGAGACGAGGGCGATGCGCGTCATGGCAGGTCTCCGAAGCTGGCGAGCCGGATCCCTTGCTCCCGGACGAAGGCCGCGACGCGCCGGTCGACGAGCGCCTCGAGCTCGAGCCGGCGGTCGGGGCTCGCCGAGAAGGGGACGGAGCCCGCCGCCGGCTCGCCCGGGTGCGTCATGAGCTCGACGACGTCCTCCGCTGCGCAGCGGATCGACGCGAGGAGCGCGATCAGCTCCCCGGCGCCGAAGCCCGGAGCGAGCGAGAGGCCCTCGAAGCGCGCCGCCATGCGGAAGCGGGTCCAGCCGAGCCCGAGGGCGCGCGCCGTGAGGGCCTCGATCCAGCGTGCGCGCGAGTCCCGATCCGCGTAGGGGTCCTCGGGCCAGAGGAGCGCCGCGCTCGAGCCTCGGACGGCGTCGACGGCGGGCAGGCGGCCGCGCACCCAGGTGCCCTCGGGCAGGACGCGCACGGCGGCCTCGGCGATCCCCGGGAAGAGGTGCGCGTGGTTGTGGCCGTCGAGGTGCGTGGGCCGGATCCCGAGGGCCTCGGCCCTCGCCCACTGGGCCTCGAGCTCGCGCTCGGCCTCGCGCGGCTCGAGGATGCCGCGGCCGGCGCGGCGGGCGAGCTCCCGCTTGGGGAGGAACCGGCCGTCCTCGCCCGTGAGGCTCGGGAGCCTCCCCGCGAGCGGCGCTCCCTCGGTGAGGTTCCAGTGGAGCCCCACGCCGAGGTCCGGCGTCTCGCGGGCCCTGCGGGCGAAGTCCTCGGCAGCGGGGGCCGTCACGAGGAGGGACGCGCTGCGCACGATCCCCCGCTCGGCCGCGCGAAGGATCCCGTCGTTCCGCGGGACATCGATGCCCGCGTCGTCGGCGTTCGCAACGAGGATCACGCGAGCCTCCTCCTCGCCTCGCGCAGCCGCCTCGCGAGGGCCGCGTCGCCGTGGCGGACGGCGGCGTTCTCGAGGACCCGCGCCAGGAGCTCCGGGAAGCTCATGCCCGCGAGCTCCGCCGCGAGGCGCAGCTCGGTCCCGTCCTCGACGCTGGGGCGGGCGTTGGCCTCGAGGAGGTAAGGGGTCCCGTCCGGCTCGAGGCGCAGGTCGAAGCGGGCGTAGTCGCGGAGCTCGAGGGCCCGGAACGCGCGCAGGGCGGCCCTGGCGACGCGCCGGGCCTCGGCGGGCTCGAGCCGGGCGGGCGCGATGGGGAGCGGGCCCGCCGATCCCTTGAGGCGCGCCGTGTAGAGGCTCCCGGCGCCGAGCAGCGCCTCGACGGCGGGCAGCGCCCTCGGGCGCCCGCGCTCCTCGAGGACGGCGACGGCCAGCTCGCGGCCCTCGACGAGCTCCTCGGCCAGGAGGGCCCCGTCACCCCGCGCGAGCCAGCGCGCGGAGGCCTCGCGCAGCGCCTTGGGCCCGGCGATCCGCAGGACGCCGCGGCTCCCGTGCTCGAAGGGCCGCTTGAGGACCAGGGGGAACCGCAGGCCGTCGACGTCGAGGGATGCCCCTCGCGCGATGACCCGCGAGCGGGGCACCCGGAGCCCCGCCGCCGCGAGCCGCGCCTGGGCGAGGATCTTGTCGTCCGAGGCCTGGGCCGCCGCGGCGGGCGCGCCGGCGAGCCTGCCGCCCCAGGCCTCGATCCAGTGTCGGACGAGGGGCCTCAGGTCGCCTCGGCCGCGGTAGGTGTCGGCGTGTTCGAGGACCAGGCTCGATCCCGCGACCAGCTCCCGCGAGGCGAGGATGTCCTCGACGCGCACCTCGATTCCGTCGAGCCCGAGCGCGCGCACGGCGCGCAGGAACGCGACGTGTCACTCGCAGGGCGAGTCGCCGGTGTGGACGACGGCGATGCGGGGGGGCGGGCGCTCCCTCATGATCCTGCGGGCCGGGGGCATCCGGAGAGGGAGATGCGGCTCACCGGTGGATGACCTTCCCGCGCACGTCCTGCTCGCGCAGGGCGCGGTCCGCGGCCTCCTCCTCCTCGGAGGGGCGCGGGACATCGATGGGCTCGCGCTGGGGCTTGAGGATGATCTTGCAGGCCTTGCCCGAGGCGAGGCGGGCGAAGGCCTCCTCGTAGTCGTCGAAGGTCGTCTCGAGGGTGATGAGCGGGTGGAGGTCCACGACGCCGCTCTCGAGGAGCCACCGCGTCCGGTACCAGGTCTCGAAGATCTTGCGTCCATTGAGCCCCAGCACCGTCAGGTTCTTGAAGATGATGTTCTCCGCCACGTCGAGCTCCACGGCCCGCGCCGGGATGCCGAAGAGCGTGACGCGCCCGCCGTTCCTCACGACGCGGAACGCGTTCGCTATGCCCTCGGGGGACCCGGACATCTCGAGGGCGATGTCCACCCCGGCGCCCCCGTTCTGCTCGAGGAACCACTCGACGGCCCCCTGGGCCTCGTTCCGCGGGTCGTAGAGGAAGCCGGCGCCCATCTTCCGCGCGAGCTGGAGGCGGTAGGTGTTGATGTCGCTCGCGAAGATCTTCGCGGCCCCCGAAGCGCGCGCGATGGCGATCGAGAAGAGGCCGATGGGGCCGCAGCCGAAGACCGCCACCGTCTGCCCCGGCAGCTCGTGAGCCACCGTGGCGAAGACGGCGTTCCCGAAGGGCTCCTGGAGCGTGGCGATCTCGGGCGGGATCTTCGAGCGGTCGTTCCGCCACAGGACCGACGACGGCACGGAGACGTACTCGGCGAAGGCGCCGTCGCGGTCGACGCCCAGGATCTGCGTCCTGGGGCACATGTGGGCCTGGCCCGTGCGGCACTGGAAGCAGGTGCCGCAGGTGACGTGGCTCTCGGCGGAGACGAAGTCGCCCACGCGGATCCCCTCGACGGCCTCGCCCAGGACCACGACGGTGCCCGCGAACTCGTGGCCCAGGGTCAGGGGCGGCTTGATCCTGTGCTGGCTCCACTCGTCCCAGCGGTAGATGTGGAGGTCCGTGCCGCAAATGCTCGCCGCCTCGACCTGGATCAGCACGTCGTGGGGCCCCGGCTCCGGGACCGGGACGTCCTCGATGAGGGTGAGGCCCGGCTCGGGCGCGAGCTTCCGGATCGCACGCATGGTCGTCGGGATCTTCCTGGGCATCTTGGGGAACGCTCTAGAGCCTGTGGAGGTGGAAACCGCCGTCGACGTCAATGGCGATGGCGGTCGAGAAGTCGAAGTCGGAGCTCGCCAGGGCCCGCACGGCGCGAGCCACGTCCTCGGGAGCGCCCCAGCGGCGGATGGGCGTGAGCCCCTCGGCGATCCTCCGGTCATAGACGTCCTTCACCGGGGCCGTCATGTCCGTCGCGATGATCCCCGGCCGGACCTCGTTCACGCGGATCCCGTGCTCCGCGAGGCGCGAGGCCCAGAGCCTCGTCACCATCCCGAGCCCGGCCTTGGCGATGCAGTAGTCTCCGCGGTTCACGCTGGGAGTGTACTCCGACATGCTCGAGATGTTGATGATGGACATGGGCCGCTCCGGATGGGCCTTCCGCAGCTCGATCATCCAGCGGGCGACGGCCTGCGTCAGGAAGTGGGGGCCCTTCAGGTTCACGGCGATGACCTCGTCGAAGCCTTCCTCGGCCGCCTCGAGGAGGTCGGCGCGGCCACTGGACGTCGTGGCCGCGTTGTTGACGAGGAGGTCGATCCGGCCGAGCTCGCGCCTCACGCCCTCGACGAGGCGCTCCCGGTCGGCCCGGGATCCCAGGTCGGCGCGGTAGACGGCGGCGCGGCGGCCACGGGCGGCGACCTCGGAGGCGACGCCGCGCGCCTTCGCCTCGTCGCGGGCGCAGTGGACGGCGACGTCGTACCCGGCCCCCGCGAGCTCGAGCGCGATGGCGCGGCCGATCCCGCGGGAGGAACCCGTCACGAGGGCCACGGGCGCCAGGCTCACGGGTGCCGTTCCTTCCCGTGCCCGCGCCCGCGCCGCCGGGCCCAGACGAGCGCCAGGAGGCCGAGCGCCTCGAGGGGGAGCGCGCCCCCGGCGGACCCCGCGGCGCAGCCCCCGCCGCCGCCCGAGGCCTTCTTCACGGTGAACTGGGCGGGCCCGGTGCTGGTCCCCTCGGTGTTCGTCAAGCGGAACGTGTACGTCCCGGGCTCGAGGCCGCGCGGCACCAGGACGACGACCTCGTCGAGGCTCGTGGACAGGATGCGGAGCGAGACCGTCTCGGACCCGCGCAGGAGCTCGACGGCCGTCGTGCCGGCCAGGTTCGACCCCCGGATCCGCACCTGCTTCGACGAGGAGCTCCGCGCCGCCGCCGGGTCGGTCTCGACGTCGAGGACCGGCGCGAGCTCGAGCACGCGGAACGGGGTCGCGCTCGGCCCGCTCTCGCCCGCGGTGTTGGTCACGTGGACGCTGAAGTCGCCGGGGAGGATGCCCGCGGGCACCTCCACGACGATCCGCCCCGCCGCGGCGACCTGGAGGATCCGGAGCTCCTGGTCCGGGAGGCCGGCGCGCGTGAGCCGGACCGCCTTCGCCCCCAGGAAGTGCGAGCCCAGGACCGAGACCTGCCGGGGCCGGTCGTTCTCGGCGGCGTCGGGGATCGTGCCCGCGACGACCGGCGGCGGCTCCGTCACAGTGAATTCCACCGCTCCGGGCTCGCTCTGGCCCCGCGGCGTGGCGGCGATCACGACGTACGTCCCGGGCGTCATGCCGGCGGGCACCCCCGCCTCGAGGCGGCTCGGGTCGAGCACCTCGACCCCCGTGAGCCGGACGGTCTTTTCCTCCGCCGCGCCCTCGGGGCCCCTGAGCAGGACCGAGACGACGCCGATGAAGTTCGCGCCCGTGATCTCGACCCTCGTGAGCTTCTGGTACGGGCCCGAGGCCGGGTCGATCGACGCGACCCGCGGCCGCACGCCGTTGAAGACCACATCGATGCGGGTCGCCGTGGCACCCGGCGCCAGCGTCAGGGCCTCCGCGTCGAGCGGGTCGTCCGGCGGGTTCTCCGCGCTCTCGTCCACCCCGTTGAAGAGCTCGAGGAACGCCGCCGGCTGGCTGGGGTCGAGGTCGAGCGGAGGATCGAGGGGGCCGACGCTTGCTCCCAGGGTGAAGCGCTGGCTCACCTCCTCGATGTAGACCCTGTAGGCTTCGCCGGGCGTGAGGCCGCGCAGCTCGTAGGCGCCGCGCAGGGCCGCGGGGAGCGCCTCGGGCTTGGCCGGGTCGGCGAGGAAGCCCGAGACGCAGGAGTAGGCCTCCTCGAAGGGCCTCTGCACGCTGCGCGCGACGACGTTCACGCCCAGGAGGGGCGTCGACCCGTCGATGTCGAGGACGAGGCCCGTGATCGCCGCCGTCGAGGGCTCGAACCCGGGCGCCGGGTAAAGGGCCGAGAGGGCGGCTCTGTCGTCCGCGTGGAGCGTGGCCATCGCCGCCGTGACGAGGAGGGGATGCATGGTCTCCACGTCCTCCTCCCCAGGCACCCCGGCGAACCCGGGGACGCCTTCGCCGACGAGGCGACCGCTCACCGAAGTGATGTGATGGCCGTTCACCTGCGAGTGGTCGAGGTTGATGAGGTGGCCGAGCTCGTGGGTCATGGCGGCGCGGAGCTCATCGCGGTGGCTCCCCACCATGCTCGCGCCGTTGAACATGGCGAAGCCCTTCACGATCCTGCCGTCCTCCTCGAGGACCAGCGTGGGGCCCGCGAAGCCCAGCACGAGGTCGCTCCCGTCACCGAAGATGTCCGCGAAGATTCTGCCGTCGTCGTCGAAGATCACGGGGTTCACGCCGTCGTCCTTGAAGACGAGGGCGTTGAACTGGGCCTCGGTGAGCCCCT
>JACQVW010000677.1 GCA_016209535.1 Planctomycetota bacterium | reverse complement strand
GTCCCCAGGTTGTTCCAGATGAGGCCCTTCTCGGGCACGGGTCCGACGGCCTCGCCGGCCCGGAGGCTCCGCTCGAAGAGCTCCAGCGCCTCGGCGTACTCGAAGCGGCGCATCTTGAGGTGCGCAAGGGTGCCGAGGAGGACCATCTCGGCTCTCGGAACGCCGGGGTCGCCCCTCGCCGCGGGAACCCCGGCGAGGGCCTCGAGGGCCCGGCGGCAGGCCGCCTCCGCGCGGCCGTAGTCGCCCTGGTTGATGCGGATCTCGGCCAGCTCCGACTCGACCCAGAGGCGCTCGCGCAGCCACGGGACCCCCTCGGCGCCCGCCATGAGCTCCAGGCCCTTCTCGAGGCTCGCGGCGGCGCCCGCCGCGTCCCCCGAGCGGTGAAGGAGCACGCCCTTCCGCCCATGAAGCCGCCCGGCCTCGCGCCCGCGAGGCGCACCCTCGGAGGTCGCTTCGGGCAATCCTTCGAGGAGCGCGTCGACGAGCTCGATCCCGCGCCGGTGCTCGCCCGAGCGCAGGCAGGCGCCCGCCGCCTCCTCGGCCAGGGCCCGCCACCGGGCCTTCCCGCGGGGGAGGACCTCGAGGGCCGCCTCGAAGAACCGGATCGCGCTCCGGTCGTCGTGGCTCCTCGAGAGCTCCCGGGCGGCGGCGATGGCCGCGGCGGTCCCCTTCCGGGGCGCACCGCCCTCGAGCCAGTGGTGCGCGATCTCGCGGGACGCCTTCGGCTCCCGGGTCTCGAGGAGGGCCGCGGCCCTGCGGTGCAGCGCGCGCCTGCGCTCCTCGGGGATCGCCTCGAGGAGCGAGAGGTGGAGCGATCCGAGGCGGAAGAAGCACGGACCTCGCTCCTCGCTCAGGGTCCCCCGGCGGACCGAGGCGGCCAGGGCCGCCTGAAGCTCTCCCTCGGGCCGCTTCGCGAGCCGCGCCAGGAGTTCCGGCGGCGACGGGCGCCCGAGGACCGCGAGCGCCTCGAGGAGGTCTCTCTCGGCGGGGTCGAGCGAGCCCAGGCCGCCCGGCCCGAGGGCGAGGGCCGGCGGCCCTGACGAGGCGAGGGCCTCGCCCGCCGCGGCGCCGATCGCCTCCTCCACCTCGAAGGGGCGGCCGCCGAGACCGGCGCCCCGGAGGATGGCCGCCCGCAGGTCGGGGTCGTCGGGGAGCGCGATCCCGAGCCACAGGCTCACGGCATCGGCGCGCAGCGGATCGAGGGCGATGGCCTCGAGCCTCCGTCCTCGCGCCGAGAAGGCCTGCCTCAAGGGCCTCAGGGCCTCGCGGAACCGCTCCTCGTCGCGGAACGAGACCGCGAGGGACAGGGGGCCGGGGCCATCGCGGCTCGATACCTCGCGGGTGAGGCCCGCGAGCACCTCCACGGTGAGGGGATCGGCGAGGTGGGCGTCGTCGACGAGGAGCAGCACCGGCCCGGGCGAAGCGGCCTCGAGGAGGAGCTCTCGGAGCGCCCTCGCGAAGGCGCGCCGGCCGCTCTCGCCCTCCGGCGCGGCGCCGCCGGCGCCCCGCGTCGCCTCCAGGAGGCGGCGGCACCTCGCGCGGATCCGGCGCCCGGGCGCGCCCGGCGCGATCAGCTCGCGCGCCGCGGCCTTGAGCGGCGCTACGGGCCCCGGAGCCTCGAGGTAGCAGCGGATCGAGACCGGGCGGTAGCCGAGGAGCCCCGCCTCGAGGGCCAGACGCCGCAGGAAGGCCGTCTTCCCCATGCCGGCTCCGGCCAGCACCGCGATGGCGCCCGGTCGGCCGGCCTCGCGAAGGAACGAGACGGCGCGCGTGACCTCCTCGTCGCGCCCCACGAAGCACGCGGGTGTGTGCCGCGGGCCGGCGCTCCTCCTCCCGGCGAGAGTCCTCAGGTCCTCGAGGAGCGAGCCCGCACCCCTGTAGCCCTTCGCGGGATCGGGGTGGAGGACCTTCGAGAGGATCCGCGCGAGGTCGACCGGCACGGCGGGGTTCAGCTCGCGGATGTCCGGCAGCGGGCCCGGCTGGCCGGCGTCCGCGGCCCGCCCGGTCAGGAGCCCGTGGAAGATCCGTCCGAGGGCCTCGAGGTCGCCTGCCGGGGTCGCCCGAGGCTCGAGCGGCCCCACGCTCGGGTCGCAGAGGACGACGCGAGGGCCTCGCGGCGCGCGCGCGAAGAGGGCGGCCCTCGGCACGAGGAGGTTCGAGGGCTTCACGCTCCCGTGGGCGAGCCCCGCGCGGTGAAGGATGGCCAGGGCCTCCGCCGCCGCGCAGAGCCAGGGGACGAGGTCCCTGGGCGCCTTCCCCTCGAGGGCGGTCCCGATGCCGCAGCCGTCGACGTACGGCCGGACCAGGTACGCGCGCCGCGTCTCGGGGTCGGTCCGAAACGCGACGGGGAGCGCGAGCGCCGCGTGGCTCAAGGACGCGAGGTCCGCGAGATCGGCGCGCAGCGCTGGGCCGGCGACGCTTCGGGGCAACCAGCGGAGGACCCAGCGGGGGCGCCGGCCGCGGCCGCCCTCGGCGGCGAGGAAGCTCGCGCCCCCGGGCCTCCGGCCGAGGAGGCCCAGGATCCGGATGCCTGGCTCTGGCTTGGGGTGTGGGTCCATGGGAGGTCCAGTGGAGCCTCGCCGATATCCGCTGCGGACTCTCCGCAACGGGCTCATTCTGGATGTAAACCGGCTGTTACATCCAGGTGCTCCTCTGCCGGTGGGGCAGGCGGGCGGACGCCGGCGAAACCGTGCGATCCTCGAGGGTTCCGCCGCGCGGCCCCAGATCCCCCGCAACCGACTCGCCAGGGTACGCGGGTTGCTCCAGCAGTTCTCCGGAGTCGCGGGGACGAGGGTTCCCAGGGTCTCCAGGTCTCCCAGCCATTCTCACATTCTCAGAGAGGTCGGACATGCGTAGAGGACTCTGGCTCACCGTGGGGCTCATGGCCGCCGGAGCGCCCCTGGGCGCGGCGGACTTCGTCCGGGGCGACGCGAACTCGGACGGGGTTCTCTCCGTCTCGGACGCGCCGTACTTGCTCGGGTACATCTTCCTGGGCTACAGGCCCCTCGAGTGTGACGCCGCCGCGGACGCGAACGACGATGGGGTGCTCGACCTCACCGACTCCGTCTTCGGCCTCGTGGCGCAGTTCCGGGGAGGCTCACCGCCGCCGGCACCGTTCCCCGGCGCCGGGCCCGACCCCACGCCCGACGACCTGCCCTGCCCGTCCTACGGGAGCGGCTCGCCGCTGGAGGACCCCGCCGCGGCGCTGATCGTCCGCGACGCCGCCGCGCCCGGCGGCGCGTCGCGCCGCGTCGCGATCCCCATCGCCCTCTCGAGCACCGGAAGCTTGAAGGCGTTCTCGGGCGTGATCCACGATCCGAGCGGCGTCCTGGAGGACGTCCCGGGCAGCCTGCACGACAAGACCCCGGAGCGGGTGGGGACCGCCGGTTGGCGGAGCGCGGTGACGCAGGCGGGGCGCGCCACCTTCGCGTTCGTGGTGAGCTTCACTCTGCCCGTTGAGATCCCCGCGGGCCAGGGCGTCGTCGTCGCCGAGGTCGTGACCTGCCTGAAGCCGGGCACCCGGGCCGGCCAGTACCCGTTGACCCTGGAGGCGGGCGAGCTGACGTCGGGCTTCGAGCCGCGTACCGGCCCCGACAACGGCAGGGAATACGGCCGGGCGATCCACCCCACGCTCGTGAGCGGCACGCTCTTCGTCGAGCAGGACGTCACCGGCTCGGCGTGCGACACGAGCGAGCCGCAGCCCCCGCCTCCGATCCACATCCGCTTCGCCCTCGAGGACAGGACGGGCATCCCGGGCGGGGAGGTCACGATCCCGTTCAAGGTCCGGGCCGACCGCGCCTCACAGGGCTTCTCCTACTCGGTCCACTTCGACGAGGCGATCCTCACCGCCACGGACACCGACAAGGTCTTCGTCACCCCGAGCGGCACCCCGTACGAGTTCGAGAGGTTCGAGGAGAACAACGAGGCGGGCTACCTCGTGGGCGCCGCCGTGATCAGCCTCTCGGACACGGGGGATGTGCTGCCGCCCAGCGTCGACGTGGAGGTCCTCAAGTTCGACTTCCACATAAGCGCCCTGGCGCCGATCGGCGAGACGCCGATCGAGTTCCGGGACGGTGGCCGCGGGACCGGTGGCCCCGTGAAGAACAAGCTCATCGCCGGCGGCCAGGAGATCGCGCCGGACCAGGCCAGCTCCTTCGTCTTCGTGAACGGGCTCCTCAACATCGTCCCCGACGCGATCCCCTTCGTGAGGGGCGACTCGAACGGGGACGACGCCGTGGATATCAGCGACGCCAAGTTCACGCTCAGCTACCTCTTCCTCGGCGGCGGCGGGCCGCGGTGCGCCGATGCGGCCGACGCGAACGACGACGGCAAGATCGACGTCTCCGACCCCGTGGCCACCCTCCAGTTCCTCTTCACCGGCGAGCGGAAGCTCCTGCCCCCCCGCACGCCGGGCCTCGACCCCACGCCAGACGGCCTCCGCTGCCGCCCGTGACCGCGGGCACAGCCCGCGGAGGAAGGAGCGCCGAGAGTTGCCGTGGAACGCGGCGGCCTCAGGACGGCCTTCTTCCACGGAGACACGCATGGGATTCTTGGAGCTCAAGGCGGAGCAGCAGCGGTTCGAGGTCGGTGGTGTCGGCGTCGGCGGTCAGCCCGGGGCCCGTCCCACGGTCCTGATCGGGAGCATCTTCTACCACGGCCACAAGGTGACCCTCGACGAGGGCCGCGGGGAGTTCCTGCGCGAGGAGGCGGCGGAGCTGATCCGCGGCCAGGAGGACTACTCCCGGCGCACCGGGAACCCTTGCATGCTGGACGTGGTCGGCGCGACGCCGGAGGCGATCCGGCGGCACCTGGAGCTGGCCGCGAGCGTCACCGAGATGCCCCTCCTGATCGACGGCACCACGGTCGAGGTGAGGCTCGCCGGCCTCCGTTACGTCGCGGAGGCCGGGCTGGCGGGCCGGGCGGTCTACAACTCGATCCAGCCCGAGACCTCGGACGAGGAGCTGGCGGCGGTCCGGGAGGCCGGCGTGGAGAGCGCCATCGTCCTCACCTACTACCTCAAGGACTTCACGGCCCAGGGGAGGGTGACCGCCGTGAAGGAGATCCTCCCGCGGGCTCGGGCCGCGGGCATCCGGAAGCTCCTGGTCGACACCTGCGTCATGGACCGGGCCACCCTGGGGCAGGCGTTCGGCGCCATCGCCGAGATCAAGGACGAGCTGGGGCTCGTGGCCGGGGCCGGCGCGCACAACGCCGTGGCCATGTGGCGCGGCCTCAAGACGACGATGGGCCCGCAGGCCTACACGCCGTGCGTGGCGGCCGCGGCGGCCGCGTCGGCGGCCGTCGGCGCCGACTTCGTCCTGTACGGGCCCGTCGAGGACGCGAAGCACGTCTTCCCCGCCGTGGCCATGATCGACAAGGCCCTGAGCCAGCTCGCTGGCGAGAAGGGTTTGCGGTAGCGGCGCGTCCCGGAGTCCGCGC
>JACQVW010000676.1 GCA_016209535.1 Planctomycetota bacterium | reverse complement strand
CCAGGGCGTACTGGAACACCCAGCCCACGCTGGTCGCGTCGGGGCCAAGCTCGGTCTTCACCCCTTGCGGCAGCTGCGACTGAATCTTGCTCAGGTACTCGAGCACCCGGCTTCGGGCCCAGTACAGGTCGGTGCCGTCCTCGAAGATGATGTAGACGTAGGAGAAACCGAAGTCCGAGAAGCCGCGGATGGCCTTCACCTTCGGCGCGCCGAGCATCGCGGTCACGATGGGATAGGTGACCTGGTCCTCGATGATGTCGGGGCTGCGGTCCCACCGGGAGTAGACGATGACCTGGGTGTCCGAGAGGTCCGGGATGGCGTCGAGGCGGATGTTCCGCAGGCACCATGCCGCGCCGGCCACGGCGACCGTCGTGAAGACGAGCACCAGGAACCGGTTCCGGCCGCAGAAGTCGATGATCCGCTCGACCATGGATGCCGTCCGCCGTCAGTGCTTGTGCGTCCCGCCCTCGGCTCCCTGGAGCAGGGCCGCCTTGAGCCTGCTCTCGGAGTCGATGAGGAAGTTGCCGCTCGTGACCACCACCTCGCCGGCCTCGAGGCCCTCGGCGATGACCGCGAGGCCGCCCGCCCGAGCCTCGACCTTGACCTGGCGCGGCTCGAGGCGCCCCTCGCCCCGATCCACGAAGACGATCTGCCGTTCGCCCGAGTCGAGGACCGCGTCGTCGTCGATGACGAGCCTCTCGCCGAGGGGGACCTCGATCGTCGCGTCGCCGTACATCCCCGGCTTCAGCTTCCCCTCGGGGTTCGCGAAGGCGAGCCGCACGCGGACCGTGCGCGTCTCGGCGTCGAGGTACGGATAGACGTAGACCACCTCGCCGCTCAAGACCTCCCCCGGCAGCGACGCGAGCCGCACCTTCCCCGTCTGGCCGACCTTCACGAGCGGGACCTCCTGCTCGTAGACGTCCGCGTGGACCCAGACCTCCGAGAGGTCCGCGACCTCGTAGAGGTCCATCCCGGCCTGGGCGAAGGTGCCCAGGACGACGTTCCGCCGCGTGACGACCCCGTCGACCTTGGAGCGGATCGTCACGCGCGTCTCGGGCTCGCGGCGCGCCTCGAGGGCCCGGAGCTGGTCCTCGCCCAGGTCCCAGAGGAGGAGCCGCCCCCGGGCGCTCCGCAGGCTCTGCTCGGCGAAGGCCCTCGCCTGCTCGGGCGGGCTCGGCCCGAGGGCGGCGAGGCCCTGCGCGGCGAGGAGGTAGCTCTGCTGGGCCTCGAGGAGGTCCTGGCTGTAGATCGCGAAGAGCGGATCGCCCTTCCGGACGGTCTCTCCCGTCGACTTGACGTGGAGCTCCTCGATCCAGCCGCCGAACTTCAAGTTGACCGCCGCGAGCCTCCTCTCGTCGTACTCGACGCGGCCGGCGGCGCGGATCGTCTTCGCGACCGCTTTCATCTCGACCGGCGCGGTCTTGACGCCGATGAGCTGCCGCCGCTCGGGGCGGACCGTCACCGCCGCGTGGCCCGGCACGGACGAGGCCGCGGCGGCCTCGTCCCCCTTCGCCGCGACGAGCGACATGTTGCAGATCGGGCAGTCGCCGGGCCGGTCGGACTTGTAGGTCGGGTGCATGGGGCAGTAGTAGAGGTCCGAGCCGCCCGGCGCGGGCGCCGCCTTCTGGGCCTTCGGGACGGCCTCGGCGGCGCCGTGCCCCGCCGGGTGCCCCGCCGCGGCGTGGGCGGCGTGGCCCTCGGGACCGCCCGCGTTCGGAGTCCCCGGTCCGCCGGCGGAGATCCCCTTGTGCTCGACCTGCGAGAGGGGCACGAGGTCCATCCCGCACTCCGGGCACCGGCCGGGGCCGCTCGCGCGCACGTGGGCGTGCTCGACCATGGGGCAGGTGTAGGCCTCGCCTCGCCGGAGCGCGCGGACCCAGGTGCCGAGGCCCCCCGGCACCAGGAGGTGAGCGGCCGCGCCGGCGGCGGCGAGGAGCACGAGGGTCAAGGCGCAGACGATGGCGGTCTTCATGGTCAGGCGGCGGAGGAGGGGAGCATCACTTGTGCTCGCCGCCCCCTTCCTTCTTGGGCGGCGGCGGACTCTTCACGTACTTCGCGGGGTCCTTCTCGAAGGCCGGCTTGCAGTCCTCGCAGCAGAAGAGGTAGCGCTTGCCCTGGTAGTCGGCGTGCAGCGCGCCCTCGGCCTCCGCCTTCGCGACGTCGTCGATCTTGTCGCCGGCCACCTGGCAGTAGCCCGGGTGGGTGTTGCCGATCGGGAGCGCGCCGGCCTTCGAGGGGCCGTGGGTGTGCCCGCTGTGATTGCTGCAGCCCGCCGCGAGCAAGGCCAGGGCCGACAGCATCGCGGGCGCGGCGAACGAGAGGGTCCTTCGGAACAGCATGGGATCGAACCTCCGAAAAGGGGAAAACATTGTACGTCGAGCGATCTGCCTGCACAGGCGAGACTCCCTTCGTACCACGGACGGCGGCGGGGAAAGCAAACGACGTTCCATCGGAGTCTGAAGCCTCATCCTGGCCATCGGAGCGATCCGCAGCGGCTCGAGCAAGGTGCCGGCTGCCCGATCGCAGCCAACGCCTGTCTCAGAAGCAACAGCGGCAGGGGCGCCTTTCCCTGCCTGGCTCTCCGGGGCGGCTCGGCGTTGAGATCGTCACCCAATGCGTACGCGCAGGAGGCGCGGCCGGGCAACTCGGTCCGGTTCCCGCCGGACTGGACGGGAGACGCGCTCACCGCGGCCCCCGCCGAGATCGAGGTCTGGCCGGGAGAGCACGCCTCCCTCCTCGCGATCAACGGCTCCGTGCCCGCGCCCACGATCCGCGTGCGCCGGGGGCACCGCTTCGCCGCGCGCGTCGAGAACCGGCTCGCCGAGGACCTCGTCCTCCACTGGCACGGCATCCCGTCGCCGGCGCAGATGGACGGCAACCTACGATGACCGCGCAGGCCCGCCGCTCGCGGGTGCTTGGGGAGCCCGCGGACCGGCGGCGCGGCTGGAGGGCCCAGGGGAGGCTTGGAAGGCCAGGGAGGCCACGAAGGCGCGGTGTTTCCTGCGACGGCGCTCACGCGGCTGGCTGCCTGAGATGGGCTCTCTTGGCGCTCTGGATCACCGAGACGAAGGCGTGCTCGAGCCTCATGAGCCGGTCCAGGATCTCCTGTGCCTCCTCCGGCGCCCTCAGGAAGGCTTGCCTCGCAAGGCCCCGAAGCCCCGCCATCTCCCGGTGCCACCGTTCGATGGCCTGCCGATCGAGCCCCTGCTCCATGCGCCGGACCATGAGGTTCACTCCGTCGACGATCGTCTGGATCTCGCGGACTCCCGTGGGCAGATCGAGCTCCTCCAACCGGCCCGCGCCGATGCCGTAGAGGTGCAGGTAGATCTGCTCGAGCGGACGGATCAGGAGTCGGCGAAGGACGAGCCAGCAGAGCCCGTAGATCGCGGCTCCCAGCGCGGCGACGTGCCAGAGGTGGTTGACGATCAGCTCGAGGAGCGTCACTCCCGGCGCGCTCAGGTACTCGAAGACCGCGTAGCCCGCCATGGAGAGCGCGATCGCGACTCCTGTCCAGAGGGCCACGACAGAGGAGAGGCTGTGCTGGCTTGCTGCGATGGTGTTTCCCGGAGGCCCTTCGGTGTGCCCGTCAATGCCTGTGTCCCGCATGCGGATCTCCTCCCTTCTTCTCGCCCGCTGGAGGCTTGCGGGGCTCCGCATCTTTCTTCTCGGCCTCCTTCGCCCCGGGGGCCGCCGGCTTCCGGATCACCCGGCCGCAGTCGGTCATGCTTTGCCCGTAGTAGGGGTTGAGCACCTTGGGGCTGTCCTGGAGCCAGGACTTCTTCGCCATGTCGCAGCGGACCACGTAGGCGTCCGCCTCCTGCGGGAGCGCCTTGACGAGCTTCCTCAGCTCATCGCTCAGCGCTCCGAACCCAGCGCGAGCCTTCTTCAGGTCCGCGATCTCCAGCTTCTCGGCCTCGCGGCGAGTTGCCTCGAGGAGCATGGCGCGCCGGTCCCGTTCACGAGCGGCGAGCTTCTCGGGTGGGGCCTTGATCGCCGCGCCGAGCGCCGCCACGAGATCCTTGCGGGCCTTGTCGAGGTCCCGCAGATCGTCTTCCCCGAGGCCCCTCCAGATCTTGAAGTAGGCGGCGAGTAGGCCCGGCTGCGCCGGCGAGGGGCGAATGCTCTTCTGGTCCCCCGCAGCCTCCTCGGGGGCCTCGCGATCCTCGGCGCCGCCAACCTGCGGGCCACCGTGGCCCGCGTGGCCTGGTCCCTCGCACCGGGCTCCAGCGGGCTTGCAGCACTGGGCCCCGGCCGGGTCGGAGGAAAGGACGGTTGTCAACGCGACCAACAGGGCGACTCTCAGCATCGTGTGTCTCCTTTCTCCTTGTTGAAAGCACGGGACGGGCCCAGGCGGAGCCGTTGTGGGCGGAAACGGAGTTGGACTAAACCGCTTCGCGGTAGGGCGGAGCAGTCATCCCCTGGTGCCTTCAGCTCCTCCTCGTGGGCTGGGGGCCTTCGGTGGATCTGCACCGAGTCGGAGGATCGCAGGAGGATTCGCTTGTGACGCTAGTTCCCCCCTGTAGAATCGCTGGGCAGGAGACACCGACCGATGGCGCTTTGCCCCTAGACTATCGCATTCATCCTCGTCCGCCTAGCCGGCCACAAGCTTTGTGGGCGCAATGGGTTAAAAGCAATCCCCATAGCGGCCGTTCACTTCCCGCAAGAGCCGGCCACCATCGGCCCCCCCATTCAATCCCCATAGGCATTCGGCGAAGCGTTTCAGTCCAACTCGTTCTATCCGCAGTGCCCGGACCCCGGCTTGCCCGTGATTTCGGGGCTTGTCCCCGGGCACTCCGGATAGAACGCTCTACGTTGAACGCTCTACGT
>JACQVW010000693.1 GCA_016209535.1 Planctomycetota bacterium | reverse complement strand
GGGGGACCTCGTGCTCGAGCTGGCCTCGGTCCTCGGCGAGCGGGCCCGCGAGGACAAGGCGTGGGAGCGCTTCCGGAGCTTCTTCCCCGAGATCGTCCCCGACGGTGTGAAGGAGCGGCTTCAGAAGCGGGGCGTGCTCGCCGTCACCCAGATCCACAGGAACCTGGCCCAGTGGTGGGAGAACCGCGAGGCGCTCCTCGACGCGAAGGCCGCGGGGGACCTGATCCAGTTCTCCCAGGTGATGAGCATCGTATTCGGCGGCCGCAACTTCCAGGACGAGATCCTCCCCGAGCTGGGCCCCACGGTCACCATCGTCGCCTGCAACCAGGAGTACAAGGACCTCCCCGCGAAGCCCCAGCCCGCGATCCCGGCCTTCGCCGGCATCTTCGAGCTCAAGAACGCCGCCGACGCCTCGAAGGACATGGTGGCGGCCTTCTACACGCTGGTGGGAATCATCAACGCGGACCGGGCGCAGAAGAAGAAGGAGGGCGGCATGAGTATGATCCCCAGGCCCGAGAAGGTGGGGGACGTGGACATGCACACGGTGTCCCTCAACCTCCAGAAGGACGCCAAGCCCGGCCTCCCGCACAACTTCACGCCGAGCATGGCCGTCGTGGGCTCGAGGGTGGTCTTGAGCTCGAGCACGGAGCTGGCGAAGATCCTCGTCGAGGAGCTCTCGAAGGTCTCCGAGCCGAAGACGGGAGCGGCCGGGGCGAAGGACTCGATCGTCATCGACGCCAGGGCGGTCCACGGCATCCTGACGGACAACCTGGACGTGATCGTCGCCGACAACATGCTCAAGAACGGGAAGTCGAGGGCCGAGGCGGAGGGCGAGCTGAAGGCGGCCCTCGAGATCCTCCCGAGCCTGAAGGACCTCCGCATCGAGAGCTGGAGGAAGGACGGCGCCGTCCGGGCCAGGGCGGAGCTGCGCACGAGCTTCGGCTCGAAGGCGGTGAAGGCCGAGCCGGCGAAGGCCGGGGAGAAGAAGACGGTGAAGCTATGAGCCGGCCGGCGGGTGACGTCCTCCTCCCCTTCCGGCCCGGGGTCGACGGGGCGTGGGACCGGGCGGCGGCGGCGCACCTCGCGCGCCGCGCCGGCTTCGGGATGCCCGAGGGCCTGGTCTCGAAGGTCCTCGAGCTGGGCCCCGAGGCCGCCCCCCGCTGGCTCCTCGAGGAGCGGCCCGAGCCCGACGACGTGCGGTTCACCGAGGAGGTGGCGTCGCGCGTCGGCTCGCTCGAGTCGGCTCAGGCCTCCTGGGTCTACCGCATGCTGCTCGGCGCGAGCCCCGCCCGGGAGAAGCTCGTCCTCTTCTGGCACGGGCACTTCGCCACGAGCGCGCGCAAGGTCGAGGACGTGGGGTTCATGCTGGACCAGATCGCGCTCTTCCGCTCGAAGGGCCCGGGCCCCTTCGAGGACCTCCTCCTGGCCGTCTCACGCGACCCCGCCATGCTCGTCTGGCTCGACGGGAACATGAACCGGCGCGGGAAGCCCAACGAGAACTACGCGCGGGAGCTCATGGAGCTCTTCTCGCTCGGGATCGGGAACTACACCGAGGGAGACATCAAGGAGGCGGCCCGGGCCTTCACGGGTTGGCACGTGAAGGACGGCCGCTTCTGGTACAACGAGCGCGCCCACGACGGGGGCGAGAAGCTCGTCTTCGGCAAGACGGGGGCCTTCGGCGGCGAGGACGTGGTGCGCCTCTCGATCGAGCACCCCGCCTGCCCGGAGCTCATCGCCCGCAAGCTCTTCGAGCACTACGTCCACCCGTCGCCCGATGCCGAGCTCCGGCGCGAGCTCGGGAGGGCTCTCCGGGAGCGCGGGATGCGGATCGGCGATTTCCTGGCGGCGCTCCTCGCGTCTCGCGTCTTCTACTCGACCCGCGCCCGCCGGTCCCTGGTCGCGACGCCCGTGGACTTCGCCGTCGGCGCCCTCCGAACCCTCGAGGCCCGCGCCGGCGCCAGGGCCGTTTCGAAGGCGATCGCGGCCATGGGCCAGGAGCTCCTGGCCCCACCCAGCGTGAAGGGGTGGGACGCGGGGCACGCGTGGCTCAACTCCACGACGCTCCTCGCCCGCTACGGTTTCGCGGCGGCCGCCGCGGGCCTCGGGGGCGCCGGGAGCTCCCTGGATCTCGCCGCCGAGGTCCCCTGGAGCCGGCTCGAGTCGGCCGCCGGCGGGATCATCGAGCGGTTCTTCCCGGAAGGGCTCGAGCCCTCCCTCGCAGGGGAGCTGCGCTCGAGCTCGGGCGGGGATCCGAAGGCCCTCGCCGCCGGCTGCCTCCAGCTCCCCGAGAGCCAGTTCATCTGATCCACTCGAGCGACCCGAGCACCCCACACGACGAAAGGAACCAAGCCATGGGACTGACGCGCAGACGATTCCTCGGGGCCGCGGCGCTCCTGGGCCTTCCGCCCGTGCCGCGCTTCCTCCTCCAGGCGGCCGAGCGGGCGCCCGCGAGGCCCGATGACAAGGTCCTCGTGGTCCTCGAGCTCTCGGGCGGCAACGACGGCCTCAACACGGTGATCCCCTTCGAGGACCCGAGGTACCACGAGGCCCGCCCGACCCTCGCCGTCGGGCGCGGGTCGGCGCTGCCGCTCCGGGACGGCGGCGGTGCGGGTGCGGATGCGGGGGGGGGGCCCGGGGCCCAGGAGCTGGGCTTCCACCCTGCCATGAAGGCCCTGCACAGCGTGTACCGGGAAGGCGCCGTGGCGGTCGTGCAGGGCGTCGGCTACCCGAACCCCAACCGGTCTCACTTCCGCTCCATGGACATCTGGCACACGGCGCGGCCCGACGTCGAGGACGTGGCCGTGGGCTGGCTCGGCGGCGCCATCGCGCGGCACCGCGAGCGCCTGAGCGCCCTCGACGTGGGCGACGAGAGGCTGCCCCTCGCGCTGGCCGGGGAGGTGCACGTGCCGGCGCTCCAGAACCTCGACTGGGTCGACCGCATGGCCACGGACCGGGGCCGTGAGCTCCGCCGACGCCTCGCCGGCCTCAACGCGCGCGAGAGGACGGGCGATGTCGAGCGCGTGCGCGCCCTCGCCGAGGCGACGCTGGGGGACCTCGAGAGGCTGGTCGAGCTGCGCGGCAAGGCCGTGCCCGCCGAGTACCCGGAGAGCCGCCTCGCCGAGAAGCTCAAGTGGGTGGGGCAGCTCATCGGAGGAGGCTTCGCCTCGCGGATCTACTACCTGTCGCTGGGAGGGTTCGACACCCACTCTCAGCAGGGGGACGCCCACACGCACCTGCTCGCGACCTTTTCGGACGCCGTCGCGGCCTTCCACAAGCACCTGAAGGCCCTCGGCGCGGCCGACCGCACCGTCCTCGTCTCCTTCAGCGAGTTCGGCCGCCGCGTCCGCGAGAACGGGAGCCTCGGGACGGACCACGGAGTCGCGGCGCCGGTCTTCGTCGTCTCGGGGAGCGTGCGGGGGGGCCTCCACGGGCCCCACCCGACCCTCGACGACCTCGACGACGGCGACCTCCGGCACCACACGGACTTCCGCCGGATCTACGCCACGCTCCTCGAGGACGTGCTGGGCGTGCTGCCCGAGCCCATCCTCGGCGGGCGGTTCGAGAGGCTGGACCTCCTGGAGCACGTGAGGGCGCTGTAGGCGCTCGCGCGGGCCTCCTCGATCCGTGGCCGCCGGGGCCGAGCAGCCCCGGCGGCGGAGCGGGAGCATGCCAGCAGCCCCTTCCGCGGGGGGCCTCCCTTGTGCTACAATTCGCCTGGGTTGAAAGGCTTAGCGCTTTTTCCCCTGCCGAGTCTCCAAGTTTCCCCCCGGTTCCTGTCACAGTTCACGCGCGGATGCTTCTTAGAGATGAGGGCCGGCCTCGGGAGGCGGGCGCTCTGCCGCTCCCCGGATCGATCGAGAATACAAGGGAACCATGTTGGCTTTACGCAGCGAGATCATTCGCAAGGTCGCCGAGTTGGGTGAGCTCGAGGAGAAGGACGTCGCCGAGGACCAGCCGCTCAAGGACCTCGGGATCGACAGCCTCATGACGATCGAGCTCGTGGTCTTCATCGAGAGGATGATCCAGCGGCAGTTCCCGGAGGAGCGTATGGGTGCGATCCGGACCTGCCGGGACATCTTCCGAGAGGTCGAGACCCTCATCCAGCCTGCCTCGTGAGGAGCCTCGCCGTGAGCCGGGGCCGCTCGAGGCGCGCGATGATGGCCTTCTGGCCCCTGCTCTGCGCCCTCGCGGGCGCCGCCGGCGCCGGCTGCACGGGCGGGACCGACGGCCCGGGCGCGCCCGGCGAGGCCTGGCACCGCGCCCGCAACCGCGGCCGCCTCGAGGCGTCCCGCGAGACCGAGGAGGGCTACCTGGCGGCCGCGAAGGCCTTCGAGGAGGCCCTCCGCCTCCGGGCGAGCCCCTCGGACGAGCTCAACCGCGCCCGCTGCCTCCTCCTGGCGGGACGCGCGGAGGAGGCGCGCGGCGCCCTGGCGCGGCTCGGGGGAGCCTTCCCTCCCGCCGGCGACGCCGCCACGGCGGTCCTGTACCTCGAGGGGCTCGCGGCCGCGAAGCTCAAGGCGTACGCGGAGGCGGCGTCGAAGCTCGAGGAGGTGACGCGCCGCGCTCCCGAGGTGGAGGCGGCAGGATTCCAGCTCGGGAGCACGCTCCTCCTCGGCGGCCGCCCCGCCGAGGCCGTGCGGGCCTTCGATCGGCTCCTGGAGCGGAACCCGCGACACATCTCCGCCCACTACAAGCGGAGCATGGCGTACAGGGCCCTGGGCGACGCGGCGAAGGCCGAGGAGGCCATGGCCCGGTTCCTCGAGCTCAAACAGTCCGAGGGGCAGGCTGCGGTCGACGATGCCGCCTACGAGCGGTGCCGCTTCACCGATGTCGCGCTGGGGCCTCCTGCGGGGCTCGCGCCGGAGCCGCCGGAGGTGCCCCTCGACTTCCAGGAGGCGGCGGTCCTCGGCGCGTCGGCGGGCCCGGCCCTCGAGGGCGTGGCGTCGGCGGCGCCCTTCGACCTCGAGGGCGACGGCGACCCCGATCTCTACCTCCCGTGCAGGGGGCCGAACCGGCTCCTCTCGAACGACCGGGGGCGCTTCGCCGATGCGACGGAGCTCTCCGACGCGACTGATCCCGGCGCGGGGCTGGCCGCTCGGCCCGCGGACTTCAACAACGACTCGCTCCAGGACCTCTTCGTCGTCAACCAGGGCTCGTGCGCGCTCCTGAAGGGCCTCGGCGAGGGCGTGTTCCAGCCGCTCGCGAAATCGGGCCTCGCCCTCGAGGGCGTCCTCGAGGCGCGGTGGGTCGACTTCGACCACGACGGGGACCTGGATCTGGCGGCGCTGGTGTCCGCCCCGGCGGGCGGGGGCCTCGAGGCGCGCGTCCACAGGAACCACGGCGACGAGTCGTTCGCCGAGGCCGAGGGGACCCTGCCCGGCAGGATCGCCGGCGACCGCGGGGCGATCGCGCTCGCCGACCTGGACCGGGGGAACGACATCGACCTCGTGGTCTCGAGCTCCGGGGGCCCGGCCCGGGCCTTCCTCAACCTCCGCTCCGGGCCCTTCAGGGCCGAGGACCTCCCGGGCCTCCCGGGCTGTCCTGCGCTCGAGGCCTGCGACGTGGACGGCGACGGGGAGGTGGACCTCGTGGGCGCGCCAGGCCCGGGCGCCCCGCTCCGGATAGCCCGGAGCCGCGGCCCGGCGGGGGCCGGGAAGCTCCCCGCCTTCACCGTCGAGGACGCGGCGGGGACGGGGAACCTCGGGCCGGCAAGCGACCTCCTCCTGGCCGACCTCGACAACGACGGGGACGCCGACGCGCTCGCCGCGGGCGAGAAGGGCCTCGCCTTCCTCAGGAACCGTCGTGGGAGGCTCGAGCGCGAGCCGGTCCGAGGCCTCGAGCCGGAGAGGACGGGCCCGGTGGCCCGAGCTGCGGCCCTCGACGTCGACCTGGACGGCGCGCTCGACATCGTCCTCGTGTCGCCCGAGGGCAAGGTCTCGCTCCGGCGGAACGCGAGCGCGAAGCTGTACGGCGCCGTGACGCTCCGGCCCGTGGGCGGCCGCGACAACCGCGACGCCCTGGGGGCGCACGTGGAGCTCCTGGCGGGACCGGGCTACCAGCGCCGCATGGTGGGGGCGCCGCCCGCCTCGGGCGGGACCGGCGGCGCGCGCTTCGGCCTCGGGGAGACCGCCCTTGACGGGATCGATGGCTTCGAGATCGTCTGGCCGAACGGGATCCAGCAGCCGGTCGCGCGCGACGAGCTGCGCTGGGACTCGCGGCGGAGCCTCGAGGTGACGCAGAAGCGCGGCCTCACCGTGAGCTGTCCCTTCCTCTACGTCCACGACGGGACCGGGTACCGGTTCCTGACCGACGTCGTGGGGATCGCGCCCCTCGACGAGTGGCTCCCGCCGGGCGTCGAGCCCCGCCTCGACCCCGAGGAGTACGTCCGCATTCCGGGCCCCCTGCTGGCCGCCTCGAGCGGCCGGGTGCGCCTCGCCGTCACGGAGGAGCTCCGCGAGACGACGTACCTGGACCGCCTCCGGCTCATCCGCGTCGGCCACCCGCCGGGCACCGCGGTCCACACCCTCGAGAGCACCCGCCAGGGGCTCGTCGAGCCCCTGCGCGTGTGGGTCGTGCGCGAGGGGGACCTGCTCGCGCCGGGCCGCGTGCTCCACCACGGCGGTCGCGACGGGACGCGGGAGGTGAGCCTCGCCGACGGGGCCTACCTGCACCCCTACGACGAGGGGGCGCCCCAGTGGGCGGGCTGGGTCGCGAGCCACTCGGTCGAGATCGAGCCGCCCGAGCCCCTGCCGGGGCCGGAGGCCCTCCTGCTCCTCCGAGGCCGGATCTACTGGCCCGACTCGTCGGTCGTCTTCGCCTTGAGCCAGCACGGGCGGAGCTGGGACCCGCCTCGCCTCGAGGCCCTGGGCCCGGGCGGGGGAATCTTGGCACGGATCGACGACATCGGATTCCCTTGCGGCATGGACAGGACGATGGTGCTGCCCCTCGAGGGAGCGGCGGGCGCCGCCCGCTTCCGCCTCGTCGCGAGCCACCGGTTCCTCTGGGACCAGGTGGCCTTCGCGCGCCGGTCGGCACCGGTCGAGCTGGGGGAGGACGGGGTGCGGGAGGTCACGCTCGGGGGCGAGACCGTGTGGCTCGAGCGCGAGACCTTTCCCATCCTTCGGGCCGAGCTCGGCCACCACGGCTTCAGCCGCGTCGTGGGGGACCTCGAGCGGCACGAGCAGACCTACGACTTCGAGCGGGCCGAGCCGTCCCTCCGGTTCCGCGGGCCCTCGGGGGGCGCGACGCGCCCCGGCGACGTGACGGTGCTCCTCGAGGCGGCCGACGACCGCCTCGCGGTCCTCGTCCCCGGAGACGGCGTCCGGGTCGAGCTCGCGGCCCCCTCGAGCC
>JACQVW010000660.1 GCA_016209535.1 Planctomycetota bacterium | reverse complement strand
GTGAGGCAACGGGTACCCTGCGCTCGCCGGCGGTCAGGCCGCGCCCGGGCGCCCCGAAGTGGCCGGCCGGGCGGCCGGCGGCCCGAAACGGGGCTCTGCAGGCCCACCGGAAGGACACGGCGATCGTCGCCGTCGTCATCCCGCTCCTGGTGGTGATGGGAGCCGTCAAGCCTTGATCCCAGCCCTCTCCAGCCCCCGCCGCGCCGACGCGCTCTTCCCGAAGGTCCTCCAGACGAAGCCCGTGCGCAGGTTCTCCGCCATGAGGACGCTGATTTGAGCGCGAACAGGAAGTCTCCCGCAGGGCGTGAATGGAGGCATTCGCAATGCCCTTGTCAGCGCAATTCGGCAAGTTCCCACAAGCTCTCAGCGCCATGAGTTGCCGTTCGGTCTTCGACAAGGCATGATAAATACCTCCAGGAGCGCCTGACGACAGACGACAGCCGTGAAGCCCGCCACATTCTTCGCTCGCCAACCCGTGTTCCGCTTCGAAGAGTTCCGCGCTGCGCACCTCGCGACGGGCGAACGCAGCCCCCAGACCACCGCGAGCGTCCTCAAGCAGCACGTGGCGGCGGGAAACCTCCTCAACGTGCGTCGCGGCCTCTACGCCCGCGTCCCGGAGGGGGCAGATCCTGCGACCTTCCAGGTCGACCCTTACCTCCTCGGGAGCCGCCTCTCTGCCGACGCGGCGATCGCCTATCATTCCGCCCTGCAACTCCTCGGAAAGGCGCACTCGCTCTCGGGGCGCATCACCTACCTCACGCGCCGCCGCGCCAAGCCGTTCGAGTTCCAGGGCACTCGCTTCGTCCCGGTCCTCGTACCCGCGCCCCTGCGAGAGCTCCCGGACCTCGGCGGGGGCTTGCGCGAGGAAAGCCGCGGGGGGCTGCCGGTGCGTGTGACGGGCTACGAGCGGACGCTGGTCGATGTCCTCGATGCGCCCGAGTACGGCGGCGCCTGGGAGGAGATCTGGCGCTCGCTCGAGGGGATTGAGTTCGTCGACCTGGACTTCGTCATCGACTACGCGTTTCGTCTTGGCTCCGCGCTGACCATCGGGCGGGTGGGCTTCTACCTCGAGCAGCACCGCGACGCGCTCTTGGTCGAAGACCGGCACCTCGATGCCCTGCGCGCTCGCGCTCCCACGCAACCCCGATACTTCGAGCGGCGGCACCGCAAGGGCGGCAAGCTGCTCGCGCGCTGGAATCTGATCGTGCCGGAGATGCTCATCACGCGTTCTTCGGGAGAGGTCGCGTGAAGCTCGGCGCCGAAGAGATCCAGCGGCACGCAGCGTCATTGGGCTTCCGGCCCGACGCGCTGGAGAAAGTGTTCCGGCTGCTGAGCCTTCTCGAGACGCTGCGAAGCAACGCGTTTCTTCGCCCACGGGTGGCGCTCAAGGGCGGCACCGCGCTCAACTTGTTCCTGTTCGACCTGCCACGCCTTTCGGTGGACATCGATCTCAACTATGTCGGCCCCATCGACCGCGCGACGATGCTGGCTGAGAAGCCGAAGGTCGAGCAGGCGATACAGGCCGTGTGCGCCCGCGAGAGTCTGACCGTGAAGCGCATGCCGATCGAGCACGCCGGCGGGAAATGGCGCCTGGCGTTCACGAACACCGCGGGCTCCTCCGACAAGCTCGAGATCGACGTGAACTTCATCCTTCGCGTGCCCCTCTGGCCCGTGTCCTCCGTGGACTCCAGGGCGGTTGGTCCCGCCAGCGCGAAGCAGATCGCTCTCCTGGATCGACATGAGCTCGCAGCGGGCAAGCTCGCTGCACTGTGCTCTCGAAGCGCAAGCCGCGACCTCTTCGACGGGCACGAGCTGCTCTGCCGCACCGACCTCGACCCCGCAAAGCTTCGGCTCGCGTTCGTCGTGTATGGAGGCATCAACCGCAGGGATTGGAGGACAGTCCGGGTCGAGGACATCGGCGCGGATGCAAGGGACCTCGAGCGTGAGCTCGTGCCCATGCTGCGTGCCGATCTCTCTCCGGCCAGGGCCAACGTTGCATCGTGGGCCGAGACCCTTGTCCGGGAGACCCGTGACCTGATGTCCCTCGTGCTTCCGCTGGTGGACCGCGAGCGCGAGTTCCTGGAGCGGCTCAACGGAGCGGGCGACATCGTTCCCGAGCTGCTCACCGACGACCCGGTGATGCGGGCGATCATCCGGGACAACCCGGGCCTCAAATGGAAGGCCCTCAAGGTGAAGAAGGGCTCAGGCCTCAAGGCCGGCGAGGAGCCGCCCGCATAGCCCCCTGGGCCCGCCGGCGCGGCTCCGGTCCTTCACGAGGCCCGTCTCGGGGTGCCCGTTCTCCCAGAAGAAGAGGCAGCCCGCGCGCTCCAGGTCATCGAGGAGCCGCTTGTCGGCGGGGCTGAGCCGGTTGGCAGAGCTGAGCCCGTCGCCGGAGGGCTGCGTGCCGGCGCAGGCGGCCGCGCACATCGCGACGAGGGCTGCCTGGAGGGCCTGGAGGATGTTGCTTTTCATGCTCCCTGGGCGATGCTCGTGACTCCCTGTCGCAGGCAGCGCCCGTGACGGCCGTCACTGTACTGGCCGCCGCGGCCGCGTTCCACTGCGGCGCAAGGGTCCACGACGCAATGGAGGCTCTCATGGCAACACGACCCCGTCTGCCGACCGTGCTCGGACTCGCCCTGCTCCTCTCTCTGCCGCCGCTCGGCGCGGCGCCCGAGGGCTCGTGGAAGGACCTCCGCGGCCGGCCCACGGGCTTCTTCCACGTCGAGAAGCTCGGGAGCGCCTGGTGGATCGTCGATCCCGACGGGAGACCGTTCATCTCGAAGGGCGTGAACCACGTCTCCTACGCGGGGGACAACTCGCCGAAGCTCGGCTTCTCGCCGTATCGCAAGGCCGTCGAGGCCAAGCACGGGAGCGCCGAGGCCTGGGCCCGCGCGTCCGTCGAGCGGCTCCGCGGCTGGGGCTTCAACACGATCGGGGCCTGGTCGTCGCGGGAGACCTGGCGCCAGGGCATGCCGTACACGGTGATCCTCGACCTGGGCTCGAGCGCCGGCGGGGACTGGCTCAAGGGCTCCTTCCCCGACGTCTTCTCGGAGCGGTTCCGCGAGGCGGTGCGCAAGGCCGCTCAAGAGCGCTGCGCGCCGCGCCGCGGCGACTGGCTCCTCCTCGGCTACTTCACGGACAACGAGCTCCGCTGGGGCCGCGACTGGCGCTCGAAGCGGGGCCTCCTCGCCGACTTCCTCGAGCTGCCGGAAGGCTCCGCCGGCCGCCGGGAGGCGGAGCGCTACGTGAAGGGGCGCCGCGGGGAGGCGGGGACCTCCCCCCTCGGCGAGAAGGACCTGGAGGCCCTCGAGGCGGGCTTCGTGAAGCTCGTGGCCTCCGAGTACTTCAAGGCTTGCGCCGAGGCGGTCCGCGCGGCGGACCCGGACCACATGGTCCTGGGCTGCCGCTTCGCCGGGTACGCGCCGCAGGCGGTCCTCGAGGCCTTCGGGGAGC
>JACQVW010000666.1 GCA_016209535.1 Planctomycetota bacterium | reverse complement strand
CTGCTACAAGTCTTCATGAGTGAATGCCTTCGGTCATCCCCTTGGGGGGACAGAGGGGGGAAAGCACAGGCGTGGTTCACAGACCGCGTAATCGCGGTCTGTGAACCACGCCGCCGGGATCATGTCTCACCGGCCGGGTAGACGCTCACGCGACGCCGGCCCTCGAACCTCACCCGGCCGTCGATCAGGGAGAAGATCGTGTAGTCCTTCCCGATCCCGACGTTGAAGCCCGGGTGGAACCGCGTCCCGCACTGACGGACGATGATCTGCCCGGGCCGCACGACCTCGCCCCCGAAGACCTTCAGCCCGCGGAACTGCGGGTTCGAGTCGCGACCGTTCTGGGTGGCTCCTTGGCCTTTCTTGTGTGCCATGACGGCGTTCCCTCTCTGTCCAACCTCTAGGTCTGGATCGTCTCGATGAGGACCCTGGTGTACGTCTGGCGGTGTCCGATCCGCCGGCGCGAGTTCTTGCGGCGCCGGAACTGGGCCGCGATGAGCTTCGGCCCGCGCGTCAGTCCCAGGACCTTCCCGAGGACCTTCGCACCCTCGACGGTCGGCGTCCCGACGCGGCCCTTGCCTCCGGGCTCACCCACGTAGAGGACCTCGCCGAACTCGACGGGGCTGCCGGGCTCGGCCTCGCGGAAGTCCACCTCCAGAGTGAGCCCCTCTTTCACCCGGAACTGCCGCCCGCTGTGGCGAATGATGGCCTCGATCAAGCTGTTCACCTTGCTTCTGTGGGACCGGCACCGCGTTACCGGTACCGGATCTCGTGTTGATCCGGGCTGAAGCTTGGGTCCGCCCTCACCAGGATCGACTTCTGGAACTCGTCCTCCAGCTCCACCAGCCGGCGCCTCCGCTCGTTGAGCAGGTAGTCCACCACGCTGGGGTGAGCTATCACCTCGCAGACATCGCGACGTTTCATGGCCAACGCGGCCCGGACTTGCCGGAGGATCCCGGTCCCCGTGCTCCGAGCGGACTTCACGACCCCGGCCCCCCGGCAGACGCCGCAAGGCTCGTGGTTGGACCGCTCGAAGCTCGGGCGGACCCGTTGCCGCGTCATCTCGATGATCCCGAAGCGCGAGATCCGCGAGATCCAGCTCTTCGCGCGATCCCGCCTCAGGGCCATCCGTAACGCACGCTCCACCGCCCGGCGGTTGGCCTCGGACTCCATGTCGATGAAGTCGTTGACGATCACCCCGCCGAGATCCCGGAGCCGGAGCTGCCGGGCGATCTCCTGCGCGGCTTCGAGGTTCGTCTTGAGCGCTGTCGCCTCAAGATCCTCTTCGTCGCGGTACTTCCCGGAGTTGACGTCGATGGCCACCAAGGCCTCCGTCTGCTCCAGGACGATGTGACCGCCGCTGGGCAATGGAACCCGGCGATTGTAGATCTTCTCGATCTCCTCTTCAACGCCGAACCTGGAAAAAAGCGGGGAAGTCCCCGAGTAGTGGATGAGCCGCGGCGCCGCGTGGGGCATCACCTCCTCGACGAACGTCCGCGCGTTCTCGTGGACGCCCGGGTCATCGATGAGGATCTCGGACACGTCCGGCCCCAGGAGGTCGCGCATGGTACGGGTCACGAGGTCGCTCTCGGCGTACACGAGGCCCGTCGCCGGACCGTCCATCACCTTGGCCCGGATCTCCTCCCAGATCTTCATGATGTACAGGAAGTCCTTCTCGAGCTCGGCGAAGCCTCGGTCCCGCCCCGCCGTCCTCACGATGTAGCCCACGCCCTTTGGCGGGTTGAGCTGCGCGAGCCTCTCCCTCAGGTCCGCCCGCAGCCCGTCGTCCGCGATCCGCTTCGACACGCCGTGCCGGCTCACGCCGGGCATGAGGACGAGGTACTTGCCCGGGATGCTCACGTACGTGGTCAGGCTGGGACCCTTCGCGCCGATCGCGTCCTTCGAGATCTGGACAAGCATCTCCTGCCCCTTCCGGAGGGTGTCCTGGATCCGCAGGCGCTGCCGGTCCGCCGGGCGGACGGACAGAAGGTCGATGGGCACGCCGGTCGAGTCCCTGTAGGCCGGGAGCACGTCCGAGACGTGCAGGAACCCGTTCCTGCCGATCCCGATGTCCACGAAGGCGGCCTGGATCGCCGGCTCGAGGTTCACGACGCGGCCCTTGTAGATGTTCCCGACGTACTTCTTCTCGTGGGGTCGCTCGTAGTAGAGCTCCTCGAGGCGGCCGTCCTCGAGGACGGCGATCCGCACCTCCTCGGGATCATCGGCGTTGACGAGGACCCGCTTCTGGACGAGCTCCCTCGGCGCGGCGCGGCGCGGGGCGCGGGCCGCCGCCCGTGGCGCTTCCTCGACGGCCCCCGCGACCGCGGGGGGGGAGTCCTCCGCGTCGTCGCCCCCGGGGTCGAGGCCTCCTCCGGCGGGCAATAGCTCGGGCTCCACACCCCTCGCCGCCCTGCCGTGGAGGAAGCGCGGCTCGGCTTCCGCGACGTCCGGATCCACCCAGGCGGGGACGTCCGGCTCCGGCTCGTCCTGAGGCGCCTCGCCCTCGGGGCCCGAGGATCCAGGCCCGACCTGAGGGCCCGGCGGTCGCCCGTTCCCCCGCTGCGTCACGGCCTCTTCCCTCCAGGGCGCCCCCGGCTCCTCAGGCCGAAGGCCCTCGCGCCGGCCGCGCCGCCTGCGGCGGCGCCGTCCCCCGGAGGCGTCGCTTTCCTCCCGGCCATGCCCTTCCTCCCGGCCATGCCCCTCCCATTCCGCAGCCTCGAGCTCCGCAGCGTGGCCGTGCTCCCGGCCAGGATCCCAGTCCGCCCCGAGGACGCCGTCGGTGAGCTCCTCGTGGCCCGCCGCCCGCGGCGCCCCTTCGGGCTCCTCGTCCGCCGGGGGGTAGCTCGGCGCACGGGGCGCGGGCGCGCCGCGCCGCTCCGGTTCCGGCTCCGGCTCGCAGTCCCCACCCATTCCGTGAAGAAAACCGCCCGGCCGGTCCTCGCGTCGGTCGTGACGGTCCCGGCCGCCCCGCCTCCGCCGGCGCCGGCCGCGGCGCTCCCCGTGCCGCTCCTCGCCCCCCTCGGACCGGGCGCCGGGGCGCTCGCCGCCCTCGGGAGCGAGCTGGGGCGGCGGCTCGCGGGCCTCGCTGGCGCCCGAGGCTGGCTCGCGGAGATCCGGTCCAGAGTGCGAACCGCCGGCCGTGCCCGGCCCCGGCTGCGTCCAGACAGGCGCCTCCGCTCTCGCCCCCCGCCCGCGATCCTTGGGCCGCTCGAGGGCCCCCGGGTCCCTCCGCCTCGCCGAGCCCCGGTACGGCTCGCGCTGCGGCCCGGGCTCGCGCTCCGGCCCGGGCTCGCGCTCCTCGCCCGGTGGCTCCGGCACGGGCTCGGCCGCGCGGGCAGCCTCGGGCAACCGTCCCCTCGGGGGGACCGAGGGGGGAAGATCCGGCGCCCCGGGACGCGCCTCCGCACGCCCCGAAGTCCGGGGCGGCGCATCGTCCAGGATGCCGAAGCCGAACGGCTCGTCATCGCCGGGCGGCGCCTGCGGCGCTCCCGCCCCGCGTATCGATACCACACCCTCTGAGGTCATCTCGAGTCAGCTCTTCCCCGCCCGCCGAGCGGCGAGCATCGTTCCTTCAGGATCCGTCGTGCCCTGGGGCGCAGCGCCAGGGCTCCACGCGCCAAAAACGTCACGGGAGAGCTCCCCGAGGGGCACTCTCCCGTGACGCAGGTTACTCAACGAGGCCGATCTTTGCGACGAAAATCCCGCCCCGCACAGGGTCCGCCCCTGCCAGGGGTCACTTCCCCGCCTGGCCCGACGAGCCGCCCGCCGGAGGCGCGGCGGCGCCCTCCTTCTTCGGCGGGCTCTCCGTCTTCTCGTACTTCTGGTAGAAGTAGTCCTTCTCCATGTGCCGGGTCCGGGCGCGCTCCGAGAGCGTGTCCTCGTCGCCCACGTTCTTCACGATGTGGGGCGTGATCATGATGATGAGAGAGTCCACGTTGTTCTTCTTACGCTTCCAGGTGAAGAGGTTCCCGAGGACCGGGATGCTCGAGAGGACGGGGATCTTGCTCTCGATCTCCGTCTTCCGCTCCGTCTGGAGCCCCCCGATCACGGCGGTGTGCCCGTCGTGGACGCGGAGGTAGGTCACGACGGTCTGGGAAGACTCGCGCGGCAGGTCGATGAACGACTGGTTCTCGGAGTCCTCATCGGTGAACGAGAACCGCTCGAAGCCCTCGATCGCCGAGGTCGTGCCCGAGAGGGCGGAAACCTTCGGGATGACCGTGAGGTTCACCATGTCCGTCCCCGGGATCACGTGCGGCGTGAGGTAGAGCGTGAACCCGATGTTGATCGGGGAGCGCTTGTTCTCGTCGATCGCCACGGTGATGTTCCCGTTCTGGTCCGACTGGATCTTCTGGACGGCGAACGGAACCGTCTCGCCCACAAAAATCGTCGCCGGCTTGTTGTCGAGCATGGTCAGGGTGGGCTCCTGGACGACGCGGCTGTTCTCGTCGTCCTTGATCATGCTCAGCATCAGGCGAGTCTGGGTAAAGTCCAGGATGCCGAGGGCCTGGAAGTCCTTCGGGATCCTGTCGATGCGCCCGATGTCGAAGGGGAAGGTGCCGCCGAAGAGAAAGAGCGGGTCCGTGGCCGTGACGCTCGGGTCGGCGCCGCGCCCGATGATCTGGAAGCCATCGCGCTCCGGGGTCGACGGCAGGTCGAACTTGATCCCGCGCTCAAGGATGTCCGCGTTCGTGGTGCGGATGAACCGGACCTCGACGTAGATCTGGGCCGGCTGGATGTCCACGAGCTTGATGATGTCGGCGATCTCGTCGAGCTGGGGCTTGATGTCCTTCACCATGAACGTGTTCGTGTGCTCGTCGTACTTGAGAGTCCCCTCCTTCGACAGGGTGTTGCGGAGCGCGGTCTCGAGGGTGAACTCCTGGGGCTCATACTTCGCGCCGCCGCCACCGCCACCTCCCCCCGCCGGGCTCGTGCCCGTTTCGAGCGATGCGGAAGAGGAAGCGCCTGAGTACCTGCTTATCGAGAACATCTCGACGCCGGCGATGATGGCTCTGTAGTCGTCGCTGGGCCGGACGTACTTCAGTCGGAAGTGCCGCGTCTCCTGCTGTTCCCTGAGGGAGTCGGGGCGCACCACGCGCAGGATCTCGTTGGCGCTGTCCGTCTCCTCCTTCACGATCACGTAACCGGCCGTCTTCACGATCGTGTCCAGGGCCTCCCTCCAGGGGACCTCCCGAAGGCTGAGGCTCACCTTCCCCTGGACGTCCGAGGCCATGACGATGTTGGCGCCGCTCTGCTTCGCCAGGAGCTCCAGGACGATCTTGATGTCCGCATCCTGGAACTCCATGCTGATCGACGGCGGTTGGGTGAACCGGATCAGGCGGTCGCTGACCTCGACCATCCGGCAGTGCGTCTGCCGGGCGATGATGTCCAGCGCGTTCCGCCATTCGATCCGGTCGAGCTGGATCGTGACCTTCTCCTTGACCTCGGGGTCGGCGATGATGTTGACGTCGACCCTCTTGGAGATCGATGCCAGGATCTCGTGGAGGTCCTTGTCCTTCACGTCCAGCCAGAGGTACTCCCGGTTCTCCGTCGTCGTCTGCTCGCCCCCGGAGAGGTAGTCGCCGATCGAGGCGCCCTTTCCGGGCTCCGCCTTCTCCGAGGCAGGTTTGTCCTGGGCGAGGACCGGCCGTGGAGACCCGAGAACGCCCAGCACCAGGACTCCCCCTAGCAAACCTGCCACGCGCAAAGTCGCCAAGCTCATAGCTCCTCCAACGGTGGCCGCTCCGCGCCACGCGGGGCGGCCGAAACCAGTTCCCTCATCAGCGATCCGTTGGGGTCGAGCAGAGCCCAGCTCTGCTTCAACCCACGTTCCTTGTCAGCTTGAAGTCACGCCGGGCCGCCCCCATCCCTTGGCAGGCCCACCGTGACGGGCGAGTCAGTACCGCCGGAACACCAGCGGTATCTCCTCGCCCTTGTATCGGAAAGTCACCCTGTTGCTCTCCACCTTCACCACGCGGAAGTCCTCCACCGCCTCGCCCTGCTTCACTACCCGGTCGTTCAGGACGGCCATCTTCATGTCATCGGCGATGACGATCCCCTGGATGCTCGGCTTCCGGGCCTCGAAGTCCTGGCGCACCTTGGCTCGTGCGAGCCAGCGGTTCGACAGGGCAAGGATCTGGTCGGCGACGGGCTTGTAACGGGCGTTGGCCTGCTCCATCTCCTGGGTCAGCTTGCCGACCTCGCCGTGGAGCACCTCCACCTGCTGGTATTCCGCGTCCGAGAAGAGATCCTTCATCTGCTTCAGCTTCGCCTGGGCCTGGTTGACGTAGTACCTCAGGCGGATGCCCTCGATCTCGATCTCCAGCTTCTCCAGCCGCCCGATGAGTATCCGCAACTCGTTGACGATCTTGGGAACCGTCAGCAGCTCCTTCTTCTTGATCATCTCCCGGAGGCTCGTGTAGGCCTTCATGGCCTTCGCCTCGTCCTCCAGCTTGATGTAGAACTGGACGCGCTCGTAGGTCTTCCTCGCCTCCTGGAGGAGCGTCTCCTGCTCCTCGGGGGACAAGGTGTTGGGGGCCTCCGCGGCCTCGCCTCCTGCCTTCTGCGGGTCGGCCGTCGGG
>JACQVW010000667.1 GCA_016209535.1 Planctomycetota bacterium | reverse complement strand
GTTCAAGACCGGGTAACACCCGGTCTTGAACCACGCCAGAAACACCAAGGGCCGAACGGCAGAGCTTCCGTCCGGCCCTCAGCGTCGCATCGTGCTCCCTGTTCCCTGCGGTGGCTTCTTCCGGCTCGTCCTCGACTCCGGGTCCCTCGGCTCGCTTGCACCGAGGACGAGCCCTGTGCCTCAAGGCAGCCCTGGCAGGCTGCTCCTCTCCCTCTTCACCTCCTCTTCCGCGGGAATCGCTCTTCTCCCCTGACGCAGATCACGAAGGCGAAAAGACACTCCACCAACCTCAACACATCCAGAAACCGAGGAAAACGCGAACAAGCATCTCCCCTGTCCACCACGCAGCGAAGAGGGTTTCGGAATCGACCCCGGGTCTCCCCGTTTGAGCCTCACGAGGCGCTCGTGCCGCAAGAGCCTCACCGCAAACCTTGTCACGGCTCCGGTGTTCTCATGCAGCGCAGCGCTTCGCGCAGGCCTTCACGAATCGCTACCCGCTTGTGCACGCGGACTATACCGGAACGTCGAGCGCGCGTCAAAGCGAAACTCCATGAGAAAATTTCATGGGACCATGTCCCAGCCGAGGCGGTTGGCGAGCACGGCCACGGAGCTCACGGCATCGTGGACCTCGCGATCTCCTCGGGCGGCATGGGTGGCTCGAAGCTGTCACGCATGCTGGTAGTCCCGGGGCGTGATGCCCCGCTCGCTCATGTGCTTCAGGTTGAGGATCACCGAGGCCCAGTAGATTACGAGGCCCTCCCGCGGAGCGCCAGGGTCCCAGGGGCCCCGGTCGGTGACGGTGACCAACACGTCGTCGTCGGTCTCCTCGATCCCCCACTCGACCGTGCCCCGGGCTCCCCCTTCCCAGAGCCAGTCGTGGACGAGGCGGCGCCCCTCCTCGACCTCGAGCACCGAGCGCGGGCCGCGGCGGTCTTCGAGGCTGAGCTGGAAGGAGCCGCCGGGGCGCAGGTCCACCTCGGCCTTCGTCCCCCACCACCGGGCGAGCTCGCGGGGGCTTGTGAGCTTGGCCCAGATGACCCAGGGGAAGGTGGTGACGCCGGCCTGGAACGAGATCGCGCCGCGGCCCGCCTCTCGAGCGTAGTCGACCCTGAGGTCCGGCCTCCCCTTCTCGACGTGGGACCGCAGCGCGGGCAGCGCCAGCCACCACCAGCTCGGCCCGGCCCCCGGGTCCCAGCCCGGAGCGCGGGCCGCCGTCTGCACCACGGCCAGCCGCGTCATCTCGAGGTGGTTCGAGAGCTCGTAGCGGACGCGCGTCTCCACGCCGTGGAGGGGCCAGCGGAGCTCGAGGTGCGTCTCGGGCTCCACGTCGAGGACCTCGAAGCCCTCGTCCGCGCCGTGCGCCGCGCCGCCGCCGTACACGTGGGGGCCCGAGAAGGCGTAGCGTCCGCCCGGCCGGAGGTCTACGTCGGCGCGGTCGCACCACCACCGCACGAGCTCCGCCGCGTCGGTGAGCGCCCGCCACACCCTCGAAGGCTCCGTGGCGATCAGCTCCTGGCGCCGGAGCGACCAGGGCGCGCCGGGCGGCGGCTCCCCGAGGCGGGAGATCTCTACGAGCTGGGCCATGGCAGGTGTGGATAGTGGGTGGCGCGGGCCGGGATGTCGACGCTGCCCACCCCCTCCCACGGCGGGTCCCAGTGCACCTCGAGGACGTCGAGGGCCGCGCAGCGGCACGGGACGCCGAGGACCTCGGCGAGCGAGGGCCGCGTGCGGCCTCCGTCGCCGCTCACGAGCTCCTTCACGTACGTCCCGGCCTCGACGCGGGCCTCCCAGACGAGCTTCCCCTCGACCTCGCCGAGCCAGCTCGACTCCACGATCCGTCGCAGGCGCTGGCGGCCGCGGCCTCGCCGGTGCTCGACCCGCTCGGGCGAGGCCTGGTCGACCGTGCGCCCCGCCAGGGCCCGGGCGCGCTCCGCCGCGTCCGCCGGCAGGGGGCCCGCCGCCTCGATCCAGGCCCTGTAGGTCTTCTCGGCGGCCGCGGACTTGACCGCCGAGCGGGCCTCGCGCGTCGTGAGCCTCAAGCCGAGGACCTCGGCGAGGTCCCCGGCGCTCTCCTGGAACAGCTCCTGGACGCGCTCGAGGGGGAGGGTCCTGCGCAGCGGCCGGTGCACCTCGAGGACGAAGGGTCTCCCGCGCCCCAGCATCCTCGCGTCGGTGTCCTCTCTGCCGAGGGCGTGGAAGAGCGTCCTCTCGCCCCCCGAGAGCCAGAGGACGGGCTCCGAGAGGAGCTCCTGGATGCTCGGCCCGCAGAGGTTCCCCGTGTAGGAGCAGGTGGGGCAGCCGCGCCCGCGGCAGGCGTGGTGGATCCAGCGGGTCGCAGGGATCTCGCGGGAGTGCTTGCGGTAGCGCCCTCCGAGGAAGAGCGGCGCCGGCTGCGCGCTCACCGAGAGGTCGCGGGCGACGTGGATCCGGAGGTCGGGGCGGTCGAAGTCGGCGTCGACGCCGGGGATCCTCCGCGCGATCTCCTCGCCCAGGGCTACTTTGAGCGCCCGGAACTCCCGCTCGTGGCGACAGCGGTCGTACCCCTCGGCCCGCTCGAAGCCGATGACGAAGGTCCGGAGCTCGAAGGGCCTCAGGACCTCGAGGATCCGCTCGAGGAGCCCCTCGAAGCTCGGCCCCATCGGGGGGGAGATCCCGCTCGCCGGCTCTTCAGTCACTTGAAGTCTGGGCCTCGCCTGGGGGTACAATGCCAGGACCATCGGAGGGGCATCCTACAGCGAGAGAGGAGAAGGATCATCATGCAGAGCGCTGCGACAGCACATGCCACGGTGGAGGCGAGGCGCCTCACGGAGCTCGAGCTCAAGAACGACCGGCTCGAGCTCACGCTCCTGCCGGAGCTCGGGTGCCACTGGACGAGACTGCGCGCTTCCGCCAAGGGCGCCTGGCTCGACCTGCTCGTGCCCGCGACCGACCACGAGGCGCTGCTCCGGCGCCCCACGGGCTCCGGGTCCTACGTCCTCGCGCCGTGGTCGAACCGCATCGCGGGAGCCGCCTTCGAGCTCGAGGGGAGACGCCACGTCCTGCGCCCGAGCTTCCCCGACGGCACGGCGATCCACGGCGACGTCCGCGCGCGCGCCTGGAAAGTCATCCTCGCGACGGCGGAGGCCTTCGAGGCCGCCCTGGACTCGCGGGAGCTCTCCGACTTCAACTACCCCTTCGCGCTCCGGTTCCGCCACCGTCTCGACCTCGAGGGCGAGCGGCTCCGGGTGGAGCTCTCGATCGAGAACGCTGACCGCGAGCGGGCGCCCGTGGGCTTCGGGTTCCACCCTTTCCTGAAGCGCAGGCTCACGGCAGCGGACGCGGACGCGATCCTCGTCGTCCCTGCCTCGAAGGTCTACCCGGCCGAGGGCTGCATCCCCACGGGGCCCGCGGAGCCCGTCTCGGGGCGGACGGACCTCCGGCACGTGCGCTTCCTCGGGGCGCCGGGCCTGGACCACTGCTTCACGGGCCTCGAGTCCGAGGAGATCCGGGCGATCTATCCCGGCACCCGCCTCGAGGTGCGCTTCCGCCTGGACCCGGCCTTCACGCACGTCGTCGTGTACGCTCCGAACGATGCCGACGGGAGACCGCGCGACTTCGTGGCCGTGGAGCCCGTCACCAACGCGAACGACGGGTTCAACGCCTTCGCCCGCGGCTGGCCCGGGACCGGCGTCAAGGTCCTCGAGCCGGGCGAGCGCTGGGGCGCGGCGTGGGAGCTGTCGGTGGGCGATATCTGAGGGATTTGAGGGATCCGAGGGATCCGAGGGAGCTCGGCGATCTCGGGGCAGCGAGCCGCGAGCCGCCGGCGCTACCCCAGCTCGTCCTGGACCCAGGTGAACGCCGCCACGGTGTTGGGGAGGCCGATCGAGCTCGCCGCGAGGGCCACGACCTGGTGGATCTCGTCGGTCGTGGCCCCCACGGCGAGGGCCTTCCGCGTCGCCGAATGGGTCGCGCCCTGGGAGCGGCTGGCGATCGAGATCCCGAGCTTCACTAGCCGCGCCGTCTTCTCGTCGAGAGGGCCCGAGGCCCCCGCCTCTCCGAGGAGCGCCCAGGCCTCGGCGATCCGGGGGAAGCGTTTCGAGAAGTCCTTGAAGGCCTTCGGGGGACGGGAGACCGACTTTCGAGCCATATCGCAGTGCACTCCGTGGTGACAGGCGCCCCTGGACTGTGCGCTCCGCGCGCCGGCCTCGGGGGCTGGTTCTGAAGTGGGGATTGTCTTCAAGGCCTTGCCCGGACGCAACTTCCAGGGAGCATTTCTCGGAGCGGGGCTCTTTCCGGGAGGGCCTGCCCGCCCTGCCAGGGCCCGCGGCGGGGCCGGCCGGGAACTTGCAGGACGGGACCGGCCGGAAACTCGCATAAAGTTCTCGGCCGCGGAGGTCGATAACGTGACTGGTCTTTCTCCGAGCGCGATGGAAAGCTCCGAGAGGAAGCCAAGAGGAGCTCGAGGTTTTTCGCCATGCTCCTTGGAGAAGAAGCGACCAGGTTCATTCCCCCGGGCATCCCGGGGGGCACAGCGGAGGAGGCTCTATGACCACCGAGAAGATCGGGCAGGCGGCTGGGGCGATCTGGAAGAGGCTGCACGAGAAGGGGACGTCGGGCCTATTCATAACCGAGGTGAAGAAGATCCCGGGCTTCGGCACGGACGAGCTCCTGGCGGGCGTCGGGTGGCTCGCGCGCGAGGGGAAGCTCTGCTTCAAGGATGCCATCGGGAAGAGGATCGTCCTCAGCCTGGTCGGCGAGGAGATCTGCGTCTGAGTCATCCGGCTTGACCTTCGCACGCCGGCCCCATGCGGTAGGCGAGCAGGGCCAGGACGAGCGCCGCGGCCGTGAAGGTGGAGGCCGCCGTGAAGATCTCGGAGACACCGTAGCGGGCCGTCACCGCGCCGCTCAGGCGCGTCCCGAATCCCCCCACGCCGAAGGCGAGGGCGAACTTGAGCCCGAAGAGGGCGCCCTTCCAGGCGGGCGGAGCGTAGCGGGAGAGGAGTACGTTCTCGATGGGCTGCGCGGCGAACACGAAGAGGCTCATGAGGCACGCCGCAGCCACGAGCGCGGCGCCCTCGAGCCTCCCCGCGGCGTAGACGAGGGGCGCCGCGATGCAGAAGACGGCGACGTAGAGGCCGCGGCCATCGCGGTGGTGCACCAGCCATCCCGCCGCGTACTGCCCCACGCCTCCGATCGCGTAGATCAGGGCCATGAGGCCGCCTTTCTGGAGCTGCGGCGGCAGGACACCGGCCCCGACGCGCTCCTCCAGAAAGGTCGGGAGCATGTGCGTGATCATCCAGAACTGGAATCCGCCGCAGGTCATGGCGAGGAGCAGGAGGACGAGCAGGACCAGCAGTCCCCCACGCGGCGCCTTCTTGATCGCCGCGGGCTGATGGGCTGGAGGCAGCGTGATCCTGGATGCGGCGAGCCAGAGGCCGAAGGCGAGCATGGGCAGCGTGAGCGCGAGGTAAGCCCACCTCCAGGAGAGGACGGCCGCGAGCCCCGCGACGAGGGGTCCCGCCGCCGTTCCGAGGCTGCCCCAGAGGCCGTTCGTGCCCATGGCGCGGCCGGGGCGCGAGATGCCCTTCGCGATCATCGCGTTGCCCACGGGGTGATAGATGCTCGTCCCGAGGCCCAGGAGCGCCATGCCGAGGGCGAGGCCCGCGGTGCCCTGGACGAGCCCGAGCGCTGCGCCTCCGGCGGCCGTGAGCCAGAAGAAGGCGACGAGCACTCGCTTCTCGCCGAGCCTGTCGCCCAGCCAGCCCGCCGGGATGGCTCCCCAGCCGAAGAGGCTCACGCAGATCGTGGTGTAGGCGCTGAACCCCTCGACGTCGAGGCCGAAGGCGTCCCGCATCTCGGTCTGGAGGATCTGGTGGATGACGATGTACACGTGCGTGAGCGCGTGCGCGGCGCAGGCGAAGAACAGTATGCGCCGTTCCGTGGCGGCCTGGTCGTGAGTGCGCGCTGAGCTGAGATCGGCCATCGTGGGGTCCTGAGGTGCGGGGCGGGCACCGAGAAGCGAAGTACTCTACCCGCAAAGGCTCTTCGGATATACTCTCCCCTTCGTTCCAGGAGAGCGACCCCACGATGGACCTGTACATCTACCGGACCCCCAACGGCTACATCGCCGACTTCCGGCCCTATCTCGATGGGCGCGACAACTCCTTCGAGGATCGGAGGCCGCTCGCCCCGAAGGACCCGAGGTGGGAGAAGGTCGCCAACCTGCGGGACCCCGAGACGGAGGAGCCTATCGGCGGCAAGCTCGAGCTCGCCGGGAGGGCCCGGTCCCGCTGGCACGAGCTCATGATGTTCCCGCTGGCCTGGGACGGGCCCTTCGAACCGGCCGAGCCGCTCGAGCCGGCCGAGTCCGAGCCGGCGGAGAGGTAGCCCGGGAAGCCGCGATTCCTCGCCGGACGGCGCGATCACTCGCCCGACGGGCCCTGTCCGGTCGGATAGTCCTCGGCCCGCTCGAGGGGGGGCTCCTCGGCAGGAGGGGGCTGGGAGGGGACGGGCCGGCCCGCGGAGCGAGGCGCGGGCCGCTCGCGCACCTGGACCTCGTAGTCGCGCTGCCCGATCCGCGCCGCGCTGCCCGCCCTCCGGACCTTGGGCCGCGGCCTTGCCTCGGCACGCGGCGCGGGAGCGGGCTGGCGCTCGGCGGAGGCGCTCGCCGCCGCGCCACGGCTCGTGGCCTCCGCGTCGGGCACCTCGCGCAGGTCGAAGAGGGCCGCCAGGAGGACGCAGGCGAGGAGGATCGCCGCCGCGTTCACGACGCTCCAGACCACCACGCGGCGGGTCTGGAGCCAGCCGAGGGCATCGCGGGCCTTCGCGAGGAGCTTCGTCATGAGGTGCGTCATGGGGGTCCCCTGGAGTATAGGCCGCGCTCCGCGATCGCGACAAACCGCGGGCTTATCAGAACACCCGCAGCACCAGGACCTTGAGGTAGCGCGCGCCGGGCTCCGAGAGCGGCGTCGGGTAGTCCGGGGGCAGGCCGCCCGTGGCGACGATCTGCGCCTCGCGGCCCGACGCCTCGACGGCGCGGGCGACCTGCCGCTCGTGGTGGTCCGGGGGCAGGCCCTCGGTGTTCCTGCAGGCCCAGAGGAGCCCCTCGGGCTCGAGGACCGAGAGGGCGAGCGAGGCGAGCTCGGCGTATCCCGCCCGAGCGGACCACCTCCCCTCCTTGAAGGAGGCGAAGGTCGGGGGATCGAGGACGATCGCGCCGAACCTCCAGCCGCGGCGCGCCGCCAGGCGCAGGTGATCGAGGACCTCCATGCGCGCGAAGCGGTGGGCCCCCGGGTCGATCCCGGAGAGGCGGAAGTTGCGCTTCGCGCGCTCGAGGACCTTCGCCACCACGTCGACGCTCGTGACATCCGCCGCGCCGCCGGCGGCCGCGGCGACCGAGAAGGCGCCCGTGTAGGCGAACGTGTTGAGCACGCGGCGGCCCCGCGCGAGGGCGCGGAGTCTCGCGCGCTCATCGCGCATGTCCGTGAAGAGCCCCGTGTGCAGGCCGCCGAGGAGCTCCACCTCGAAGGGGACCCCGTCCTCGCGGACCACGAGGGCCTGCGGGGGGCGCTCTCCTCGCGCCGACTCCCCGGGGACGCGGCCGCGCTCGGGCCGCTCGTAGCGGAGCTTCCGCACGATCCCGCGCGGCCGGAGGACCTCCTCGAGGGCGTCCTCGAGGCGCGGAGCCTCGGGGAGGGCGTCCGCCGAGAGCACCTGCACGACGGCGAAGCCCGCGCAGGCCTCCACGGCGAAGCCCGGCACGCCGTCGCCGTCGCCGTTCACGAGGCGGTAGGCGTCCGTCCGGGGCTCGCGGCCGAAGGGCCCGAAGAGGGCCTCGCGGAGGCGCGCCGCGCGCCGGACGGTCTCGCGGAAGTCCCGCCTCACGCTACAATCGCGGGGCATGAGACCGCGTCCCGGAAGCACCCCAGGCCATCGGCGAGCTGGAGCCCGCCGGACCTCGCCCGGCCTCTCGCGGCGGGAGGGGGCGGCGCTCCGCGAGCTCGACCGCATCCGCGCCCCGCTCTTCCGGGAGCTGGAGCGCCTGCTCCGGGACCCGGACTACCACCGCGGGGAGGAGCCGCACGCCTGCTGCACGCGGGCCAAGAACCAGATGCGGATCTCCCCCCTGGAGGCGAAGGCCATAGCCCGAGCTCTCCTCGAGGTCCCGGAGCTGCGGGCCAAGCTCCCCGCGGTGCTCCGGCGCCTGAAGGTCGAGCTTCCGAGGCTCGAGGACAACACGCGCCGGCAGAGCTTCGACTGCCCGCTCCTCGAAGGCACGCGCTGCCTCGTCCACGACGCCGCCAAGCCCATCGGCTGCACGGCCTGGCACCCCGGCCGCGAGCTCACCGACGCGGGCTGGGAGGCCTTCGCGCGCCGGGACGAGCTCAACGACCGGCTCCATGGGTCCCGCTGGAAGCTCCGCGTGATCCCCCTGTGGCTCAAGAGGGCTCTCGCGGCGGAGCTCCGGGGCGAGCCTCGGGGGAGCCCTGAGCGGGAAGCGCGCTCAAGAGGGACTGGTCCCGGACCACGCGGGGCCCGGCTCCCCTGCTCCGCGCCCTCCCCGTGATGACGAGGGCGATGCCCACGACGAGGACGGCTGCCCCCGTGATGAGCGGCCTCCAGTCCTTCTCGCCCGAGGTCACCTCGCTGATGGCGAAGGGGATCAGCGAGAGGGCGACGACGACCCAGCCCAGGACCTGCTGGAAGATCCCGGGGCTGTAGAGGTCCGCGCCGCAGCTCGCGCAGCGGACGGCCCCCTCTTCGACCTTGGTCTTGCAGGAAGCGCAGAATTCCAGTGCCATGGAGTCGGGATCCTTTCTCGGGTGGGGTGGCGAAAGAACGCGCCATTTCAGCCCACGGACCGGGTGGGGTCAAGGGTCCGCTGCTCACAGGGTCCGCTGCTCACCGCTCACCGCGCACCCCTCGCCGCTTCACCTCACCTCCAGGTAGCACACCTCGAGGTACCTTCCCTCGGGGTGCTCGAGCAGCGTCGGGTAGTCCGGCGGCAGCCCGCCCAGCTCGAGGAGGCGGGCCTCGCGGTCTCGCTTCGCCAGGCCCTCCTCGACGTGGCGGAGGAGGGACCTCGAGCGGTGGACGTTGGCCGAGGCCCAGAGGAAGCCGGGCTTCCCCGGCGGCAGGAGGTCGGTCGCCGCGGCGATGAGGTCGGGGTAGTCGTTCTTCATGGACCAGCCGGCGGCCCTCGCGGCCGAGTAGGTTGGCGGATCCAGGATGACCGTGTCGTACTGGGCCCCGCGGGCCTTCTCCGCCTTGAGGAACCTCAGGACGTCGTTCGCTTCGAAGCGGAACCGGGGCGCGTCCGGGTCGAGGCCCGAGAGGCGGAAGTTCTCGCGGGCCCACTTGAGGACGCCCGAGGAGAGGTCGACGCTCGTCACCTCCGCGGCTCCCGCCCGCGCCGCCGCCACGGAGATCGAGCCCGTGTAGGCGAAGGTGTTGAGGACCCGCCGCCCTGCCGCGAACCGGGCGATGCCGCGCCGGTGCTCCCGCAGGTCGGTGAAGAGCCCCACGTTGAGCCCGCTCAGGAGGTGCACCTCGAAGGGCACCCCGTTCTCCTCCACGACGAGCTTCTCGGGCGGCTCCTCGCCGGCCACCTCCTGCTTCACCTGGCCGGGCCTGGAGCCGCCCTTGGGCCGCAGCTTGAGGACGACCCCGCGGGGCTCGAGGACGCCGAGGATCGCCTCCGCCACCAGTCGCCCCAGGTTGATGAGGCCGCGGCTGTAGGCGTAGAGCACGACGAACGGGCCGTAGGCGTCGGCGACGAACCCCGAGAGGCCGTCGCCCTCGGCGTTCAAGAGGCGGTAGGTCGAGCGGCCGTCGGGGAGGCCGAGGGCGCGCCGCAGCTCGAGAGCAGCCGCGACCTTGCGCCGGAAGAACGAGAGGTCGAAGGACCCGACGGCGTCGCGGCTGAGGATGCGGAGGACCTCGTTCTCGGGGTCGGCGACGGCGCTCCCGAGGGCGTTCCCGTGCGGGTCGAGGAGGAGGAGGGGGCGACCGGGATCCGAAGCGGGGCCCGGGCCGCCGAGGAGGCCGAGGTCCACCACGGGAGAGCCCGCGGCGACGCGCGCCGCCGCCTCGGCAGGCAGGCTCAGTCCGCGGAGCGCCACGGCGGGCCCGCGGCACCACGCTGCCCGGCAGGGGCCGGAGGCAGGGGCATCAGTTCTTCTTGCCCCACTTCTTGGACTTGCCCCGTGCGCCCTTCCGGCCGTGGTTCGCCTTCCTCGATCTCCAGGAGAACTTGTAGTTCCGTCGCCTCTGGGTCATGGCTCACGTCTCCCGCCGGGGAGGCGGGCTCCTAGGGTTGCGGGTGAAACTGTTTTCGGTAGCACGGTCCCATGTCCGATGCAAGGGGGAAGTGGGCGCTGCGACGGCTCGACCACGGGGCTTGCCGACCCGCCAGAGATCTGTCGCAGGGGTGGTTCCGGGCGACCTCCCGCCCGTGCGCTCACTTCAAGAGCCGCGGGTCCAGGTGGAAGGGGACCGGTTTCAAGATCCTCAGCCTCCGAAAGTCCGGGTGCGCGGAATTCAGGAGGAAGTTCCTTTCCTGGGGGATGACCGCCGAAGGCACCGACAGGACCGCCGTCCGCCGAGACTTGACCCAGCTTGAGCCGATGGCCCGGCATACATCCGGTGCAGGGTAGGCCTGCCAGCTCGCCGGGAGGTCGCTCTCGTCCAGCACCGAAGTCTCCACTGCCGCCGGGATCTCCACGCCGATGGAGACCAGGTCTTCCGGCACGAGGTCAGGGTCGATGTGGACGAGGAGCTCCATCGCCGCGAGGGAGAGGCTGCCCGATGTGTAGACCACCGGGATCCCGGGCCAATTCCAGCGCCCTCCGTGGATCCGAGCTCCCGTCCCATCGAAGGCGCTGTACCGTCGCGAGCAGATCCGCCAGGCGAGCATCAGCCATACACACCGTGCTCGATGCGGCCGAGGGTCTCCTCCACCTCCCTCGCTCCGACCTCCGTATCGAGCAGGGCGAGCGGCGTGACGTTTCCCAGGGCGCGGTTCTGCCTCCTGAGCCATCGGATGGCCTTCTCCGTGGTCCCCAGCACCTCGGCGGCGAGTGCGGCGATGCGCGCCAGGCGGACCAGCTTGTCCGACTCGTCGGCCGTGAGGCGCTTCTTCAGCTTGCGGCGCGCCATCGTGCGCTCCGTCAGGTTCAGGGCGTGACAGATCTCCCTCTGGCTGAGGGCGAAAGTCTCCAGCAGAGTCAGGAAGGCCGGAAAAGGGAATCCGGCCCGGATCTCCCTCTTCAGGTCGGCGAGGCTCGTGATTCTCTTCTTCCAGACCCTGCTTCCCCCGAGGGCCTCCACGATCGCCCCGACAGGCGTCCTTGCCATTTTCTTGGGAGCAGCCATTTGGCATGGATTATGTCGTCAGACGGCCGCAGAGGCAAGCGGCCGCTCGCCAGAGGGGCCCCGGACGGCGGCATCCGCCTCCACGAGGCCGCCGGATTCCGGCGGAACCTCGAGCCCCTCGCGACTCTCACCTGAGAGACCATGTCGAAGGTGGCGCTGCTGATCCTCGTCATCGCGTGCGGCCCCGGGTGCACGATCTACAACGTGAAGTTCCTGGGGAAGCTTCCGTCGAGGCCGGTCCCCCTCGGCAAGTTCCTGGGGAAGCTCCCCTCCAGGTCGGTCCCCCTCGGGGCCGCCGAGGGGCAGGAGCCCTGGGGCCGGCTCGCCCTCGACGAGCTGGGGACCCTGACCTTGAACGGCGAGCCCCTGCGCCTGCCCTATGCCCATGAGCCGCGGCGTTTCGGCGCGGCCTTCGTCGACGCTTCGGCCCTTCCGCCCGCCTGGAGGCCCCCGCACGCGCCGGAGGGGGGCTTCCTGGTCGCCTCCCTCGAGCGCATGTCGCCCCTCGCCGTGGCCGGCCTCAGGCCCTTCGACGTCGTGCGAGCCCTCGACGGCGCTGCCCCGGCGAGCGCCGGGGCCCTCGCCGAGAGCCTGGGGCGCGTCGAGCCGGGCCGCGCGGTCCGGCTCGACGTCCTCACACCCCGCGGTCCGACCTCGATCGAGGCCGCGGCCCTGGCCGACATCGACGCGAGCCTGAGCTTGAACCTCTTTCTCTTCGACTACGAGCGCTCGAACGCGGCCTGGCACTTCGGCCTCGGCCCCTTCACGCACCTCGCGTACCACTGGGAGGCCGTCTACGACTCGGAGAAGGCGCCCGAGGGCGGGGAGCACCCCTGGCCGCGCTACGTCAAAACCTCGTACTGGCGATTCCTGTTCGACCTCTTCCAGAGCTGGACGTGGGTGGACCTGGCCACGGGTCGCGAGAGGACCCGCTGGAGGCTCTTCGGGCTCGGACCCGAGGGCGAGTGGAAGGAGGCGGGCTCATGACGGCGCGCGCCGCCCTCTCGCCCTGGCTCGCGGGGCTCGCCGCGGCCCTGGCAGGCTGCCACGGCTACCTGAGGCCGTACGACGACACGCCGCTCCCGGCCCGGTCGGCGCCGACGCGCGGCGGCGGGGAGGTGGAGGTCAAGGAGGGCGAGGTCTTCCTGAGGCCCGGACGGCGGGACATAGGAGCGCGCCTCGGCGTGGAGCTCGCCGAGGAGGCGGGCCGCGTCGTGGTCGCACGCCGTCTGCGGCCCGACGCGGCCCTGGAGCCTGGGGACCGCATCGCGAGCGCCGCCGCCGCAGAGCCCTTCGCGAGCCCGCTCCACGCCGTCCGCTCCCTCGCCGACCTCGCGGGCTACGCGGCGGCCGAGGGCTGGCTCACGCTCGAGCTCCAGGTCGAGCGGGGCGGCGCCGAGGTCGCCGTGCGGGAGAAGGTGCGGGACGAGCGCCGCCGCCTGCCCGTGCGGCGGTGGGACCCGCGGTCCACGTTCCGGCGGAACGGGATCGAGCTGGGCTCCCTCGCGGACTGGGACCCGCAGCACGTTCCGCCCTGGGCCGAGCCCGGCGACCACCTGGTCCTCCGGGTCGACGTCGGCTCCCGGGCGGCCCAGGCGGGCCTGAGGCCGCTCGACGTCGTGGCGAACGCGAGGGGCTTCGAGCGGGCGGGGAGGGCCCTCCTCCGGGCGCCGGGCGGCGCCCCCAGGAAGCTCACCGTGCGGGCGAGGCCGCCGCGGCGGGACCTCTGGCTCCCGCTCCTCCTCTCCTGGGAGGCCGACGGCGCGCGGACCCACGTGGGCCTGGGGCCCATCGACGCCATCTTCCACTACTCGAGCACGGTGGACTACGATGCCGCGACCGACGCGCACGAGACCACGAGCCGCTGGTCCCTCTTCTCCGTGATCGGAGGGGGGCGCGAGGGCGGCGGGCGCTGGTGGAACCTGGATCCATCGTTCGACATGGCGCGACTCGACTACGCTTACTCCTGGGCCACGGACCGCTCGCGACCGGACCTCTCGGCCTCGTGGGCCGAGGCGGCGGAGATGGAGGACCTCCTTGGCGCCGAGTGAGCCCCACGAGCCTGGCGAGGCTCGCGAGCTGCACGAGCTGCACGAGCTCCAGGAGCTCCACGAGCCCAATGAGCTCGTCGAGCCCCGCGAGCCCGTCGGGCCCCTCGAGGGCGTGCGGGAGCTGCTCCCGCTCGCGGTGCGCGGCGACCGGGAGGCGGTGACGCGGGTCGTGGCCGCGTTCCTCCCGCGGGTCTACGGCCTGTGCCTCCGGATCGTCCGGAACCGCGACCTGGCGCTGGAGGGGACGCTCTCGACGTGGGAGATGAAGAGGCGCGGCCGCCGGT
>JACQVW010000654.1 GCA_016209535.1 Planctomycetota bacterium | reverse complement strand
GACGCTGACCGTCGACGCCGATCTCGCGGATCAGTACGAATACGAAGTCCACGTCTACGACCAGAGCCGGGGCCGGAGGCTGGTGGCGGCGGTCGAGATCGTCAGCCCGGCGAACAAGGATCGCGCCGAGAGTCGCCGCGCGTTCGTGACCAAGTGCGCAGCCCTGCTTCAACAGAACGTGTGCGTGTCGATCGTCGATCCGGTCACGACGCGCAACTTCAACCTGTACGCCGATCTGCTGAAGCTGCTGGATCGGACGGATCCGGCCTTCGGTCCGCATTCTCCCTGCCTTTACGCCGCCACGTGCCGAGGACGCAGGATCGGCCGCACGCCGCGCCTGGAAACCTGGGCCTATCCGCTGGCTGTCGGCCAACCCTTGCCCAAGCTGCCGATCTGGCTGACCGAGGAGCTGGCGATCGAGCTGGATCTCGAGGCCGCATACGAAGAGACCTGCCGAGTTCTGAGGATCGCTTGACGCTGCAAGGGCGGCGCGGCAGGCGAGGACGGCCCTCTCTCCCGGTTCCGCACCGGCCAAAATGGCAGTCGCCATGGCGGCGTGCTTCGCCTGCGCATCCCTGACCGCCTGCCGCACGTTACCGAGACAGCAGGATCCCTGCGGGTTGGTCTCCTCGCAGCGATCGAGACCCTGGCGGCACTTCTCGGTGATGTCGTCGGCGATCCTCGACGTCCCGGTCTCCGCCACCTCGTCCTCGATCTCTTCGACCGTGTGCGCGAAGCAGTAGCAGACGGGACGTGGCGGCTCGGTCTCCTTCTGGCCGATGCGGACCCGGACTTCACCGCGGGCGATCCGAGCGCCGGTCTCCGGTTGGAAGTACGCCACGTCGCACGAGGGGTTGGCACAGAAGCGGAAGCCGTCCGTTCGGCCAGCCCGAGCCCGCGCCTCCTCGGTCACGAGGGACTCGAGGGTGATGGGCTTGACCGGCCTGCCCTTGCTTCCGCAAGAGGGGCACCCGCCTCGAAGCGCTCCCTGTGAAGTCACGATTTCGCCTTCCCTCTCGAGGTCACGAGTGCCCCGGCGGTGGGGAAACACCGCCGGGGCCCCGTGCGTGGCCTACTTCTGCTCGTTGAGCGGGCAGCAGTTCGGGCAGGGCAGGTCCTCCCCGGTCAGGGGGCAGACGTACCCCGCGCTGTTCTGCGGCTGGCCCGTGCGGACGAGCGACTGGCCGTAGGCGAGACCGGCGGCCGCCAGCGGCAGCGCCAGCAGTGCGGTCAGCAACCACTTTCTCCTGCGCATGATGCACTCCTTTCAGGAACACGTTCGTGCTGTGGCGAGGACCACCCCCGCGCACTCCACGAATCGATGGTCATCATTCGTTCTGATCTACCAGGGCGTCGGGGATCGAGCACGCCGTTAGCGGCCGGCTTCTCGATCACTCGCCGATGAAGCTTGATCAAAGCCATCCGAGTTCTCACGCCTCCATGCCTTCGAAGCCCGCGCGCTCCACGGCGCCGACGAGCTCCCGCCCCCTGAGCCTCGCCGGCTCGTAGCGCACGTAGATGCGCTTCCGGGCCAGCCTGGGTCTCACCTCGCGAACACCAGGGAGAGCCGAAAGGGCGCTCCGCAGCTTCGTCGCGCAGCCCTCGCATACCATGCCCGGTACGAGCAATTCGGCTTCCGCGAGCGGGCCGCCCGGCGCCGCCTCCTCGCCTCCGAGGTCGATCGCGCGCACCCGGAGCGTGCTGAGAAGGATCGCGAAGATGCTCGTGATCATGACGAGGATCGCGACGGCGGGGGTGACGAAGCCCAGCGCCGCGAGGATCATGCCCGCGATGTTGAAGAGAACGGCCACGACGACGTTCCGGGTGAGCGTGCGGTCGCTCGCCTTGCCGAGGGTGAGGGCGCTGGCCACGTCGTCGAGGCGATCACTCACGAGGATCACGCCGGCTGACTCGATCGCGACGTCGGTGCCCGCCGCGATCGCGATGCCTACGTTGGCCTGGGCGAGGGCCGGCGCGTCGTTGATCCCATCGCCGACCATGGCGACCTTCCGGCCCTGGGCCTGGAGCGCCTCGATGGCCGAGACCTTCTCGGCGGGGAGCAGCTCGGCGCGGACCTCGTCCACGCCAAGCCTCTTTCCGATCGCCTCGGCGACCGGCCCGGCGTCTCCCGTGAGCATCACTGAGCGAAACCCGCGGCGCCTGAGCTTCTCGATGGTGCGCTTGGCGCTGGGCCTGGGCGTGTCCTGGAGGGCGATCACGCCCGCGAGCCTGCCGCCCCACGCGATGCCGAGGACGGTCTTCCCCTCCGCGGCGAGGGCGTCGATCGTCTTCTGGAACAAGTCGTCGAGCGGGACGCCCCGCTCCTCGAGGAACGATGGTTTGCCCGCCAAGAGCTCCGTGCCGTTCAGGGAGGCCAGGACTCCCTTTCCAGGCACGGCCCGGAAGCCTTCGACCTCGACCCTTCGTGCCCCTTCGCGCTCCGCATAGAAGCCGATCGCCTGCCCGATGGGATGCTCGGAAGAGCCCTCGGCGGCCCCGGCCAGCGCGAGGAGTTCTTCCCGCTCGATGCCGAAGGGGACGACGTCGGTGACGGTCGGCCGCCCGTAGGTGAGCGTCCCCGTCTTGTCGAAGACCACCGTGTCTACGTTCGCGAGCTCGTGAAAGACCTCGCTCGCCTTGACGAGAAGACCGATCGAGATCCCCTTGCCGCCGGCGATCGCCGCCAGCATGGGTGTCGAGATCCCCAGAGCGCAGGGGTAGCCCATGATGACGGTCGTGAGGAGCACCAGCGCGGCCTGCTGGAAGTCGCCGGTCACGAGCAGCCAGGCCACGAAGGCGATCCCGGCGACGGCGAAGACCGCGGGGCCGTAGTAGTTCATGAGCCGGTCGGCGAGGAGCTCAAGCGGCGGCTTGCGCTCGGCGATCCGGGTCATGAGGCGCACGATCTGGCTGAGGAAGGTCTCCCCGCCGACCTTCGTGACCCGGACCTTGAGGGCGCCGTCGAGATTCAGGGTCCCGCCGATGACCTTCGCTCCGAGCTCCTTGGTGACTGGGACTGACTCGCCGGTGAAGCTCGACTCATCGACTGAGGCCGTACCCTCGATGACCTCGCCGTCGAGCGGGATGCGCTCCCCGGGTCTCACGACGAGGATCTCGCCAACGGCGATGTCCTTCGTGAAAACCTCGGTCTCCTGACCTGCGCGGAGCGCCCGCGCGCGCGCCGGCTGCAGCGAGAGGAGCTTCCGTACGGCCTCGGCGGCCTTCCTGCGCGTGTCGAGCTTGAAGAACCCGAAGAAGAGATGGAGCGCCATGAGCCATGCGGCGACGGGGAGGAAGTTCGGCCAGCGCGGGTCGAAGAGAGAGAGGATCCCCACCGTGAAGGCTCCCCAGGCCCCGGCCGACAGGAGCACGTTTGCGTTGATGACCCGCTGGCGGACAGCGAGGAGCGTCTTCCTGAGGATCGGGTACCCGACCCAGAGGAGGACGAACGCCGCCACGGCGAGGCTGAAAAGCGCTCTCGTGCTCCCCGCAAGCCCGAGGATATTCAGCGGGTCGACGAGGAGGTCCACGAGCGCGAGGCCCATCCCGATCATCGCCCGCGTCTTGATCAGCTTGTGG
>JACQVW010000081.1 GCA_016209535.1 Planctomycetota bacterium | reverse complement strand
GCCCAGGGCAGCGTCTTCCCCAATTCCCAGAATGCGTAGTAGAGCCCCGCGACCTCGAGGGCGAAGTCGTCCTTGAGCCCGGTCCGAAGAAAGAAGTCCTCGAAGACTCTCTCGGCCTTCTCCCTCTGCGCCATCAAGTAGTAAGCCTTCCCCAGCAGGAGGGCGGGCTGCGGCGAATCGGGCATGACCGCCTGCGCTTTCGCGAGGTATAGGATGGCATCCTGAAGATCGCCCTCCTCGAGGCAAGCCACACCGCGGCCGACAAGTGCCTCCACGAGGGATCCCAGGTAAGGCTGCCGGCCTGTCTCTTCGAGCCGGATGAGCTTCGCGTACGCCGCGGCCGCCTCGCTCCATCGCCCCTGCGCCATGGCGTTCTGCGCCGTGAGCCAGGCCTCTGCCCAGCCGCTCTGCCCGGAACGCTCGGCCAGCGCCAGGTCCGCCTCGGCGCCCTCGACGTCCCCGTGACGTCTCCTGAGCTCGCTGCGGAGGATCAGCGCGGGGACGAAGCGGCGGTCGCACTCGATGGCTCGGTCCAGCTCCTCTCTCGCCTCTTCATCACGACCGAGGAGGAGGAGCCCGCTCGCGCGGTGATGGTAGGCGTCGGGCCGGTTGGGGATTGCCGTCTCCGCCCTCCCCAGCTCCGCGACGGACTGCTCGACCGGCACCCGACCCACGTCGCGCGAGAGCGCCTCGAAACTCCCGCGGAGCTGGAGGACGTGCTTGTCGATCCGCGCGAGGAGTCGACCGAGTAGCCCAGAATGCGCTCGAAGAGCTTCCGCTGCGCCTCGCCCACGGCCGAAGGCCTGTGGCGCTGCCCGGTCGAGTAGGAAAGGTACTCCGGCGTGCCCTCGGCCTCGTTCAAGACGTAGACGTCCTCATCGTGCGCGACGAGGAGGGGGTCCAGGGACACGAGCCCGTCGTCTTCGCTCAAGAGGTAGAGCGCGTGCTTCTCGGGAGCGTCCTCGGCCCGGGCGATCACGTGCGGCTTCTCCCGCCGGATCGGCCGGTCGCTCATGTACTCGATCACACCGCACTCGATCCGCGTACGCCCCTCGACTTGGAGTGAGTCGAACGCCACGAGGCGTCGCGCCGTGAGGTAAGGCGATGCCTCGAGAAGGTCCGCGAAGGCCCTTCCGAAGATCTCGCCGAAGCGCAGGAAGTGCTCTTTTCCCAGCGGAGCGCCGTGTCCGAGGACTCGGTTTCGGTACGCGATCACCTCGTCGAAGAGCATCCCAAGGCTCAGCTTGTCCCGCTCGCTCGGCTCGCCCGTCCGGAACGACCGCAGGCCGTTATAGATGCCGCGGAGCGCGTCCGAGTGCGGCTCTTTCCTCTCGAAGAGCCGCGCCATCGACGCGACGGCCGGATCGGGCTCCTTCCCTTCGGTCAGGAACCGCAAGCACTCCCGCAGAAACCTGAGCCACTCCCCCAAACTCGGCCGCGCGAGCCCCTTCAGCGCCGCGTTGACCCGATGATCGCGGCCCTCGCCCGCCAAGTAGTGCGCGATGGCGATCGACGCCGCGTACTTGAGGTAGATCTCGAAGAGGTAGTACGCCGCATCGTGCCGCTCTCGCGCCTCCGAGGCGTTCCGATACCGCAGGTACCCGCGCGCCAGCGGCAGGGGATAGCGATCGAGAATCCGTCGGTCATCCAAGGCGACTCACTCCCCGCCTGACATGATCTTCGAAAGCCCAGAAGGGTGCAAGGGCTCCCGCAGGCGCACCACCGTCTCGTGGCTGAGACAGACCACTGTACTCTCCTCGCGATCCTGAACAGCTTCCACATCCCTCGACACGTCGCTCGGGGTCCGCTTCCCAGAGGTAGTAGGCGGCCTGGTGGTGCTCGAGCGCCGTCTTTGCGTTGTGGGCCCGCCGGCAGAGCTGGCCCAAGGGCAGGGGGAGGCGGTCCAGGAGACTCTCGTCGATGCGGAGCGACATGCCTTTCCCTGCGAGATCCGGACGCAAGCGCTCCGGGAGCCCCATTGGCGTCACGCCCCCGCAAACCGAAGCCGCTCGAGGCGCTCTGCGAGGCCCGCAGCCAGCTCCATATTTCCGGATCCGAAGTTGTTAAGACAATTCACTTCGCCCCGGCGTCCCAGGTCAACGCTGTCCAATGGGGGCGGGCTTGCGCGGCCAGGACCGGCCCGCACGAGCGGGGCCAGCGCCGGCGGGATCCGGTATCAGGCCGGCCTCGCAGGCCCGGCGACGCCGTTCACCCCTCCCCGCCGGCCTCGTCCGCCTCGCGGTGCCGGTCGGCCACGGCGAGGAGGCGCTTGAGGTCGAGCCGGAAGCCCGGCAGGATCTCCGTGGTGTAGACCTCGCCCTCGCGGAGGACGCGCTTCGCCCAGCGTCGGCCCTGCCAGGAGTACACGGTCATCTGCCGGCGGAAGCGGTCGATGATCCAGTACTCCTTCACGCCCAGGTCACGGTACTCGAGCTGCTTCTCCTCGTAGTCGCGGCGCTGGTCCGCGGGGCGGCGCGACGGGAACTCGACCACGATGGCCGGCACGTCCCGGCGCGCCGCGCGGCCCCGCGTGCGCGGGCCGCGGCCCAGGCGGGCCCACACGGCGCGGTCGCAGCGCCGGCTGTGGCCCATGGTGCGCAGGTTTTGCTCCGGCAGGGTGAGGTCCATGGACTTGCCTTGCGGCTCGGATTCCTGGTAGTTGCGGAGCCAGCGGCCGAGCTCCTCGTTCGAGTCGCGTTCTTCTTCGAGCGGTGGTGGTGTCACGACGAGGATCCCGTGGATGAGCTCATAGCGGTGCCCCGGCTCGAAGTCGGCGGCCTCGAACTCGTCGAGGGTCATGGGCATGCCAGCGTCTGCGGGGCCGAGGGGGAGCCGGACGGCCTCTCGGGTTGTGATCGCCATTCCCATATGTTCCAGCGTGAGCCTGGGCGCGTCAAGGCGACACGGCTTACCGCCCGCCGCGCCTCCCCTCACCTCGCCTCGGGCGCCGCGGCCTCGCTCGCCTTCCACCACTCCCGCCACCGGACCACGTCGGCGCCGAAGTCCTGGCCCGTGATCTTCCGCAGGGCGCGCACGTGAGCCTCCATCTCGACCCGGCGGACGTCGACGTCGAGGACGACGCCGTCGGCGAGCTTCGAGATCGTCGGGTCGGCGACCTCGACCAGGGAGAAGCCCGTGCCGCCCGAGACGAGGCTGTAGTCGCTCACGTAGGAGCGCTCGGTGCCCTGGAAGAAGTAGCCCCGGCCGAAGTCGGCCCACACCTTCCGCAGGGTCTCGATCAAGACTGGAACCGCGCGACGCGCCGGGTACGTCTCGAGGCCGCGGGAGGCGCGCACGCGCTCCACGCGCTCGGGGCTCTTCAAGAACGGCGCGAAGCGCTCGCCCGCGGCGGGGTCGCCGATCGAGGCGATGGAGGCCATCGCCGCCTCCCGGACGGCCTTCTCCCTGTCGCGCACGGTCGCCCGGGCGAGGGCCTCGAGCGGCGTGGTGCCCTTGAAGCTCGCGAGCTCGCGCGCCGCGAGGGTGCGGACCGATTTCCGCGAGCTCCGCGCCACGGCGCGCACGAGGGCGCGCTCCCGCTCGGCGGCGGGCAGCGCCTCGAAGCGCTCGCGGGCCGCCCGAGCCGCATCGGCGAGCTTCTTCTCCTCGGGCGAGACGATCGTGCCGAGCGCCCAGGCCTCGAGGTCCCGCTCGGCGGCGGCCTCGCGCTTCCGGCGCTCCGCGGCGAGCGCCCGGACCTTCTCCCGGAGCGCCACCTGCTTCCCGCGGTGCTCGACGGTCTCGCCGGGCGGGCTCGGCCGGAAGGCCGCGATCCGGCCGGGCTCGATCGCGACCGTCTCGCCCGTTTCGAGGGTGAAGACGGCCTTCTTGCCGGCCCTCCCCTCCCTGTAGTCGATCCCCCGCAGGGTCGTCCCGGCCACGAGGTCGAGCCAGTCGGCGCGGACAGGAGGCGCGAGGACGAGGAGGCCGAAGGCGGCGGTGAGCAGTGCGCGGGGCATGGAGGCTCCTTCAAGGTTCGAGGCCTGGGCTCACTCTCGAGCATCGCTTGTAAGCGCCAGAGTCCGGCCTGTCAATCAGCGCCTGTCCAGCGCGGCCAGGAAGTCCTCGAGGCTCCCGGCCCGGATCACGTCGGCCATGAGCCTCTTACGGCTCCCCCACGAGGCCCAGGCAACGGCCCATCCAGTAGGGGCAGAGCCAGAAGGAGCCCGGCGACTCGGTGTGGCCGCCGTGGCCCTGCACCGCGGCGCGGGCGTTCCGGTCCCAGCGGATGATCGCCCGCTCGCTCGCCGGCAGGATGCGGTCCGTCTGCACGACCTCGCTCGCGGGCCGGCGCACGAGGCGCACGTCCTCGCGCCGCGAGCCGTCGGCGGTCCACTGGACGAGGTCCAGCGGGCAGTCCTTCAGGAACTCGACGCACTCCTCGAGGGCGATGTCCTTCCCCGTCGCCGCAGCGTAGATGAACCCGTAGAGCGGGCTGTGGTCCTCCTCGACGAGGGCGTACCACTTCTCGAGGCCCTGGAGGTAGAGCTTCCGCCGCGCCGGGTCCGCCTCGTGGGCGAGGAGGCCCCGGTAGGCGAAGGCCAGGAGCTCCGTGTCGATGTACGTGAAGACTGCCGGCTCGCTCCGCTGCGGGTCGCGGACGTTCTCGGCGTAGCCGTGGTCGCGGAGGAGCCGCTCGATCTCGCGCTCGTACCTGGGGTCGCCCGTCATGGCCTTCGTGACCGTCAGGTACGACAGGATCTCCACCGAGTTGACGCCGCGCTCGAGCTGCCAGTTGGGGTCGCCGTTCAGCTTCTCGGGGGACCAGACGCCCCAGCGCGTCGCCTGGCCGTCGAGGTCCCGGAGCACGTAGCCGCCGTCGATGATTCCGTCCATGACGCGCCGGGCGAGCCGCGCGGCGCGCGCCTTCTCCTCCTCGTCGCCGATCAGGTCGTGGTAGACCGAGTAGGCGAAGAAGTGTCCCGTGACCTCATCGGAGCTCGTGTCGCCCTTCCAGAGCCACTTCCCGTCGGCGCTCTTCCGCCAGCGGTTCTCGACGCGCTTCCAGCGCGGGTTCCCGGCGCGCTCGGCGGCGGCCTCCTCGGGCGAGAACGCGCGGTTCGGGTCGGCGTAGGAGCTCCAGTCGGCCGGGACCACGGTGCGCGCCAGGAAGCCCGGCGTCCCCGTGACGTCCTGGAGGAGCTCGAGCGCCCGGAAGGCCGCCACGGCGTTCGCCTGCGCATCGGGGGCGCGCGTCGCGGCCCAGCGGCAGCACTCGGCGGCGAGGTAGAGGCCCGTGTAGCTCCCGTCGTTGTCGTCGTCGCGGGGCTCCCAGGTCGCGAGGTCGCCGGGGACGCGGAGCAGGCACTGCTCGACGAGACCGGGGGGCCGCACGTGGCGGGCGCGGGCGATCGAGAGGTAATGGTCGGCCTTCTCGGCGAGGGTCATGGGCCGCTCGCGGAGGACGGCGATGCCCGCGGCCGTGGCGACCCACGCGGTCCCGTCGGGCCCGATGGCCACGTCGCGCGCGTCGTCGCTCGGGAGCCAGCGGAGGCCGTGGCGGAGCGCCCAGCGGTTCGGCCCGTCGCGGCGCGCGACGCCGAGGGCCGTCGCGGCCCAGAGGCGGCCTCGCCGGTCGGAGGCCAGGGACCGCACGTCCGTGCAGGGGAGGCCCTCGGCCCTCTCGAAGGACGGGCCGCCGTCCCCGGGCTGGACCTGATCGATGCCCTCCGCGGTGCCGATCGCGAGCTCCCCCGTGGGGAGCAGCGCGAGGGTCCGCACGTCGTCGTTCGAGAGCCGCGTGCCGCCGAGCTGGGTCAAGCGCCTCGTCGTGCCGCCCTCGAGCGCGAAGAGCCCGATCGAGGTCCCCACGTAGAGCGCCTCGCCCTGGACCGCGAGGGCCCGGATGCTCGTGGGCCAGCCGCCGGGGACCTTCCGGGCCGGGCCGTCCTCGGGGATCTCGATTACGCCGTCGGGCCCTCCGGCGACGATGCGGCCGCCCGCCTCGGCCAAGGCCGTGATGGGGCCGCCTTCCCAGGCGAGGCTCGCGTCGGCCTCGGGCTCGCCGAGCCTCGCGACGCCGCGCCAGGTTGCGGCCCAGGCGCGGCCCTCGGACCCGGCGAGGACGTCGAAGGCTGGGCCGCGGCAGGGCTCGCCGGGTGCGGGCTCGAGCTTCCCGCCGGCCGCGCGCAGCACGCCGGCCGCGGTGGCGGCCCAGACGCGGCCCTGCGCGTCCACCGCGACGGCCCGGGCATCGTCCTCGGCCGGCGAGGCGCCCCGGATGAAGGCACGGTATTCCGCGCCGAAGGGCTCGTCGGGCCGCGGCGCGAGCTTTACCTTGGCGAGGTAGATGCTCGTCTTCCCCTCGTGGGAGGAGTAGTAGCTCACCCACAGGAGCCCGTCGTGGTGGACGAGGCCCGCGTAGCTCGTGTCGCCGCCCGAGGGCAGCTCGAGGACCTCCCTCATCGAGCCGCGGCTCGGGTCGATCCACGCGAGCGACGTCCGCACGCGCGGCTCGTAGAGCCTCACGGCGGCGACGAGGCGGCCGTCGGGGATGCGGAGCATGTGGGGCCCGCCGATGCGGGCGCCGAGGTCGCGCCACGACCAGTGCGAGTACGGAGGGCGCGAGTCTCCGAGCTGCCCGTTCCCCTTGGGGTCATCGCGGCGCAGGAGGCAGTGGGCCGTGCCGTCGTGGAGGAAGACGATCGAAGTCTCGTTGGGCTCGCCTTGCGGGAAGATGCGGTCGGCGAAGCGCTCGAAGCGCACGCCGTCCTCGGAGCGGTAGAGCCGGACGAAGCTCGCCCCCTCGGTCGCGTAGCCGACGCCGTAGGCCTCCTTGCCTCGCCACGCCACGCGCCAGAGCCACAGGTCGGGCTCGCCGGCGGGCGCCGGCCCCTCCCAGGCCCGGCCGCCCTTCGAGGTCCAGACCAGCGTCTGGTGCCGTGGCGGAGGCACGTGCAGCGCCGAGGCGCAGAGGAGGTGCAGCCGCCCGTCGGGCATCACCGTGAGCTTCGGGTCGCGGAGGTCGCCGGTCTCGGAGCGGATGATCGCCGCGGACGCCCACGTCTCGCCGTCCGCCGAGGCGATCACGCGGATCGCTCCGTCGGGCGACACGTGCCCCGCGCCCTCCCGGAACGTGCAGAGCCACTCGCCTCGGAAGCGGACGAGGTCCGTGAAGGCGTTGTGGGGCGCCGCGTCCCAGATCCGCCTCACCGAGACGAGCTTCGCCTCGGGCTCGCCGGGCCGCGCGTCGAGGGTCCCCTTGCGCTCTCGGCGAGCGATCTCGGCCCGGATGTCCTCCCCCTCGAAGAAGAAGACGCGCCCTCGCAGAGTGGCCTCGGCGCCCGGCTCGAGGTCAGGGAACGTCGGGTCCGAATGGACGCAGGGGCACGGCGGGTTGTCCCAGGGCCGCGCCCGCTCCCAGACGGTCGCGATCCAGCGCTTCCCGTCGCGGGAGCGAGCCGCGATGGCGCGCCCCGAGACGACCTTGTTCTCGCGGGTCTGTTCGTCGAAGTCCGGCGCGCCCTTGAGGAGGAGGCAGACCTGCGTGCGGAGGCCGGTCAGCTTCTCCCGGGTCCCGTTCACGAGCCGGAGCTCCAGGTCCACGACGTCGCGCCGCGGGATCACGCGAGCGCGGATCTCGATCCCGTTCGGGAGGGGGAAGGCGTTCTCGAGCACGCCGTCCTTCCGCAGGGTCCACTCGCGGGGCTCGAGCTTCACGCCTTGCTTGTCCCAGACGGTCGGGATGTGGGTATGGGCGAGGAACGTGAGCCCCAGGTTCGACCAGAGGGCCTCGGGGAGGTCGGCGACGACGTAGCCCGCGCCTTCCCAGGGGAGGAAGATGCTCACCTTGGTGTCACGGCGCGGGTCCACGGCGCCATCGAGGAAGCCGATCCGCGGGTGCCGGCCTCCGGGATAGGGGAGGACGAGCACGCGGTCGCGGGGGGGCGCTGGCCCGCGCGGCCTGGCCCTCACCTCCTCCTCGGTGAGATGCAGCTCCACGAGGGCGCGGTCGAGGGCCTGAGCGTCGAGACCCGTGGCGAGCTGCATCTCCTCCCGCGCGTAGCCGTGGTGCACGGCCATGCTTTCGAGCCAGGCGCGCGGGTCCGGTGCCCGGGGCTCCTGGGCCACGCCGGGCCCGGCCCCGACCGCGGCGGCGCCGAGGAGGCAGAGCGAGGTCGCGAGCGCGGCGCGCCTAGCCCGGCACATTCGCCCTCAGCTCGTCGATCCAGACGTCGGGCTCGGAGTCGCTCGGGGCGCGCCAGTCGCCCCGCGGAGAGAGGGAGCCGCCCGAGCCCACCTTGGGCCCGTTGGGGATGCAGGACCGCTTGAACTGGCTCTGCCCGAAGAAGCGCCGCAGGAACACCTCGAGCCACGCCTTGATCTCCGGCAGCCCGTAGGCGCGGCGCCTCGAGGCGGGCACCGTCTCGGGCCAGCGGCCGCGGGAGGCGTCGCCCCAGGCATGGTGGGCGAGGAAGGCGACCTTGCTCGGGCGGGAGCCGAAGCGGCTCACGTGGTAGAGGTGGAAGTCCTGGAGCTCGTAGGGCCCGATCGCGGCCTCCGTGGCCTGCGAGGGCCCGCCGCCCCGCCCCTCGCCGGGAACGAGCTCCGGGGAGATCTCGGTGTCGACGATGGACTCGAGGATCCCGCTCGTCGCGTCGTCGAGCTGCCGCGTCGCGATGACCCAGCGGATCAGGTACTGGACCAGGGTCTTCGGCACCGAGACGTTGACGCCGTAGTGGGACATGTGGTCTCCGACGCCGTACGTGCACCAGCCGAGGGCCAGCTCGCTCAGGTCCCCCGTGCCGATCACGATCGCCTCGTGC
>JACQVW010000662.1 GCA_016209535.1 Planctomycetota bacterium | reverse complement strand
TAGCGGTCCTGCAGATCCTTGCGCCCCAGCTCGAAAGGTTTTGTGAGGACCTCAAACAGCGCGATGTGCGACGAGAAGCCAACCTTTGTAGCAGCGTCCATAGCATCGATGACGGGCGCCACGATGGGTTCGTACTGGGTGTGCGCCTCGATGTAGTAGATGAGCACCGACGTTTCGAGGAAAACGGAACGGGCGCGGGCCAGCTTCTCCGCGTCCGTCATCTCCACTCTGCTTCACGGAGACGGTTCACGTACGCCTGCGCGTCCTCGCCCTGCCAGATCTCTTTCCCGAGGCCACGGAGGTTCGAAAGCCGCCGGTCTGGCGGCACTGAGCCAATGGGGACAGGAGTCCCGCTCTCGGCTGAGCCGCGACGGGCGATCGCCTCTTCGAGGATTTCTGCGGCGAGGATCTCTGCAGGTTTGCCGCGCTTCTCGGCGATCTCTCTGAGGCGCATCTCCTGTATTGGGCTAAGGGCCACTTCCATGGCTTGAGTCTACCACGGTACGAGCGGCCGGAGGAGAAGGAGATGGCGGCGCACCGGCCGCCTCGCCGAGCTCGACCGTGTCGAAGAGCCGCTCTCGCGCCGCGCGGATCGCTCCATCGACCGGCTCCGGCGCCGGAGACGGGCCGCTCAGAAGAGGCTACAGGCGGCCATCGCCCGCGGCAAGCTCAGCTCGGGCTCACGGCCGGCGGGCTCCACTCGAGGTGCCTGAAGGCTCGCTGGTTTCGAAGGTAGAGGAGCACGCCCGCGAGCACGATCGCCGGGGCGAGGAGCCAGAACTGGTCGGCGAGGAAGGCGGGGGTGGACGCGGCGAGGGCGGGCCAGGCGGTAGCGAAGGGCTCCCAGCCCAGCAACTCCAGCAGGGCCGGCGCGACAAGGAGTGCTATGGGCAACGCTCGGAGGGGCGTCCGCACGAGCCGCGCCCGAGGCCATCGGTGCTCGGACGGCGACGGGAGAACGAGGGCCGTCCCGAGGGGTTGGGCGAGGAGGGCGAGGAGGAAGACCACGATATAGACCTTCCACGCCGTTGGGTCCTCAAGATGGGATCCTGCGGCGCGAGCGGCGAGCAAGACCGCCAGGCCCACGAGCGCCAGAGGCGGGAGCACGACGGCCCTGTAGAGCCTTACGGGGCCGAGCACTCTCAGGCTTGAGAGCTCGGGCCTCACGGCCTCGGGGATCCATCCTCCGAAGAGCATGATCCCTGCAAGGTTGGAGGCCCATGCGAGCCTGGGCTCGTCCAGGAACAGCATGCCGATGAACGCCGTGAAGCAGAAACAACCCGTGCATGCCCACAGATAGGACCCCTTGAGGTACAGCACCCGCGCCAGGAACCGCGCCCGCGGCGGGAGCAGGTCCACGGGACTGGAGACCTCGTGCCCGGGAGGCCAGGCCGGCACGAGGTCCATGGGGCTCGAGGGCTCCGGAGTCCTCTCGGCGAGCTGCCGCGCGTCCGGCCGTGCTTCCAGCCGCGCTTCCGGCCGCCGGAGCGCCCCTACGGACGGCTCGAAGCGGGCGTAGAGGCGCCGTGCAAGGCGATGCAGGAGGAAGGAGCCGACGAGAAAGGCCACACCGTGGAGCGCGGAAGGCCGGGAGACGGCGACGGCGTACACGGAGTACCCCAACGCCCCCATGAAGACGAAGACGAGCAGGAGCGCTGCGAGATCGAACGTCGGCTTGCGCCACGGCAGAGACAGGGCGGCCGCCGTCTGAAAGAGCACCGTGAGGCTCCAGAGGTTGAAGAGGCGCACGGCGGCATCGCCTGGCTCGGCCCTCCAGCCCCAGCCAAGGACCGCGAGCGCGGGCAGGACGAGCGCCTGCCCGAGGAGGACCGTCGCGAGCCAGACGGCGTCAAAGAGCCTCGCACGGCGCACGGGCAGGGCCCAATCGGTCTTGAGCAAGGGGCCGATGGCCCAGTGCGAGAACCACAGGAAGAGGACCAAGAGTAGTCCCGACGAGCCGAGGGGGTGCCTGGAACGCGCCGTCAATCCCGTGGCCACGAGGATAGGCAACGCTACGAGGGCAAGGAAGCGCCCTGACATCCCCCTCCTCACGTAATACCTCACCAGCCCCCTCACGGCTCCTCCCCCGTCCAGTCGACGAAGATCTCCTCGAGGTTCACGGGCTGGACGTCCTCGAGCTGGAAGGCGCGGCCTCCCAGGCGCTCCTCGAGGAGGGCCTTGGCCGCCTCGGGGCGGCACAGGAGGGTGAGGCGGTGGCGGGCGTCCTCGCTCGCCACCCGGAGCGCGGGAAGGAGGGCGGCGAGGTCCGCGCGCTCGAGGCCGCTCGCGCGCACCGCCACGCGGCAGGCGTTCTCCTTGAGCTCGTGCGTGGGCCGGTCCGCCAGCAGGCGCCCCCGGTGGAGGATCCCGACCCGCGTCGCGAGGCGCTCCACGTCGGCGAGCTGGTGCGAGGCGAAGAGGACCGCCGTGCCCTCGGAGGCGAGGAGGTCGACGACCACCTCGAGGAGCCTCCTGCGGGCCACGGCGTCGAGGCCGCCGGCGGGCTCGTCGAGGACGAGGAGCCGCGGGTGGTGGCTCACCGCCAGGACGAGTCCCACCTGGCGCTTCTGGCCCTTCGAGAGGCTCCCGATCCTGCGAGCCCGGTCGATCTCGAGCTGGTCCAGGAGTCGCGCCGCGAGGGCTTCGTCCCAGCGCGGGTAAAGCTCCGCGAAGAGGTCCGTGAGGTCGCGCACGCGGAGGCGGGGCGGGTGGTCGTCGGAGTCGGAGAGGTAGCCGAGGTCGCGGCGCACGGCGTCGTCCTTCCAGGGGTCCTCGCCGAGGACGCGCACCGTGCCCGTGGTCGGGTGGAGGAGCGCGGGGACCATGCGGAGGAGGGTGCTCTTCCCGGCGCCGTTCCGGCCCACGAGGCCGAAGACGCAGCCGAGGGGCACATCGAGCGTCACGCCGCGGAGCGCCTCGACCCTGCCGAAGCGGCGCGTGACGTCCCGGAAGCTGGCGGCGGGGGCCGCGCCCATCGGTTGCGTCGTTCCCGTCATCGCTCCCTCCCTGCCGATGCGGGCTCGGGCGACCAGGCCTCGCGCACGAGGCGCAGGAGCTCGGCGCGCGGCACGCCGAGGAGCCGCGCGTGGACGACCAGCTCCCTCACGGCCACGCGCAGATCCGTGAGGCCCGCGGCGCGCAGGTTCCCGGACCCGTCGCGGGCCGCGAAGGTCCCCACGCCGCGCTCGGTCCGGATCAGCCCTTCCCCCTCGAGGGCGTCGTAGGCCTGCTTCACCGTGAGGTGGTTGATGACGAGCTCCCGGGCGAGCTCGCGGTGCGACGGCAGCTTGTCCCCGCGCCGGAGCTTCCCCGACGCCACGGCGTCGCGCACCTGGCGCACGATCTGCCGGTAGATGGGGGCGCTGTCGGAGGGGTTGACGCGGAAGAGCATGGAGCTATGGTGCTATGTGACACCATAGCACCTGCGGCGTCAAGGGGGAGCAGGCCCTCATGCTCCGGCTCACCCTGGAGGCGTCCCGCGTCTCGAAGTCGCATTCTGCGACATCGAGTTGGGGTGGACGAACCTCAAGCCAGGACCTCACACCAGGATCTCGCGCACCACCTCCCCCGCCACGTCGGTGAGGCGGAAGTCGCGGCCGTTGAAGCGGTAGGTGAGGCGCTTGTGGTCGAGGCCGAGGAGGGCGAGGACCGTCGCGTGCAGGTCGTTCACGCTCACGCGGTCCTCGACGGCCCTGTGCCCCAGCTCGTCCGTCGCGCCGTGGAGCGTGCCGCCCCTCACGCCGCCGCCCGCCATCCACGTCGTGAAGGCGTGAGGGTTGTGGTCGCGGCCCGTGCCGCCCTTCTGGACCAGGGGCAGGCGCCCGAACTCGCCGTTCCAGACGACGAGGGTCGAATCGAGCAGCCCCCGGGCCTTCAAGTCCGCGAGGAGGCCCGCTAGGGGCCTGTCCGTCTCGCCCGCGAACTGCGTGTGGTTCTCCTTGATGTTCGTGTGGCCGTCCCAGCTCTTCTCGTTCTCGGTGCCGCCCGAGTAGACCTGGACGAACCGCACGCCCCGCTCGACGAGCCTCCGCGCCGTGATGAGCTGCCGCGCGAAGTGGGCGCAGCGCTTGTCGTCGAGGCCGTAGAGGCGCTTCACGTGCTCGGGCTCGCGGTCCACGTCGAGGGCCTCAGGCGCCGCGATCTGGAGGCGGTAGGCGAGCTCGAAGCTCTCGATGCGCGCCGCGAGCTCGGCGTCGAAGGGAAGGGCCTCGCGGTGGCGGAGGTTGAGGCGGCGGAGCAGGCCGAGCTGCGCGGCCTGGCGCGCCCCGGTGAGCCCTGCGGGCCGCACGAGGTTGTCGATGGGCGCGCCCTGGGCGTTCAGGGCCGTGCCCTGGAAGGCGCCGGGGAGGAACCCGGCGCCCCAGTTCTGCGCGTAGCCCTTCGGGAGCCCGCGGCCGAGCGTGTCGTACATGACGACGAACCCCGGCACGCTCTCGTTCTCCGTCCCGAGGCCGTAGGTGACCCAGGCGCCCACGCTCGGGAAGCCCATGCGGCTCATGCCCGTGTTGATCTGGAAGAGGGCCGGCGAGTGGTTGTTGGTCGTGGTGAAGCACGAGTAGATGAATGCCATGTCGTCCACGTGCCGGGCCATGCACGGGAAGATCTCGGAGACCCACGCGCCGCACCGGCCGTGCCGCTCGAAGCGGAAGGGCGACCTCATGAGCGGCCCCACCTGGTCCGTGAAGAAGCCCGTGTCCCGGTCGAAGCCCTGGAGCTCCTGCCCGTGGTGCCTCTCGAGGGCCGGCTTGGGGTCCCAGGTGTCCACCTGGCTCGGGCCGCCGTTCATGAAGAGCCAGATCACGGCCTTCGCCCTCGCGGGGCGGTGCGGCGGCCGCGGCGCGAGGGCGTTCGAGGCCGAGGAGGGAGCCGAGGACGGAGCCGAGGACGGAGCGATCGCGGCGGTGCGCCTTCCCGCGCTCTCGGGCTCGCCGGCGAGGAGCCCCTGCTTCGCCAGGATCCCGGAGAGCGCGACGAGCCCGAAGCCCGAGCCCGCCCGGGCGAGGAACTGCCGGCGGGACCCGTGGAGCGGTGAAGGCGTCGCGACGATGGGCTCGATGGGGCTCATGGGTGTGCCGTCAATCCACGTAGACGAGCTCGTTGAGGCCGAAGAGGACCTGGCAGAGGTCCGCGAGGGCCGTCTCGAGCGCCTGGCCCTGGGGTTCCCCCTCGGCGCCGCACGCCGCGACCTGCTCCCGGACGAAGGAGACCGCATCGAGCAGCTCCTCGCTCGACGGCTCGCGCCCGAGCGCCAGGGCCCACGCCGCCCTGGCGGCGGCCTCGGCCGGGGCCGGGACGAGGCGCCGCGCGAGGCTCCGGGCCGCCTCGCGCACGAGGGGGCCGTTGAGGAGGAAGAGGGCCTGGGGCGCCACGATGGTCGCGGGCCGCTCCCCGATCCCCTGAAGGGCGTCGGGGGCGTCGAAGAGGGTCATCTCGGGGGTGAGGCGGCTCCGCTTCACGGTGAAGTAGATGCTGCGCCGGCACTGCGCGGGATCGAGGGTCCCGGGACCGAACATGGCGAGGTCGAGGAGGCCGCTCGCGGCGAGGATCGCGTCGCGGATCGCCTCGGCCTCGAGCCTGCGGGGGACGCGCCTCGAGAAGAGGCGGCCGTCGGGGTCCGCCGGCGCCTTCGTGGCGTCCGTCGCGGCCGACTGCTGGTACGCGGCGCTCGTGACGATGAGCCGGTGGATGCGCTTCGTGCTCCAGCCGCCGCGGATGAGCTCGCGGGAGAGCCAGTCGAGGAGCTCGGGGTGGCTCGGGCGTTCGCCCTGGGCGCCGAAGTCGCTCGGCGTGGCGACGATCCCGCGGCCCATGTGGTGGGCCCAGAGGCGGTTCGAGATGACGCGGGCGAGGAGACGCCCCGCGCCGTGCTCGACGTCGGTGAGCCATGCCGCCAGCGCGCGGCGGCGCCACGAGGTGCGTGAGCCCGGGGGCGGCTTCTGCTGCCAGCGCGTCTCGGGCGCCGAGGTGAGCACCTGGAGGAAGCCCGGCGACGCAACGCCCTCCTTCTGCGCGGGGTCGCCGCGCCTGAGGAAGTACGTCTCGGGGAAGAAGTCATCGCCTTGCGTGTGGAGGCGGATGGCCTGCACGCCCTCGCTGCACAGCAGGACCTTCTGCGACCGAGGTCCGGGCCTCGACTTCAGGTGCTCCTCCACGCGCGAGCGGAGGGCGCGTCCGTCGGGGTCGAGGCGCCCGTACCACTTGACGATCGCCGTCCAGTCCTCGCCCGCCGGCCGCTCGCCGGTCGACCGGGCCCGCTCGAAGGCCGCGGCGACGCGGTCCGGCATCGCCGGCCCGTCGAGCGGGGCCGGGCCAGGCGCGGTCCACACCGAGAGGCGCGGCCGGGCGATCCCGTGGCCCACGTTGTTCTCGAACTTCAAGGTGAAGGTCAGGAGCGTGCCGCCAGGGTGGCCGGCGGGGCCCTCGAGGTCGAAGAGGGCCGCGTGGTCCTTGCCGAATTCCGGGTCCACGGCCCAGGCGGTGCCGCCGTCGGCGTCGATGGCGGCATCCACGGGGAGGCCCTTCTGCTCGAAGGTCGCGCGGGGGCTCCGGAGCTTCACCGTCGCCGCCTCGCCGCCCGAGAGCGGCGCCGCCGTCACGCGGAGGTCCGTGAGGGCGAAGTTTCCGTTCGACGCGCGGCCGGGGCCGCCCTTGATGAGGCTCGGGTGCGAGAGCGCCTCGAGCCGGACCGCGGCGATGCCGGCGGCCCTCGTCCGGGCCTCGAGCACGTGCGCGTCGCGGTCCGGGTTCTTCCCGCCGGCGAGGAAGGAGCCGTCGTCGAGGTCCGCGAACGTCGCGCCGCCCTCGGACGTCGCGCTCGCGATCTCCAGGATCCGCCAGCAAGGGGCCGAGCCGGCGCCGTCGGGCCGCTCGAGCTCGCCTTCGAGCCAGCGCGCCGCGCGACTCGGCAGCTCGGTCCGCTCGAAGTCATCGAGGGCCTTCGCGAGGGGCGCGTGCTCCGCCTCGAAGCGCGCGAGGGCCTCGCGGGTGCCTCGGGGGTCCCTGTCGATCTCCATCTCGCTCCGCACGGTGGTGGTGAAGGCCGAGAGCATGCGGTAGTAGTCGCGCGTGGGGACGGGGTCGTACTTGTGGTCGTGGCAGCGGGCGCAGCCGAGGGT
>JACQVW010000661.1 GCA_016209535.1 Planctomycetota bacterium | reverse complement strand
CCGTAGAGCTCGGCGAAACGCTCGCCGCGGTCCTTGCCGAGGAGATCGAGGACCTCCGTGCGGCGCCAGACGTACGTCTTCCCCTCGGCGCCCTCCGTGTCGGCGTCCTCGGCCGAGTAAAGCTCGCCCTCGGGCCCCGCGAGCCGCGCGAGGACGTAGTCTAGGGTCTCGCGAGCCGCGGCGCGGTAAGGCTCCTTCCGCGTGCGGCGCCAGGCGTGCGCCAGGGTCCTCGCGATCAAGGCCTGGTCGTAGAGCATCTTCTCGAAATGCGGGACGAGCCACCGGCGGTCGGTGGAGTAGCGGTGGAAGCCGCCGGCGAGGTGGTCCCGGATCCCGCCGCGCAGCATCGCGTCGAGGGTGCCCTGGACCATCCGCTCCGCAACCGCGGCCGTCCCGTCCTCGCGGGCGGCCTTGGTCGAGGCGTAGGCCATGAGGAAGTCGAGGGCGACGGTCCGCGGGAACTTGGGGGCGAAGCGGGGCGGCCCGCCGAAGCCACCGCGGGCGTCGTCGTGGGAGTCGCGGAAGGCCTCGAAGCCGGCCCGCAGGACGGCCCCCTTCAAGGGCAAGCCCGCCTTCAAGGCCTCGGCCTGCGCCCGCAGGTGCCTCGCGAGCGCCTCGGCGCCCTCCTCGAGCCTCGCGCGGTCCTCCTTCCAGGCGTCGGCGACCCGCCCGAGGATCGACAGGAAGCCGGGGCCGCGGCGCGGGTCGTCCTCGGGCGGGAAGTAGGTCCCCGTGAAGAAGGGCTTCCCCTCGGGCGTGAGGAAGGCCGAGAGGGGCCAGCCGCCGCTCCCCGTCTGGGCCTGGCAAGCCGCCATGTACACCGCATCGACGTCGGGCCGCTCCTCGCGGTCCACCTTGATCGCGACGAAGCGCTCGTTCAGGTAGACCGCGATCCTCTCGTCCTCGAAGCTCTCGCGCTCCATGACATGGCACCAGTGGCAGGTCGAGTAGCCGATCGAGAGGAAGACGGGCTTCCCTTCCCGCCTCGCCTTCTCGAAGGCCTCGGGGCCCCAGGGGAACCAGTCGACCGGGTTGTGCGCGTGCTGGAGGAGGTACGGGCTCTTCTCGCGGGCGAGGCGGTTCGGCTTCCGCTCGGGCTTCCCGGGCTTCTCGAGCTTCCCGGGCTTCTCGGACCCATCGTCGAGCCGAGCAACGCCCTCGAGGCCGCAGGCGATGCCGAGCGCGAGGGCGGCGGCGACGCCAAGGCCAATGGCGGGTGGGCGTGTGAGGTGCTGCCGCATCAGCGCGACCCGCCGCAGAAGTTGCCCAGCCGCTCCACCACCTTGTACATGGCCTGGGTGCCCAGGTCCCCCTCGCCGTGGGCCTCGTTGGACCGGAAGTACTGGTGGGAGAGCGCCGTGCCCGCAAGCGGGAGGCCGAGGGTCCTCGCCGCGTTGAGCACGATCTTGAGGTCCTTCTGGATGAGCCTCACCATGAAGCCCGGGTTGAAGTCGCCCTGGATGATCCGCTTCCCAAGGTTCTCGAGGGACCAGGAGCTCCCCGCGCCGCCCGTCACCACCTGGTGCATCCGCTCGAGATCGATGCCCGAGCGCTGGGCGAGGGCCAGAGCCTCGCAAACGCCGAGCAGGTTGATGGCGCACAGGACCTGGTTGCAGGCCTTCGTGATCTGCCCCGAGCCGGAGGGGCCCATGTAGGTGATCCGCTTCCCCATGGGCTCGAGGACGCCCTTCACGCGCTCGAAGACGGCCTCTTCGCCGCCCACCATGATGGTCAGCGTTCCCTTCTGGGCGCCAATGTCGCCCCCCGAGACGGGCGCGTCGAGGAAATCGATGCCCCGCTCCTTGAGCCGCGCGTGAATGCCCCGCGTCACGTCGGGGGAGATGGTGCTCATGTCGATGAAGACCGAGCACTTCTCGGCCCCCTCGGCGGCCCCCTGGGGCCCGAAGAGGACCGCTTCCACGTCGGGCGAGTCCGTCACGATGTCGATGACGATCTCGTTCCCGCGAGCGCAGTCCCTGGGCGACGAGGCGACCCGGGCCCCGTCAGCCTCGAGCTCGCGCGCCCGGCTCGTGGTGCGGTTGTAGACCGTGACCGAGTGGCCGGCCCGGAGCAGGTTCCGCGCCATGGGACGGCCCATGATTCCCATCCCGATGAATCCGATCCTGTGCGGCATGGCTCCTCCGTCTGCGAGGTGTGGACTTCGAGCCGGATTGTCGGCGGGATCGGGACGCTTGTCGAGGGGATAGATGGCCGCCACGCCAGCAGGCAGGCGCCGGCGCCTTGGATCGCTCGCCACGCCGCCCCTTGCTCTCACACGCCCCGCGCGACCCGCACGCTCTTCCGGTCGAACACGGCGGCCAGCTCGACGACGGGCTTGGCACCGGCCGCGCGAAGCTCGGCGGCGTACTTCTTCCGGCGCACCTGCTCGAGCGCCGCCGCGAGGGCGCGCTTGGCCGTCTCCCGCGACTTGAGGACCTTGAGCTCCAGCACGACGCCGGGACGGCCGGGCCGCCTGGGCGCGATCAGCACGTCGCAGCGCCAGAGTCCCGACTCTCGGTTGGAACGCACCTGGTGCGTCGAGTCGAGGGCCACGAGCAGCCCCGCGACGAAAGCGTGGTAGACGACCTCCTTGGCGCGGCCGGCCGTATCGTGGTAGGAGAGCGTGCGCTCGAGGAGAGTGCCGAGGTGCTCCTCCACGGCGGGCGCGTCGCCCGCAAGGATGGCCCGACAGAGCGCGACCTGGCGCGTCTCGCCGCCCAGGCCGGTGTTGAGCCACTCGAGGAATAGGCGGCGGTAGACGGTGGACACCTCCCTGTTGGGGACGCTCAGCCTCCAGTGCTCGCGGCCAGCTTCGTCCCTCCGGAGGCGCTCATCCGCTCTGAGGTACCCGG
>JACQVW010000692.1 GCA_016209535.1 Planctomycetota bacterium | reverse complement strand
GTCTACCGCCGCGTGGATCCGCGGCACGTCCCGCGGGCCGTGCGTGCGGCCGTGGCCGGCGCCCTGCGGCTCTTCGCCGAGGCGGTCGAGGACCTCGGCTACGCCGACGTCGCCGTCGAGTGGTTCCTCCGCGAGCGGTTCCCCTCGACGCTCGAGGCTCTCGCGCCGCGGGTGGATCGCGAAGGGCGCGAGCCGGCGCCCGAGGTCTTCGCGCACGAGAAGGATCTCGACGGACTGGCTCTCCCGCAGCACCCCGGGGCGATCCGCGTGGCGGCGGACCTGTCGCCTCGGCGGGCCGCGTGCGTCGCGTTCCATGAGCTGGCGCACCTGTACGCTTTTTGCCGTCACCCCGGCCTGCGGGCGGGAGCCGACGTGGGCGCGGCTCTCGAGGCGCATGCGCGCTTGCTCGAGGAGGGCTTTGCGCGGACGGAGTTCTGTCGGGGCCTTGCGGATCACGAGGTGGCGCCGTGCCCGCCGTGACGCCTCTTCCGTCCCTCGCTCGGCAGATCGCGGTCGCGCGGCTTCGCGTCCAGGATCTCGCGCGCCGTCTCGCGGCGGCGGCGCGCGCGGGCCGGTTCGGTGAGCGTCCGTGGATCGAAGAGTACCTTGCCGCGGCGCGCCGGGCGCTCGAGCGGCTCGAAGTCCTCGAGGCCGAGGAGCGGCGGCGGCAATCTGGTCTGAGGCGGCGGGAGGAGGTGGACCGTGCGAACCATTGACGAGCGTCCCATGCGGCGGATCGAAGAGCGGGCGGCCGAGATCGCCTCGCTCTTCCGTCGTGTCCGCGACCCCGAGGCGTGGGCGATCGCGTTGCGCCGTGCGGCGCTCGTGCTCGAGGAGCGGGACCGCCGTCACGGGGGGGCGCACGCGAGGCCTGTCGAGCTGCGCAGGCTGGGGCTCGAGGCCGAGGGCGGCGAGGTGGGGCCGGTGGCGCACCGCTCGCACGTCGCGGAGCCGGATTCCGACGTCTGACGCCGTTTCTGGGCTCGACTGCCAGAAACGGCGCGCGACGTTGCCCCAGGAGCGACGATCGCGGGTCGGCTCGACCCGTACACCCCCGGTTTCGCCGCCTCGCGGCCTGCAAGTCGCTCGGCATGCGGCGGGTCGAGGTACGTCTCTACGGCACCCTGTCCGACTCCGAGCGCCAGGAGATCGAGCTGGAGGAGAACCTCCGGCGGAAGGACCTCACGGCGTTCGAGCGGGCAAAGGCTACGGCTGCGCGGGCCGAGGCGGCGAAGGAGGCGGCGGCTGAAGCGGAGGAGGTTTTTCCGGAGTCCGGAAAAACCACCAACAAGGGAGGGCGCCCGACAAAAGGCAGAGCTTCCTTGGCTACGGCTGCGGAACGAACTGGAATCCCGCTACAGACGATCCACGACGCCGAGTCCCACGTCGCCGCCGCCGAGCGCTACCCGTTCCTCCAGGGCGCGGCGTGGTCGCAGGTCGCGGCCATGCGCGAGAAACAGCACGAGAGGCCGTCACGTGCCGCGCTGACTCTGGCCCTCACGCTCGATCCGTCGCGGCCGAGCGCACGAAGGCACGGAGTTTTGAGCGTGCTGGCGCGGGCGCTGCCGTCCGTCGCCTACGATGCTGGTGGCTCGCAAGTATCAAGCGGTGCGGGCGGGACCGTCGAGTCGCGCGCAACCAACTCAGAGCGCGGCGGCACTGGCCATCCAGCGCGGGTCTGAAGGCCCTCAAGCTGCTCACGGTTTTTCACCATGCTAACGCGTGCTTTCGGTGTATGGCCGCCCGGCTTGACGCTGACTCGCGCGAGGAACGGCTCATTGAAGCGGTCGAGAAAGCTCAGCATCTTCTGGAGGCCGGCGACGTAGCACAAAGCCCAGTCGTCGGCAGTTCCTTTCCGCTTGTCGGGGATGAAGATCCGTGCTCCGGCGGAGAGAATGGCGTGGCGCTCCTGGGGGCGGTGAAGGATCGCCTCGTCTCGCGTCAGGATGATCCAGCCCCGTTGCCCAGCGGTCCGAATCCAGTCGGCATCGTCATCCTCTTTGGCGGGGAAGTGGTCCTGATGGACTTCTACGCGAGCCCCCGCCGCTTGAAGGGCCGTGCGGAGTTTCAGGGCGCCGAAGGACCGATCGAGCAGGAATGTTGTGGACTCAAGCCGCCGGGGAAGCGGTGATGAATCGGAGCGCTGCTTCGACCTCCGCTTGGTTCCGCCCATAGTCCTCTGCAATTTCGGCGATGTCTTCGCCTGCGTCCCATCGCTCGCGAAGGACATCCGCTCGGATGGCGGTGCCGACCAAGACGGGCTTGCCGTAGGCAACGCGCGGATTGATGACGACGGCTCGCCGATCGTCCGTAACCGTGTAGCCATTCACCTTTGCGAAGGGGTAGAGCTTGACTGGCAAGTAATGGTCGTCGCGATCGATCCTCTGGATGTAGGCGTCGAGGATCAATCGCATAGCCCGCTGGTCCTCGTGGGTGAGGGATACCAGTTCCTCGCCGGGGGCATCTCGGAAGAGTTCCTTCCCAATCGCCGACAGCCGTTCGGTGGCGAGCGGGCGTGGGCTGCCGGACTTCTTCCGCAGCCGTTCGACAATGGGCCGGACTTGTTGGAGGGGAATCTTGTGCGTTCTGCGGATGGCGCTCAGGACGTGCGCCTCTACGAGATTGAAGAAGGACAGGAGGACTTGCCCTTCTGTCTGCGCCGGGCGGATGACGGGAGAGAAGTCGCGCTTCTTGAGCCCCTTGCCGTACGTCGTCCCGAGGAGCCAGGAGCGGAGGGTCGCCTTGGGGATGTGGAGATACGCTGCCGCCTCGGCAACTGAATAGGCAGGCTGCTCCCGAACGTCGGTCACGCCTTTTCGCACCATCTCGCCT
>JACQVW010000691.1 GCA_016209535.1 Planctomycetota bacterium | reverse complement strand
GGGGGCGCCGGCGCGCGGGATCCGGCCGCGAGCGCGCTTGAACCCCCCTCGGGGCGCCGATAGAGTTGGTCAGCTCGAGTCGCGGCCGCACGCCGCAGCTTCCAATGGAGTACCGGAGTACCGGAGTACCGGAGTACCGGAGTAGCACAGCATGCATAGCACCGTCCGGGGCGCGCCCCGCGGCCTGGCCCTCTGCCCCTTGGCCTTCTGTCTCCTGCTCTTCTGCGGCTTGGCCATCGCCGCCGCGAGCCTCCCCGCGCAGGCTTACGAGCCCGTGACGGCCGTCACCCTGAAGGACGGGACGTGGCGCTTCAACGGCAAGCCCACCTACCCGGGCAGCCGCGCCCAGGGGCTCCTCCTCAACGCGAGCATGCTCAACGCGGTCTTCGAGGACGGGAACCCCGAGACGTGCCCCAAGGGGTTCGACCCGGAAGTGAACACGGCGGCGTTCGTCGCGAAGGTCCCGGAGTATGTCGCGTGCGGCGTGCGGGCCTTCACCGTGGGGCTCCAGGGGGCCTCGCCCGGATACGCCGGTGCGGGCTGCTCGGCCTTCGAGCGCGACGGATCCCTGCGCGGCGGCTACATGGCGCGCGTCGCGCGCGTCATCGAGGCCTGCGACCGGGCCGGAGCCGCCGTGATCCTCTGCCTCCTCCACCACGAGCAGGACCAGGTCCTCGCCGATGCCGCGGCCGTGCGGAAGGCCGTCGCGGCCGCCGCCGGGTGGGTCGCGGAGCGCGGCTACAGGAACGTCCTCCTGGAGGTGGCCGACGAGCACCCGCAGAAGGGCTACGACCACGCCGCGATCCGCGAGGGGAACGCCATGAGACAGCTCATCCGGCTCGCGAAGCAGGCCGCTCCGGGTCTCCTGGTCTCGGCGAGCGGCGGCGGAGGGGGCCGCGTCGACCCCGCGGTGCTGAGCGAGGCCGACTTCGTCCTCATCCACGTCACGAGCGTGCCGGTCGAGGAGATCCTCGAGCGGATCGTCTCGGCCGACAAGGTCTCGAAGGCCATCGTGTGCAACGCGGACGGACGGACGGGCCAGGAGGGCGCGGGCGCCCTGGAGGCGACCGTCAACGCCCTGGCCTCGTACGGCTACCTCAACGTCAAGGTGAACCAGAGGCACCCCTTCACGTTCGGGGGCGCGGCCGACGACCCGGCGTTCTACGCGAAGCTGAAGGAGCTCACGGGGCCCGCGAAGTGAGCGGGAGGCCCGCGAGGGCGCGGCGGCAAGGGTGCGACGGCCCCGGTCCTGTTCTTGGCCCCGCGCGCCGATTAGAATACAGGGTTTCTTTGCCCCGAAAGGAGGAGGCCCTGAGCGCTCCAAGCCCCGACATCGCCCTGATCGAGAAGCTGTACGGCACCCTGGAGACCCGCGCCGCCCTCGGCCGGCGGCGCCTGGGGCGGCCGCTGACCCTCGCCGAGAAGATCCTCTTCGCCCACCTCGATGACCCCGAGGGCCAGGCCTTCGAGCGCCAGAAGAGCTACCTGCTCCTCCGGCCCGACCGCGTGGCCATGCAGGACGCGACGGCACAGATGGCGATCCTCCAGTTCATGCTCGCGGGTCGCAAGACGACGGCGGTGCCGACCACGGTCCACTGCGACCACCTGATCCGGGCCCGGCTCGGGGCGAGCGCGGACATGACGGACGCGCTCCGGGAGAACGACGAGGTCTACGAGTTCCTGAGGACCTCGGCCGCGCGGTACGGCATGGGTTTCTGGAAGCCCGGCGCGGGGATCATCCACCAGGTGGTCCTCGAGAGCTATGCGTTCCCGGGCGGCCTCATGATCGGCACGGACTCCCACACGCCCAACGCGGGGGGCCTCGGCATGCTCGCCGTGGGGGTGGGGGGCGCCGACGCCGTGGACGTGATGGTCGGCGACCCCTGGGAGGTGCAGTGCCCGAAGCTGATCGGAGTTCGCCTCACGGGCTCCCTCAACGGCTGGGCCTCGCCCAAGGACGTGATCCTCAAGGTCTGCGGGATCTTGACCACGAAGGGGGGCACGAACGCGATCCTCGAGTACTTCGGGCCCGGCGTGCGGTCCATCTCGGCCACGGGCCGCGCCACGGTCACGAACATGGGCGCCGAGCTCGGCGCGACGACCTCCGTCTTCCCCTACGACGAGCGGACGGCGACCTACCTGCGGGCCACCCGCCGGGGAGACGCGGCCCGCCTGGCCGAGGCGCACCGCGCGCACCTCGCGCCCGACCCCGAGGTCGAGCGGAGCCCCGAGCGGTTCTTCGACCAGCTCGTCGAGATCGACCTCTCCAGGCTCGAGCCTCACATCGTCGGGCCCCACACTCCGGACCTCGCGCGGCCCATCGGGCAAATGGCCGCCGATGTGAAGGCGAAGGGCTACCAGGACTCGATCCGGGTCGCCCTCATCGGCTCCTGCACGAACTCGTCCTACGAGGACATCGGCCGCGCCGCCCGCGTCGCGGCCCAGGCGGCACGCCGGGGCCTCAGGGCGCGCTCGCCGCTCATGGTCACGCCGGGCTCGGACCAGATCTTCGAGACGATCCGGCGCGACGGGCAGATGGGCGAGCTCGAGAGGATCGGCGCGAAGGTCCTGGCGAACGCCTGCGGTCCCTGCATCGGCCAGTGGAAGCGCGACGACGTGAAGAAGGGGGAGCCCAACACGATCCTCACGTCGTACAACCGGAACTTCCCCGGCCGAAACGACGAGAACCCCGAGACGATGGCCTTCATCGGAAGCCCCGAGGTCGTGACGGCCCTGGCGCTCGCGGGCTCCCTGAGCTTCAACCCGCTCACGGACACGCTCGAGGCGCCCGATGGCTCGAGGGTGAGGCTCGACCCGCCCGCGGCCCCCGAGCTGCCCGAGCGGGGCTTCGCCGAGGCGCGAGGCGGTTACCTGGCTCCGGCGCACGACCCGAGCGCCGTGACGGTCGCCGTGCGGCCGTCGAGCGACCGCCTCCAGATCCTCGAGCCCTTCGCGCCGTGGGACGGGAAGGACCTCCTCGACATGCCGGTCCTCCTGAAGGCCAAGGGCAAGTGCACGACGGACCACATCTCGCCGGCGGGCGCCTGGCTGCGCTACCGCGGGCACCTCGAGAGGATCTCGGACAACCTTTTCCTGGGCGCCATCGACGCCTTCACGGGCGAGCGCGGCGCCGGGAAGGATGTGCTCTCGGGCGAGCGGCCCGTGCCGTACCCCGAGATCGCGAAGCGCTGCAAGCGGGCGGGGATCGCCTGGGTCGCCGTGGGGGACGTCAACTACGGCGAGGGCTCGAGCCGCGAGCACGCCGCCATGGAGCCGCGCTTCATGAACGGCCGGGCGATCATCGTGCGGTCCTTCGCCAGGATCCACGAGACGAACCTCAAAAAGCAGGGGCTCTTGCCCCTCACGTTCGCCGATCCGGCGGACTACGACCGGATCCGGGAAGACGACCGCGTCTCCCTCGTCGGGCTCGCGGGGCTCGCGCCGGGGAAGCCCGTGGCGATGGTGGTCCGGCACGCCGACGGCACGGAGGAGCGCGTCGAGCTCAAGCACACCTTCAACGCGGAGCAGGTCGAGTACTTCAAGGCCGGCTCGGCCTTGAACCTGCTGCGCCGGAGGAACCGCGCATGAACGGGCGGGGCGGCTCGCGTCGGCTACGCTCCGCGCTTCCCGTGCTGGCGTTCGTCGCCGTCGCGGCCCTCGTGTCCGGCGCGCCGTGCCTCCCGGCGCAAGAGGCCGGGCAGCGGGCCGCACCGGAAGCCTCGCCGGGAGCGCCCACCGATTTCCTCCGCTTCGTCGAGACCGGGAAGGGCGAGGGGCGGCTCGAGACGAACAGCGTGACCTACGTGCGGCCCGACGGCGCGGAGGTGGCGCTCATCGCGGCCGTCCACGTGGCTGACGCGGCATACTACGGACGCCTCCAGCGCGACTTCGAGAGGTACGACCAGCTCCTCTACGAGATGGTGAAGCCCAAGGACGCCGATCCGGCCAAGGCGGGCCGCTCGGACAACCTCCTGAGCGCCTTCCAGCGGGGGCTCAAGGACATGCTCGGCCTCGAGTTCCAGCTCGACGGCATCGACTACTCGCGGAAGAACTTCGTGCACGCGGACCTCGACCCGGAGACATTCTTCCGCATGCAGAGGGAGAAGGGGGAGAGCATCTTGACCCTGATGTTCAAGGCGTTCCTGAAGGGCCTCGAGGAGGGCGCGAGCGGGCGCAAGCCGGCGAGCGGCCTCGACATCGTGCTGGCCTTCGCCTCGAAGGACTCCAAGCGCCGCCTGAAGCTGATCTTTGCGCGCGAGCTCGAGGGTATGGAGCGCATCCTCGCGGGCTTCGAGGAGGGCACCGAGGGCGGCTCGGTGATCGTCGTCGAGCGGAACAAGGCAGCCCTGAAGGTCCTACGGGCCGGGATCGAGGCGGGGAAGAAGCGATTCGGGATCTTCTACGGCGCGGGCCACATGCCCGACCTCGAGAAGCGTCTCGTCGAGGAGCTCGGCTTCAAGAAGTCGCGGGAAGAGTGGGTGACGGCCTGGGACATCCGCAGGGCCGAGAGGTCGGGCGAGAGGCCCGCGCCGGCCGAGGCGGAGGGGCCCGTGCGGGCGTTCTGATCGCTCTGGGCACGCTCAGACTCAGGAAGGGAGGCGAGGGATTGAGACCGAGGAGCTTCTGGCGGGGAGCGCGGGCCGCAGCGCTCGCGTTCTGCGCGGCCGCGGCCGGCTCGGGGTGCACGGGTGGGCGCGGCGAGGAGGCGCGGGCTCAGTTCGCGGCGGCGGTCGAGGCCGTGAAGGAAGGGAGCCTCGAGCGGGCCTACGCCGCGGCCATGCCGCCGGCCTACGACGGGGACCTGAACGACCTCCTGGTGAAGGCCCGAGGGCTCGTGGGCGAGGAGGACCTCGCGCTCCTCCGGGACGTCCTCCGGAAGGCGGGCCAGAAGGCCTCGCCGCTCGTGGCCCTGATGGGCGTGAGCTCGCCGTCGGCGGCCCTCTTGGCCGAGAAGCTCAAGGACCTCCCCGCGGCGCTCGGGCTCGAGAGCCTCGAGTCGCTGCGCTCCCGCGACGTGGAGGGGCTCCTCGCGGCGCTCGACCGGGGCCTCTTCGCGGAGGTCTCGAGGGCCCAGGATATCCAGGAATCGCTCTCGAGGATCGACGTCCAGCTCGAGGACCACAAGGGCGACTGGGCGCGGCTCGCCTTCGTGCGCCGTGGCCCCGCGGGCATGGAGATCTCGCGGGAGCGGGCCGACGTGATCCTCGTCGACGGGAAGTGGGTCCTCGACGGCTGGGTGACCGAGTGGCCGCGGCAGATCGACGCCCTCCGCGCGAAGCTTGCCGAGCTCGCGGAGGTCCGAAAGCAGGACCCCGAGCTCCTGCGGAGGCACATCGAGGGGCTCGGGAAGCTCCTCGAGGAGCCGGGGCCGCTGATCGCGGCCAACGTGAGGCGGTTCGCGGGTGAGCCCGCCGGGCAGGATGCGAAGGCGGGGAGCGGGGCCGGGGGGCGATAGGGCCCCGCCTGGTGTGGGTGGCGAGGCCAGGGACGCTACTCGCGGGACCTCCGCTGTCTTTGGCGATCCAGCGGCTGGGGAACCCGTCTTCCTTCGGGCGCACGATTACGTGCGGGTGCCGCTCGAGGCCACCTACGAGCAGGCGTTCCGCAGCGTACCGCGGAAGTATCGGGAGCGGTTGGAGCCCGTCGCCTGACGCACGGCCGGGATGCCTCACGAGCACCGGAGGTAACCCGGGCTCGCTATTGCCTCCCGCGGCAGGGGAGTGGTACACTCCTTTCCTTCACGTGAGACGCCCCATGCAGGCCCAGCTCCACCACGCCCACCACCGCCGCCACGCTCGCGGGCACCACCGCGGGCGCGGGGGGTGAGCGCAGGAGCGCGCGCGGCCCGACGGGCCGCTCTCTCGAGGGACGCACCTCCCGTAACGGCCGTTACGGGTTTTTTTTTGCACAGGGACGGCCCCGCAAGGTACGAAGTAGGGCATGGTTCAGATCAGGCTCCATTCGGGTAACAGGAAAGAG
>JACQVW010000648.1 GCA_016209535.1 Planctomycetota bacterium | reverse complement strand
CCGCTCGGGGTGCGGCATGAGGCCCAGGACGTTCCCGCCGGGGCTCGCGATGCCGGCGACGCCCTCGACGGAGCCGTTCGGGTTCCGGGGGTAGCCCGCCGGGCGGCCCTGAGCGCCGGCCCCCTCGGTCGCCGGATCGACGTAGGTCAGCGCGACCTGCCCCTGGGCCCTGAGCCGCTCGAGGGCCGCCGCGTCGCGGAGGAGGAAGCGGCCCTCCTTGTGGGCGACGGGCAGCCGGATGAGCCTCCCCTTCCCGAGCCGGCCGCTCCCCTCGGGCGGGCCTCGGAGGAACGGGCAGGCCTCCGAGTCGACCCTCAAGGTGACCCAGCGGTCCTCGAACTTCCCCGAGGCGTTCTCGACGAGGCTCGCGGCCTTCTCGCCCTCCCAGCCCGGCAGGAGCCCGAGCCGCACGAGGACCTGGAAACCGTTGCAGATCCCGATCACGAGGCGCCCCGAGGCCACGAGCTCCTCGAGCTCGCCGGCGAGGCGCGAGCGCAGGCGGTTCGCGAGGACCGTCCCCGCCCCGAGGTCGTCGCCGTAGGAGAAGCCGCCCGGGAAGGCCAGGATGTCGAACTCGTCGAGCTTCCGCTCGCGGCGGAGGAACGCCCCCACGTGCACCCGCTCCACGTCGCTGCCCGCGAGCTCGAAGGCGTGGGCGGTCTCCTCGTCGCAGTTCGTCCCGGCGCTCCGGAGCACCAGCGTGCGCACCGTGTCTCTCATGGGTCTCTCATGGGTCTCTCATGGGTCTCTCATGGGTCTCTCGGGGATCTCAGCGGAAGCTCAGCGTCCGCTGCCAGCTCCGTTTCAAATCCTCCAGGGCCTCGGCGATGACGGGCTTCCCTTCCAGGCCCAGCACGCGGAGGATCCCGTACGTCACCGTCTCGCCGATGTCCGCCGCGGGCAGGCCCTCGAGCTGCGCGAGCGCCCGCCCGGCGTCGCCGGGCCTCACCTCGAGGAGGTAGCGCGCGTTGGACTCGCTGAAGAGCACCGCCGCGTCGCGAGGCTCCAGCTCGAAGCCCGAGCGCGGCACGCGCTCGAGGCGCACCTCGGCGCCCACGCCGCCCGCGAAGGCCATCTCGGCCAGGGCGACGGCGAGCCCCCCCTCCGAGAGGTCGTGGCAGCTCGCGACGAGGCCCTGGCGGATCAGCCGGTGCACCGCCCGGTGAACTCGCGCGGCCTCGGGCAGCCTCAAGCCCGGCACGTCGCCGCCCTCGATCTCGAGGACCCGGAGGAGGTGGCTCCCGCCGAGCTCCTCCCGCGTCTCGCCGACGAGGATGAGGCGGCTCCCGGGCTCCTTCAGGTCCATGGAGACGAGCCTCCGGACGTCCTCGACGACCGAGATCGACGAGACGAGGAGGGTCGGCGGGATCGAGATCGCCGTCCCGCCGGCCCGGTACTCGTTCTGGAGGCTGTCCTTGCCCGAGATGAACGGCGTCCCGAGACCCACGGCCGCGTCGTGGCAGCCGCGAGCCGCCTCGACGAGGGCGCCCAGGGTCTCGGGGCGGTCCGTGTTGCCCCAGGCGAAGTTGTCGAGGACCGCCGTGCGCTCGGGGTCGCCCCCCGCGGCCACCACGTTCCGGACCGCCTCGTCCACGGCGCTGACCGCCATGCGGTAGGGGTCCAGGTCCCCGTAACAGGGGTTCAAGCCGCAGCCGATGACGATCCCCACCCGCGACCCGAAGCGGGGCGCGAAGGCCACGCCGTCCCCGGGCCCGTCCTCCGCGGCGCCCTGGAGGGGCTTGAGGACGCTCCGCCCCTGCACCTCGTGGTCGTACTGGCGGATGATCCACTCCTTCGACGCCACGTTGGGGGAGGCGAGGACCGCGTGCAGCGCCTTCCCGAGGGGCCCCGGGTCCCTCCACGCGACGGGCCTCGGCGACGGCCTCACGGCCACGGAGCGGCGCCTCCAGCGAGGCCGGCCGCCGTGGAGGAAGCCCATGTCGAGGTCGCAGACCGGGTGGCCCTCGTAGGTGAGCTCGAGGCGCCCCGTGCTCGTGATCTCGCCCAAGTCGGTCGCCTCCACGTCCTCGCTCGCCGCGAGGGCCTCGAGCTCGGGTCCCCGCTCGGGCGGCACGGCGAGCACCATGCGCTCCTGCGCCTCGGAGACCCAGATCTCCCAGTAGCTCAGGCCCTCGTACTTGAGCGGCACGCGCTCCAGGGCGACGCGGGCGCCCGTCGAGGCGCCCATCTCGCCGACGGCGCTCGAGAGGCCTCCGGCGCCGCAGTCCGTCACGGCGCGGAAGAGGCCCCGGTCGCGGGCCTCGAGGAGGACGTCGAGGAGCTTCTTCTCGGTGATGGCGTTCCCGATCTGGACCGCGCCGCTCGAGACGGTCTCCGACTCCTGCGTGAGCTCCACCGACGAGAACGTCGCGCCGTGGATCCCGTCGCGGCCCGTGCGCCCGCCGATCACGTAGAGCCTGTCCCCGGGCTCGACGTGCTTCTCGATGGCCGAGCGGGGGATGAGCCCGACGGACCCGCAGAAGACGAGCGGGTTCCCCACGTACCGCCGGTCGAAGCACACGGCGCCGCTCGCCGTGGGGATCCCCATGCGGTTCCCGTAGTCGCGCACGCCCGAGACGACGCCCCTCAAGACGCGCAGCGGGTGGAGGGCCCCCGGCGGGACCTCCGCGGCGGGCAGGTCGGGCGGGCCGAAGCAGAAGACATCGGTGTTGACGATGGGCTTGGCACCGCGGCCCGTCCCCAGCGTGTCCCGGAGGACGCCCCCGATCCCCGTGCCGGCGCCGCCGTAGGGCTCGATGGCCGAGGGGTGGTTGTGGG
>JACQVW010000647.1 GCA_016209535.1 Planctomycetota bacterium | reverse complement strand
GAGTACGACCTCGGGCTCGGCGTCACCATCCGGGCTACCGAATTCACGGGGGTGAACCACTCCTACGAATACGATGCGCTGGGAAGGATCACGCGTCTCGTCCATCCGGAGGGCGCTGCGAAGGACATCGAGTACCACCTGGCGAATCCCGTAAGCCACGTCGTCGAGAGATCGCTCGAGGAGGTCGGCGGCGGGACCCTGGACTCGTTCGCGTACTTCGATGCCTATGGCCGCCGTCTTGGGACCAAGACCGAAGCCGAAGGGGGCAAGTGGCGCTACCTCGAGGCGGTCCGCTACAACAGCCGCAAGCTGGAGCGCTCGCGATGGCTCCCCTACGAGACCGCGGGGCCCGGCTACGAGGAGCCCGCGGAGGCGGAGGCGCACGAGCAGCACTCCTACGACGCCAAGGCCAGGCCCCTCCGGACAGTCAACCCCGACGGCAGCTTCGTCAGGAACGTCTACGAGCCGCTCATCGTGCACCACTTCGACGAGAACGACACGGCGGGCCGAGAAGCGCCACGAAGCGTCCGCCGCGACGGGCTGGGGCGCGTCGTCGAAGTCATGGAGCGGAACGGCACCGAGTCCTACGTGACGGCGTATCGCTGGAGCGCGCTCGGGGACCTCGTCGAGATCCGGGATGCTCAGGACAACCGGAAGACCATGGTCCACGACTCGCTGCGGCGCCAGGTCTCGATGCAGGACCCGGACCGCGGCTCCGTGACCCATGCCTACGACGACGCCAACAACATCCTTCGCACCGAGGATGCCAGGGGACAGGTGATCGAGCGGGAGTACGACTTCGCCAATCGACTCGTCCTGGAGACGCGGAGCGGCGGCGGGGGCGGGAGCTCGACCCTGGCCAGGTACTTCTACGATACGCCCAGCACCGACATCGACCTGGGCGACGGGAAGACGGGCACGGCGACGTTCACCCCGGGCCGGCTGGCGGCGGTGATCGACCCCTCGGGAGAGACCCACTTCTCCTACGATGCCCGCGGCAACACGGCGTGGCTCCTGAAGCGCATCCGTGAGCCCCGGAGCGGCCTCACGGTCAGCTTCCGGACGCAGTTCGCCTACGACGCCCTGGACCGTCTCCGGGAGGTGGTTTACCCCGACAACGACCGCGTGCGCTACGCGTACAACGAGGGAAGCTTCACCGAGCGCATCGATGGCGGCCCAGGAGGTGCAGTCCTCGTCGAGGACTGCGACTATCACCCATCGGGCGAGATCGCTCGGGCCGACTACGGAAACGGCGCCACAAGTCTCTTCACCTACGACGAGCGCCATCGCCTCAGATCGCTCGTCACGAGAGGCTCCGCCGGCGACGCCCTCATCGACCACGAGTACGCCTACGACCCTGCCTCGAACCTCTCTCGCATCGTGGACCGCCGCCCCTTCACGGCGGTCGAGCGCGCCTCGCCGAGACGCGACACGCAGGTCTTCGCCTACGACGACCTGCACCGCTTGACCCAGGCGCGCTACGCGCACTCGGACGACTTCGGCTCGAACCTGGGCCAGATCGACTACGGCTACGACGCCATCGGCAACCTCATCTCGAGGACCACCCCGCCCGCGGGCCAGGCTGGCCACCTGAGCCGGGCCGGGGTCCACCTGGGAGCCATGACCTACGCCGGCGGGCGCTCCGGCCGGTCCGGGCGCCGCCCCGGCGACCCGCCGGGCCCGCACGCCGTGACCGTGACGGCCAGCGGCCGCGCATTCTCCTACGATGCCAACGGCAACACGACCCGGATCGACGGCGCGACGCTCACCTGGGACGCGAAGGACCAGGTCGTGAGCTACGAGAAGGGGGCCGTCTCGGCGAAGTACCTCTACGACTACTCCGACCGCCGCGTGGCGAAGAGCGTCGCCACGGGCGACCGCACCGACGAGACCCTCTACGTGAACCAGCACTTCGAGGAGCGGCCCGGCGGCACGCCGGTCAAGCACGTCTTCTCGGGCGAGGTCCGGATTGCCAGGGTCGAAGGCGCCATCGACCCGGCGCGGGATCGCATCCAGCGCCTGCGCCTCGCGAGCGGCTGGAATGCCCTCACGGTCGCGGTGGAGACCCAGAAGACGCTGGCCCAGGTCTTCGGCGCCGACGCCGATACCTACACCTGGAGGAGCGGGAGCTACGAGCGCCTCGCCTCGAGCCGCACCGTCCCGACAGGGGAGCCCCTGTGGGTCCACGCCCCTTCGGCCAGGCTGGCGGTGATCCAGGGCCGCTACGCGCCCTCCCGGGTCCCCGCTGCGATTCCTTCCGGCAGCGCGTTCCTCGCCTGGCCGCGCCTCGAGGCCTTGTCGACCGAGACGCACCTCAGCGCCGCCGGCCGCATCCACCTCCACGATCCGCACGCCGGCCGCTTCCTCCTCAGGGACCCCTCGCTGCCGAGCTTCCTCCAGGACCTGGGCGCGTCGCTGCCCTCGGCTCGCGCCTTCTGGATCGACGCGCCTCCCGGCACGACCCTCGAGCCGGGGGCGCGAGAGAGCCAGGAGATCCTCTTCTACCACCGGGACCACCTCGGGTCCTCGGCGGTCACCACGGACCGTACGGGCGCCCTGGTGGAGGAGCTGGCCTACTACCCGTTCGGCGAGCTCCGCCACCGCCACGCGGCTCAGAGCTCGACGCCGATCGACTACGACTTCACGGACAAGGAGACGGACGACGAGAGCGGCCTCGTCTACCACGGGGCGCGCTTCTACAACCCGTCCATCGGGCGATTCCTCAGCGTCGATCCGCTCTACGGCGACCCCGCGGCCGTGGAATCCGACGCGCTCGAGGCGTTCCTCACCAACCCTCAAAAGCTCGGGCTTTACTCCTACGTGCTCAATAACCCGCTCAAGTACTCGGATCCGGACGGGCTCGAGGAGAAGCCGGTGCCGGGCACCGTCTCGCGGAGCGCGGCGGAGGTCGCGGCGGCCGGATACTCCTGGAGCAGCAAACCCGTTCCCAAGGCACAAGGTACGATCGAGTACTCCAAGTCTGTCGGCGGCGGCACCATGGAGTTCGACACCACGGGAGGCCGTCTGGGGAAGCTCCCGAACTATGCCTATCGCTCGGGCTGGCGCCGGGTCACGATGGAATTCACGATCAAGGGCCCGGACGGGAAGCTGGTGAAGGACCATTTCTTCCAGGTGGGCATCGATAGCAAGAACAACACCGGGTCTGGCAGCTACGCCGCCAGGACCGATGCGCGCGGGGTGCTCAAGATCGAGGCCAACGTTCCAGAGAAGGGTGGAGAGTTCCGCCTGAATGGGTTCTACGACAGCGGCGGGACCGTCAAGCAGGCCTACAAAGGCGGGTTCGGGGACTTCAAGCGCCGGGAAGGGCAGGACAAGATCCAGTTCAACGTCCGCTTGAACGAGATCCCCGCGAACTCCGACGACATGTGGGCGGGGCAGACGGAGGTCCAGGTCAAGCAAACCAAGTGAGCGTCAGGGGGCTGCAAGAAACCCTGTCCCCTGAGGGAGGGTGAGTCCAGTTAAGTGAATGGCGGCCTGGTCTCCGACCCGAGCCGCCCAGGTCCCAAGGCATCGGTCCCACGACAAGGAGGTTCCATGTCCGCATTGCGCAAGTGCTGTCTCGGTCTGGTGTTCGGGGCTCTTACGTTGGCGCCTGTGGCCGCGGAGCTGCCGCTCCCGGACGCCACGATCTACGGCCAGATCAAGTCCAAGGACGGCGCTCCGGTCAAGACCGGGGCGCTCTCGGCCAGGGTCGAGCGCGGCGGGGCGGCGGTCCTGCAGGCTCCGGGGATCTTCGTGTCGGCGGACGGCGCCGACTGGTACGTGATCCGGATCCCTCTCGAGACCAACATCGGCGCGCCCGGCCCGACCGGTCTGGCGGCGCGGGAGGCCGATGTGGTGGCAGCCCTGACCTTGAACGGCTCGCCCCTCGAGCTCGGGGCACCGCTCGGTGCGCTGAAGGCCGGCAGCGTGACCCGGATCGATGCCACGGCGGCGGTGAGCGGCCTCCGCTACATCCGGGGCGATTGCAGCCCCGACCGCGTCGTCAACATCAGCGATGCCGTGAGCGTGCTGGGCTACCTGTTCCTCGGCACCGCGACGCCGGCGTGCCTCGAGGCCTGCGACGGCGACGGCACCGGGGTGCTGAACATCTCGGACGCGGTCTACATCCTCGGGTTCCTGTTCCTGGGCGGCCCCGCGCCGCCGCCGCCGGGTCCCGGCTGCGGCACCGACGACAGCCCGAGCGATCTGGGCTGCGTGACGAGCAGCTGCGCCTGACCAGGCTGAGATCCCGAGCCCCCCAACCTCCACCCCGGTTCACCCATATGAAACCACGAAAGGTCCCTGTTTTGACGTGCGGCCTCCTCGCGCTCGGCGCGCTCGACGTGCGAGCTGATGTCGTGCTCGAGGAGTCGTACAGCCTCGCCGCGGGCTGGAACTTGATCCACATCGCGGTCGAGCCGGTGGTCAAGGATCCGCAGCAAGCGCTCGCCGCCATCGCCTGGGAGAGCCTCTGGACGTGGCTGCCGTCGCCGGCAGAGCCCCGGGGAGGACGTTGGCTGGCCGTCCATCGTGACGCTCCGGCCTTCCTCAACGCACTCGCCGAGCCGGCGGGTACGAGCGCGCTCTTCAGCTTGAGCGGGCCGGGCTCGTACCTGCTCTTGACCCCGGCGGCAGGCACCTTGCGGATCCGGGGCGCCGTGCGAGCGGGCCGGCAGGCCTTGCGGGGCGGGGCCTTTCAGCTCTTCGGCCCCAGCTTCGACCGCTCGCGCCCGCCGAGCTTCGCGAGCTACTTCTCGCGCCCGGGGGTCCAGGAGCACATCGGCCAGGCCTTCGAGCTCGCGGGCCAGACGTATCGCCGGATGGCAGCCAGCACTCCCCTTCGGCCCGGCGCCGCGTACTGGCTCTTCCCCGGCCGTGACATCCCGAACCCCGACCCCGTGCGTCTCGGCGTCGGCCTCGGCGGCCTCCGTTTCGACGCCCAGACTCCAGTTGGCGAGGTCGTCCTCGACGTGGGCGATGGGACCGGAGAAGGCGCCGGCGGCGGCCTGGAATCGAGGCTGCTCAACCTGCGCGCCACCGCGGTGGTCCCGGCGGGCGGCCAGGGCAACACCGACTGGCTCGAGCTCCAGGGAGCGGACGGCGCCTTCGCGGCCGTCGGGGCCGGAGTGTCGATCGAGGTCGCCCCGGCGCAGACGTCCGTGCGCGTGACCTTCCGGGCCGTGCGGCCCAGCACCTCGGCGTCGGCCGCCGCCGACCAGCAGGCCATCATCGAGCTCTCGACGGCGGAGGGCCGGGTGATCGTTCCTGCCGAGCTGGACGTGCCCAGCCTGCAGGGGACCTGGATCGGCGACGCCACGATCACCGAGGTGGAGCGCCCCAGCTTCCACGGGGGTGGGTTCGCGCCGGCGCCCGAGCTGGAAGTCGCGCTCATCCTGGAGGTGCCGGTCGCCGGCCCGGCCCGGCTCCTTCCCTGTACGAAAGTCGAGGCAGCGAGAGACGGGCGGACCATCAGCTATCGCCTCGAGGCAGCCCTGTTCCACGAGACGGTGGCGCTGCTGGGGTCGGTCGGCCAGGACGGCGAGAGCGGGGTTTTACTGGGGACGATGGCCTTGCCTCCCGAGCACCCGCTCAATCCGTACCGGCATCGCTATCACCCCGAGCATGGAACCGGCTTCGACATTGCTCGCACGTCCCGCCTCGAGTTCGGCGCCACTCTTCCAGGGGGAGAGCCCGCGCCGGGCGCCGAGAGCTCTGTTGCCACCGTGGGTGTGGTGACCGGAGTCTTCGAGGACGAGATCGTCGGCCTGACGCAGGAGCCGATCCGCCTGCGAGGCCCCTTCCGCCTGCGCCGGCTCGCCGCCGGCTCGGCTTCTCCGTGCGGCGCGGCTGGGCAGTGAAAGGAAAAATGGCCATGAATATCTCATCGTCACCTACACGGCGGTCGAAGGCGGCGCAGGTTCGCTCCTCGTGGCTGGCCGCCCTGCTTCTCGCCTGCGTGGGCTCCACAAGCCGGCTCCCGGCTGCCGGTCCCGAATTCACCGTATTCAACGAGGGAAATGTATTTGCGGGCGAGGCAGTCGCTTCGCCCCGCGGGATCTCTGCCGACGGCACGCACGTGGTTGGAGTCCAGACCGATCCCTCCTTTGTCCAGGAAGCCTTCATCTGGAACAGCAGCGAGGGCATAGTCCTTCTGGGTGCACCGTTCGGAAGCCAGTTCCAGACCCAGGCCACGCACGTCAGCGCTGATGGAATGTTCATCCTTGGCACGAGGCAACCCAAGGGCGGCGGCACGCTCGAGTCCGTCCGCTGGTCGCGCAGCCCGACGCTCACGGCGGTGGTCGTGGCGGCAGGTCCTCCGGGAGCGATCTCGAGCGCGGGCGACGTGGTGGTGGGCACGACCACCGTCGCGGGGGCATCGCGGGGCTATCGCTGGACGCCCGCGGGTGGACAGGTCCTCATCAACGGCAGCGCCAGCGCCACGGCGGTCAGCCCCGACGGAAGGATCATCATCGGCAGGACGACAGGCGGCAACGCTTACCGCCTGCTCGACGGCACGACCTTCCAGGACCTCGGCCGTTCGAAAGCCACCGTCACCATGGCCCCCATGTTTGTTTCCGCCACCGGCGGCCACATCGTCGGTAGATTTAACGGATCCCCGGGAGGCGCCTTCCTGTGGACGGAGACTGCGAACCCGCAATATGTGACCCTGGATACTGACACGACTGATTTTTTCGGCGGTACCATTGCGCGCATTCCAGAAGGTCTTTCGGCCGACGGCCGCATCACGATCATCGATTTTTTTGCCGGAATCTACGTTGACGGGAAAGGGCCCGTGGACCTCCAGGCCCTGCTCAAGTCGTACGGAATCGAACTCGAGGTCTTTTTCACACCAAGCATTGGGGGAGGCATCCCTGCCGCCTCATCGATTGCCGCCCTCTCCGATGACGGGCTCAACATCTGCGGCAATTCATATAGCGGAGGCTTCGATGGCCAGGGGCGTAACTGGCGCGTGCGCTTCCACGACGTCGACGAAAATGGCATCGCGGACGAGCTCGAGGTGTTCCTCTGTGGATTGACCAACGCCGCGTTCCTCAGGGAGATCGAGAAGGGAACCACCCGGTTCGCAAACGCGTCCGAGCGCGAGACCCTCGGCTACGGAGACATGATCTCCCAGTACGGGCGGCCCTGGAAGCGAGGCACGGGCCGGGTCTCCAGCCAGGACGTCACCCAGCCAGCCGAGTTCTTGCGCGCGCTGGTCGCCTTCGCCGGCTGCCCCGATGGCACTGCGCTGAACATCGCTGCGGTGGCGGAAGAGTTCTTTACCAGGGTCGCCTTCCCGGCGGTCAGGGAGCTTCACAGCTTCGAGATGCTGCTCGGCAACGAGGCCCACGCGGACGCTCTCGACCCGACGATCGGGCTCGACGGCATGCAGCCGGACGGAATCAGCGAGGAGTTCGCCTTCAGGGGCATCGCGGGCATCGAGGATCTCCTCGACGAGGAGCTGGCGCTGCTACGGGGCCGCGAGCTGCCGGGAGAGCCGGCCGAGTGGGTGGATGAGTCCATTTACTATCCCGAGATCCCCAACCCCAGCAACCCCGGAGAGAAGCGGGGCATTGCCATCTACAACCGCTTGCCGCCGAATGCCGCAGCCGGCGCCCGCCCGGCCTACAAGTCCAACTACAACGCCACCGACAACTACGCTGCCGCCGGCAAGTTCCCGCAAGGCCACGGCGATGCGTACGGGCACTACCTGACGGCCGTCAAGGCGGGGATCCGTCTCCTGACGGAGATTCCAGACGGCCTGCCCGAGAGCCAGTTTCACCACGTTGCCACCATTGCGACGACCACCGACCTGGGCCTCGAGACCGTGCGTCGCATCGCCGAGGCGGGAGCGGCCCGGGCGCGGAACGCGGCGCAGGTCGCCGAGCTGCTCTACCGCCGCGACTATCGCGAGAGCTCCGCCAACCCGCGCGCGGAGAATCTCTTCAGCGACCCGGACCCCGACCGGGCCTGGTCCATGGGCGAGTGGGCGCGCCGCGGCGCCATCGGTGCCTACTTCGACTATGCCACGGCGGCGCACTGGACGCCGACCGATGATGCCCGGCTGGTCCACCGCGGCAACCTCATCGAGCTCGATGAGCTCGCGGGGTGGGTGAGCGGCCTCCAGGAGCGACTCGATACCGCGGGCGCCGGCCTCGACCCCCTGGGCCTCGTGCAGAACGTGGTGCCGTTCGGCATCGACGCTTCCGGGCTCGACACCACGAGCGGCCGCTCGCACTTCGAGCAGGTCTTCGACGCCGCATCGCGCGCCCTCGACAACGCCCGCAAGGCTTTCGAGAGCGCCAACCAGGCCGGCCAACGCCTGCGCGACTCGGACAAGACCTTCAATGACTTCAAGGAGAAGCTGGAGGACACCCGGGCCGACCAGAACCAGCAGCTCGTCGAGATCTTCGGCCTGTCCTCGCCGGATGATCGCGACGACAACGACCTCGACCCGACGACCAATGACGCCATCGAGAGCGAGTCCGCCCCGGACCTGGTTCGCTTCCTCGACGATGATGCAGCCCTGGCCAGACGCGGCATGCGGCCGCGGGCGGCGCCGGGGCAGGTGCAGCTCGCCATGTCGGAGCTGCGCGTCGCGAAGCTGCGCCTCGAGCAGGCCGAGCTGGCCATCGAGGATCTCGCCGAGCAAATCAAGGACCAGCTCGCGCTGATCCTGACGATAGAGAGTGTACAGATCGAGCGCGTCGAGATTATCACCAAGGCACGGGACGACCAGATCAAGCTGACCGAACGCCTCGAGGAGCTTGCAGAGCTCAAGAAGACCGGCGCCTTCCTCGGCAGCATGTTCAATGCCTTCGCCGGAGCCCTGGTGGGCAGCCCTTCGGGGGGACTGGCCCTCCTGGCCCAATTGACCAATGACCTCGGCCAGCATCTCTCCCAGGACTCTGGCGACCTGAAGAACGAGTTCGATGTCGAGGTCGAGCGCACACGGATCCAGGCCTGGAAGGAGATCGAGCTCCAGGAGCTCGACACCAAGGTGCGGATCCAGGTGGAAACCAACCAGCTCAAGGCGCAACTTCGCCGATCCCCGCAACTCCTTGTGGACCGCTCGGTGGCCAGGGAGGTCGCCACCCAGGCCCTCGGCCGCCTGCAGCAATCCATCACGCGCGGCAGATTGATCCTCGAGGAGAGGGAGCGGCTCGATGCTCGCACGCAGGGCGATCAGCTCGAGGAGCGCTGGAAGGACCTGTCGTTCCGCGTCTTCCGCAATGCGGCCCTCAAGAACTACCGCGCCCTCTTCGACATCTCCGCGCGCTACGTCGTCCTGGCGGGGCGGGCCTTTGCCTACGAGTTCGATGCGCGCTCGAGCGGCGAGGACCTGCTCGCGGGGATCTACCGCGAGCGCCGCCTGGGCAGCGAGACAGGATCCGCCACGGGCCTGCAGGGCGTGCTCAACAGGCTCGAGGATGCCGGGCAGGTGAGCAAGTTCAACAAACCGCTCGAGTCGCTCGGCGAGCGCAGCTTCAGCTTCCGGCGCAACCTCCTCGGCCTGGGCCAGGTCTTCCCGGACGATGACCTCAAGCTCCGTGCCTTCCTCGAGTCGCAGATCGTCGAGCGCATCGAGGACCTGGGCGAGGTCAGAGACCTGGCTCAAGTCTCGGTGGAGCGCGACTACGGACCCGGCATCGTCATCCCCTTCGCAACCGAGATCGACAGCCGCAACTTCTTCGGTCGCGGTCCGGAGCTGCCCTTCGGCAACAGCAACTTCTCGTTGACGCGGAACGCCAAGATCCGGAGCTACGCCATCCGCCTCGACGGCGTCAATGCGGCGCTCGGAACCGACCCGGAGTCCGGGAGCGTGTTCGTCTACCTGCTCCCCGTCGGGGAATCGGTGCTGCGCGAGAACACCAACAAGCCGCGGATCGAGGACGAGCTGATCACGCCCTGGGCGGTGGTCGACCAGTTCCTGCCGTTGCCGCCCAAGGCGTCCATCGCCGACTTCTCCAAGCGCGCCTACAACCCCTGGGTCTCGGCGGCGCAGGCGAGTGGCAACTTCTTGAACGAGATCAAGCGCCAGCGGGATTCGGAAGCGCAGATCGAGCTCGGCCAGGCGAGGGACGAGACCCGGTTCAACACCAACCTCGCCGGCCGTTCGGCCTGGAACACCCGCTGGCTGTTCATCATCCCCGGCAGCCAGTGGACCTCGAGCTCCGACAGCGTCGAGATCCGCAAACAACTCCTCCATTTCATCTACGGCCCGCGCGCCGACCCCGCCGAGCACGTGGGGATCACGGACATCCGGCTGATCATCCAGGCGTACTCGCACTGAGCCGACGCATCCGCCACCCGAGGGATCCCATCCGCAGCAGCCAGGTCTGACATGCGCCTACCACCCTTCTCAGCTCTCTTGCTGGCATTCAGCATCGCTCGACCGCTCCCCGCCATCGACAAGAACGGCGTCGCTCCGCAGGCGATCTCCTTGCCCTCGGGCCCGGGCTCGATTCAGGGCCTGGGGGAGTCCTTCCAGCCGCAGCTCAACAACGGCAGCGGCTCGACGGGCGTCAAGCTCGCGCTGCCGCGTGGGCCGGGCGGCATCACCCCCGACCTTTCGCTCGCGTACAACTCCGGCGCCGGGAGCTCGACGGTGGGCCTGGGCTGGTCGCTCTCGGGGATGCTCTCGATCCGGCGCTCGACCGACCGCGGCGTGCCGTACTACGT
>JACQVW010000672.1 GCA_016209535.1 Planctomycetota bacterium | reverse complement strand
GTCCTGAAGGTGGAGCCCTCGGCCACGCTCCCCGAGATCCGGGCCTCCTTCAAGAGGCTCATGCTGAAGAACCACCCCGACAAGAACCCGGGGCGGAGGGCATGGGCCGAGCGCAGCGTCCGCGAGCTGATCGAAGCCTTCGAGGTCCTGAGCAACCCCAGGACGCGCGCCGCCTTCGACCTTCAGCGCGCCGCCGTGGGAGCGGCCCGGGGCGAATCGCGGCGATCGAAGGCCGAGCCTTACTACTTCAGCCGGACCGACCCGCGGTCTCGGGCCCGGCTCATCCTCCACTACCTGCTACACCGGAGGCCGCGAGCCGCGGTGACTCTCGTCCGCGAGATGGAGGCCCGCCTCGGTACGGAGTACCTCGCCAAGAACCTCGACCCGGAGGACTATCTCGATTGCCTGTTCCTCCTGGGAGAGTTCCACGCCGGGCGGCGCGAGTACTTGACCGCCGTCGAACGGCTCGAGGCCTTCTGTCTCCATGAGAAAGGCGTCCGCCGGCCCCGCCACTACGTCGGCCAGGTGGTGCAGCTCCTCAAGGACCTCTACCTGCGGAAGATCCCCCGGGATGTCGGGGGCGCCGTGGCCCTCGAAGGGCGGCGGGCGGCGGTGGACCTGGGCCTGTCGAAGGCGGAGGAGTCCCTCCGTCTCCGCCGCATGGCCGAGATCCTCGTGAAGACGGGGGATCTCGAGGAGGCGCGCCGCATCCTGCGGCGCGCCCAGACCCTCTTCCCCCTATCGAAGGACGTGGAGAGGATCCGAAGAACCGTGGAGGCCGCGGGTTGAAGCCGAGCCCGAGCGCCCTGGAGACCTCCTACACCGCCACAGCACCCATGAGCACCCAGATGGGGTCCGGAAACGAGCGGGCGGCGCCATCGCTCCACGCCGTGATCATGGCGGGGGGGGCTGGGACGAGATTTTGGCCCATGAGCCGGAGGCACCTCCCCAAGCAGTTCCTCCCTCTGGCGGGGGGGAAGAGCCTCCTGAAGGAGACCTTCGAGAGGCTCGAGCCCCTGGTGGGGGTCTCCCGGCTCTGGGTGGTGGCCGCGGACGGCCATCTTGGGCGCGTGCGCGCCGAGCTCCCGGACGTCCCGCCCGGGAACCTGCTGGGCGAGCCCGCGGCCCGGAGCACCGCACCCTGCATCGGTCTCGCCGCCCAGCAGATCCTCGGGCGGGATCCCGAAGCGGCCCTCCTCGTGTGTCCCTCGGACCACGTCGTGCGGCCTCCGGAAGCGTTCCGCAGGACGGCGCTCGCTGGCCTCGAGGTTCTCGAGTCGCTCCAGGGCTCGGACGAGCCCTGGACGGTCACGTTCGGGATCGTCCCCCGGTACCCCGCGACGGGCTTCGGCTACATCGAGCGCGGGGACGCGATCCCTGGTTCGGGCCAGGCCTTCCGGGTCATCCGGTTCCGCGAGAAGCCGCCCCTCGAGGCCGCCCGCGAGTACCTCGCGAGCGGGCGCTTCTACTGGAGCTCGGGCATCTTCCTCTGGCGTGCCCGAGACGTGCTGAGGCTGATCGAGAAACACATGCCGGACCTCGCTCGGGGGCTCCACGGCATCCGGGAGGCCGCCCGGGCCTCGAGTCTCGAGGCCGCCTTGAAGGAGGGCTTCCCCTCGTTGCGGTCGGTCTCGATCGACCACGGGGTGCTCGAGCGCGCCCGACACATCGCCGTCCTGGCCGCGGATTTCGAATGGGATGACGTCGGATCCTGGCGCGCCGTGGAGCGCTACGGGGCCAAGGATGGGGCCGGGAACAGCGTGCTGGGCCGGCACGTGGGCCTCGACACGCACGGCTGCGTCGTCGTGGGCGGCAGGAGGCTCATCGCGACGATCGGCGTCGAGAACCTCGTCGTCGTGGAGACGGACGACGCGGTCCTCGTGTGCTCCCGCGACGAGACGGAGAGGGTGAAGGACATCGTGGACCGGCTGCGGAGCGACGGGCTGGTCGAGCTGATCTGATCAGGACTGGAGGAGATTGGGACGCATCGTCGGCATCGACTTCGGAGACAGGTGGATCGGGCTTGCGACGAGCGACCCCACGCGCACCTTCGCCTCCCCACGAGGAGTGCTGGCGGGGGAGCTGGCGTTGCGTGAGGAGCTGAAGCGGCTCCTCGCCGAGGAGGACGTCGAGCGGCTCGTGGTCGGCCTCCCCCTGAACATGGACGGCAGCGTCGGCCCCAAGGCGAAAGCGGTCCTCGCGTTCAAGGAGCGGCTCGAGAAGGAATGGGGGGTGCCCGTCGACACGTGGGACGAGCGTCTGACGACGGCGCAGGCCCACGCGGCGATGCGGCAGGCGGGGCTCTCGGGCCGCCAGCGCACCCAACGGGTCGATGCGGTGGCGGCCCAGATCCTCCTCCAGAGCTACCTGGATCGTCAGAGGGCCCACGAGCCCTGAAATCATGCTTGCGGCGGGCGCGGAGCTTGCGTATTCTAAGCGGCTTCGTTTCTGGCAGAAGAAAGGACGATACCGGAGACATGACGATCGCAAAGGAAGACCGCAGGACGGTCCGGGAGAAGTTCGCCCGATTCCCCGGCGACACGGGGACGCCGGAGGTGCAGGTGGCGCTCCTCTCGCAGCGCATCCGGAACCTTACGGGCCACCTTGCGGGCCACAAGAAGGACCACGCGAGCCGGCGAGGGCTCCTTCTGCTCGTTGGGAAGCGGACGAAGCTCCTCCGGTACCTGCGGAGGACGGACGTGAATCGTTACCAGCAGCTCATCGAGTCCCTTGAGATCCGCAAGTGACGCGCGGGCTGTATTCCCGTCCCCCCCGGCTCCCTCCGGGACGAGGGGGGGCCCGTTGAAGAGGACGGCCTCGGCGAAGAGGAGAGGCGGGATTCCGAGGTCAAGAGGCAACAAAGAGGAACAAAGAAGGAACAAAGAGGCAATAAGGACATGTTGACCAGGAAAGTCGAGAAGGTCATTGGCGGGCGGACGTTGAGCATGGAGACGGGCAGGGTGGCGAGGCAGGCGAACGGAGCGGTCCTCGTGCGGTACGCCGACACGACGGTCTTCTGCGCGGCGACGGCGGCCCCCATGGAGGAGAAGGTGGATTTCTTCCCCCTCACCGTGGACTACCGGGAGAAGACGTCGGCGGCGGGGAAGTTCCCGGGCGGTTTCATCAAGTGAGAGGGAAGGCCGACGACGAAGGAGATCCTCACGGCCCGCCTGATCGACAGGCCCCTGCGGCCGCTCTTCCCCGAGGGCTTCTACATGGACACGTCGGTCCAGGTCATGGTGCTCTCGGCGGACCAGCAGAACGATCCGGACGTCCTCTCCATGATCGCCTCCTCGGCCGCGGTGGCCGTCTCGGACATCCCCTTCCACGGCCCCACGGGCGCCGTGCGGGTGGGCCTCATCGACGGGCAGCTCGTGGTCAACCCCACGCAGACCGACCTCAAGACGAGCAGCCTCGACCTCGTCGTCGCGGGGACGCGCGAGGCGATCTGCATGGTGGAGGCCGGCGCGAACGAGGTGAGCGAGGACGCGATGGTCCGCGCGCTCACCTTCGCCCACGAGGTAATCAAGGAGGTGATCGACCTCCAGGAGGAGCTGATGCGCCAGTGCGGGAAGCCCAAGATGGAGCTCCCGCCCCTGCCGGACTACTCGGGCCTCCGGGCGGACCTGAAGACCCGGTACTACCACCTGTTCCGCCCGGCGCTCCTCACGCCCGGCAAGCAGGCGCGGAAGGCCGCAGTCCAGGTCGTCATCGACAAGGCCCTCGACGAAGTGGCGCCCGCGGTGGAGCCCCCTCCCCTCGTGCCGCCCCCCGGGGCTCTCGACCGCAGCGTGGTCAAGACCATCCTCACGCGCCTCTCCGAGGAGGCCGAGCGGGAGTTGATCGTGAGCGGGACCCGCGCCGACGGGCGCGGGTACAAGGACATCCGGCCTCTGTCGATCGAAGTAGGCCTGCTGCCGCGGGTCCACGGCTCGGCGCTCTTCACCCGCGGGGAGACCCAGGCCGTGGTGGTCGCCACGCTGGGCACCGGCGATGACGAGCAGATCGTCGATGGCCTCTACGAGGAGTACTCCGAGAAGTTCATGCTGCACTACAACTTCCCCTCCTTCTCGGTGGGGGAGACATGGCCGAACCGTGGCCCCAAGCGGCGCGAGATCGGGCACGGCGCCCTCGCGTGCAGGGCTCTCAAGGCGGTGATGCCCCCGGAGGAGAAGTTCCCCTACACTGTGCGCATCATCTCGGACATCCTCGAGTCGAACGGTTCCTCCTCCATGGCGACGGTCTGCGGCGGCACCATGGCGCTCATGGACGCGGGGGTGAAGATCCGCCAGCCCGTGGCCGGCATCGCCATGGGCCTCGTGAAGGAGGGGGACAGCATCTGCGTCCTCTCGGACATCCTCGGGAGCGAGGATCACAACGGCGACATGGACTTCAAGGTGGCCGGGAC
>JACQVW010000671.1 GCA_016209535.1 Planctomycetota bacterium | reverse complement strand
GTGGCTCTCGAGGATCTCATCGACGTCCTCAAGCTGCACGTTCCCGTACCAGATGCCCTCCGGGTACACCACGACGTTGGGTCCGTGCTCGCACTGGTCGAGGCACCCCGCCGCGTTGGCCCGCACGGTCGCGCTCAGGTCCCGGCGCTTCACCTCGCTCTTGAAGCGCTCGCGCAGCCGCGCGGTGCCGTCGGGATTGCAGCAGCCCCGAGGGTGTCCGGGCGCCCGCGTGTTGGTGCAGATGAAGATGTGGTGCCTGAAGGCGGCCAAGCTCTCGCGTCCTCGTGCGCGATTATACGCGGTCCCCCGGGGCGGGGGAACGCTCCCCGCGGCGCGCCGGAAATGCTGCCCGCGGCGTTCGGAAGCCTCAGATCCCTCTCCGCCGCTTCACCAGCGCGTCGGCGATCACCGCGCATAGGAGGACGACGCCGATCACGGCGTCCGTCCAGTGCGTCTCGAGGCCGAGGAAGACGATCATCCGCTGGAGCACCTTGAGGATCGCGGCCCCGACGATGATCCCGACGATCGAGCCCTGGCCGCCGCGCAGCGCACAGCCGCCGAGGACGGCCGCCGTGATGCCGTGGAGCTCGTAGGCCATCCCGGCCGTCGAGGGCGAGACGCTCTGGATGTTGCTCGCCTCGAGGAGCCCCGACACGCCGGCGAGGAGCCCCGAGAGGGCAAAGGTGAACACGCGGAGCGAGTGCACGCGCACGCCCGAGAAACGGGCCGCCTCCAGGTTGTAGCCGATGGCGTAGAGGTACCGCCCGTGCACCGTGAAGTGCATGAAGAAGAGGAGGGCCGCGGCGGCGATGGCGAGTGTCCAGACGGGCACGGGCACGCCGAGGACGATCCCGTTCCCGAGCCAGTGGAAAGCCGGCAGGTCCTCCTTCCGGAACGCAACGGTGTAGTCGCCGGTGATCCCCCGGGCGACGCTGCGGAAGACCAGGAGGGAGCAGAGCGTCACCATGAAGGGCTGGAGCCCGAGACGGCACGTGAGGAAGCCGTGCGCGACGCCCACGCCCACCGTGAAGGCGAGGGCCAGGGGCAGGACGGCGGCGAGGGGCCAGGAGAAGCCGTCCGGCGTCTGGAAGAGGATCGCGTTGAGGCCGATGAAGCAGATGATGGAGCCCACCGAGAGGTCGATGCCGCCCGCGATGATGACGATCCCCTGCCCCAGCGCGAAGAGGGAGAGGATCGCGATGTCGCGGCTCAGGGTCTGGAGGTTGTACGCGCCGAGGATGTTGGGGTTGCGGAGCCAGGTGATGAAGACGAGGACCGCGAGCAGGACCGTGATCCCGATGACCTGCAGCCCCACCTCCGAGATCCGCCGCGGGGCCCGGACCGCCTCGTCGGCGTGGAGCCCAGGCTGGAGCCCAGGCTGGAGCGCTGGCTGCAGCCGTGGCTCGAGCCCTGGCGGAGGCCCTGGGCCTCGGCCGCCGTCGCTGACCGGAGGCTCGCTCACGCGGCGGTCCCTCCCACGGCGAGGCTCATGACGTTCTCCTCGGTGATCCGCTCCCCGGCCAGCTCCCCCTGGACCTTGCCCTCGTGCAAGACCAGCACCCTGTCGCTCATGGCGATGAGCTCCTCCATCTCCGAGCTGACCATCAAGATCGCGAGGCCGCCGGCGGCAAGCTGCGACATCAGGGAGTAGATCTCCTCCTTCGCGCCCACATCGACCCCCCGCGTCGGCTCGTCGAGGATGAGGACGCGTGCCCCCATCGAGAGCCACTTGCCCAGCACGATCTTCTGCTGGTTCCCGCCGCTCAGGCTCTTGGCCTGCGTCTCGAGGTGCGGCGTCCGGATCCGGAGCTTCTGGACCTGCTCGCGGGCCGTCCGGCGCTCCCAGGCCCCGTCGAGGAGCCCCCACCGCCCGTGGCACCTCAGGCCGGCGAGGCCCACGTTTTCCCGCACGTTGAGCTCGAGGACCAGCCCCTGGCTCTTCCTGTCCTCCGGCACGAGCAGGACCCCCGCCGCGATGGCGTGCCGGGGCGACCGGACGTCGGCAGGCTTCCCGCCGACGGCGATATCCCCCTCCTCCACGGGGTCGATGCCGAAGATCGCCCGCACGAGCTCGGTACGCCCGGCGCCGACGAGGCCCCCGAGGCCCAGGATCTCGCCCGCCCTGAGGTCGAAGGAGACCCTGTGCGGCGACGAGCGGACCTTGAGCCCGCGCACCGACAGCACGATGGGGTTCTCCGAGAGGCGCAGGTTCCGTTCGTGGGAGAAGTACTTCGAGATGTCGCGTCCCACCATGAGGCGGACCATGTTGTCATGAACGATCTCGTCCCCCTCGAGGAAGCCGGCCGTCCGGCCGTCGCGGAGCACCTGCACCCTCCTCGCGAGCCGCCGGACCTCCCCGAGCCGGTGCGAGATGTAGACGATCGCGAGGCCTCGCCGCTTGAGCTCGTCGATCCTCTGGAAGAGCACCTCGGCCTCGCGCGTCGAGAGCGAGCTCGTGGGCTCGTCGAAGATGAGGAGCCGCGCCTCCCGCGAGAGGGCCTTCGCGATCTCCACGAGCTGCTTCTGGCCGGGGCTGAGGTCGGAGAGCAGGGTGCGGGGCGAGGCGCGGAGGCCCACCTTCGCGAGGGCATCCGCCGAGAGCCGGAGGAGGGCGCGCCGGTCGCGCAGCCCGAAGGGCCCGAGCCTCGGCTGGCGGCCGAGGAAGATGTTCTCGGCGACCGTCAGGTTGTCCGCGAGGTTCAGCTCCTGGTGGATGATGGCGATCCCCGCGCCGAGGGAGTCCTCGACCGAAGGGAACGTGGCCGGGCGCCCGCATACCCGGATCTCGCCCTCGTCGGGCTGGTAGATGCCCCCGATGATCTTGATCAGCGTGCTCTTCCCGGCGCCGTTCTCGCCGATCAGGGCCAGCACCTCCCGGGGCGCCACGGACAAGCTGACCGAGGTCAGCGCCTGGACGCCGGGGAACCTCTTCGAGATCCCCGCGACGGAGAGGAAAGGCTCCGGACTCATCGATCCCGCCTCGCGGCCTGCGTCGCGACCGGCCTCCCAGCCGGCCTCGCAGCCGACCCCGCGGGCGGCTCGGACCACGGCCTCGTGGGCGACCTTGGCCGCAGCCCCGAGGGCGGCCGGCACGGAGCGCCGCCTGCCGGTTGGAGGGAGGCTCTCACTTGCCTTCGCGGAGCATCTGGCGGACCTTCTCGCGGAACTCCGCCAGGTTCGTCACGTCGATCACGCGGACCGGCACGTAGGCGAGTCCGTTCGCCGGCAGGCCGGCGTCCTCCTTGCGGGCGAGCTTCGCCAGGGCCCGGATCGACTGGTACCCGAACTCGAAGGGCTGCTGCACCACCGTCGACTGCACGGTGCCATCCTCGATCCCGTCGAGGGTGGGGCTCTCCTCGTCGAAGGCCACGATCTTGATCTTGCCCTGGAGCCCCTTCTCCTGCACGACCTTGATGATCGCCGGCGCGTTGTAGGACCAGAGGCCCACGAGGCACTTCAAGTCGGGGTACTTGTCGAGCGAGTTCCGGACGTTCGTCTGGGCCGTCGGGCGCTGCCCCTCGTCGGTGAACGTCTCGACGATCTCCACGCCGCTCCCGGCGATCGCCTCCTCGATGCCCTTCTTCCGCTCGTAGGCGTTGGCCACGTCGAGCTTGCCCACGAAGAGCGCGATCTTGCCGCCCTCGGGCAGGGCCTTCTTGATCTCCCGCCCGGCGGCGCGCCCCGCGTCGACGTTGTCCGTGCCGATGTAGGCGACGCGCTTCGAGTCGGGGCAGTCGGAGTCCTGGGTGACCACGGGCATCCGCTTCGCCGCGTCGTTGAGGATCTCCACGGCGCCCTTGGGGTCGAGGACGCTGACGGCCATGCCCTGCACGCCCTTCGCGATGAGGGTCTCGATGATCTGGCGCTGCTGGGCGGCGGTGCCTTGCCCGGGCGTCTGGAAATCGACCTCCACGTCGAGCTCGCGCTCGGCCTTCCGGATGCCGGCCCTGGCGAAGGTCCAGAAGTCGCTCGCGTTGTTGATCACGAAGGCGAGCTGCAGCTTCGGTTTCGAGTCGCAGGTCGCCGCGGAGAGCGCGACCCCAAGACACACGCAGAGCCTCCAGGCCGTCGATCTCATAGGGAATGCCTCGGTGGAAGGTTTCCCGCCCCTCGAGCGCGATACTGTACTTGCAGGGGAGATGGCCATCAAGGCCGGCGAAGCCCTCCCGGTCTCGAGCGACGACCGCGCCTCGCCCTTCGAGTCCCGAATGAGCCTGCAAAGGCCGCTTGCGGCGACCAACAGCATAGTTATCCCCCGCAATAATAGGCGAGTCCCGAATGAGCCTGCAAAGGCCGCTTGCGGCCCCCTCCCGGCAGGAGTATCTTCGGCGAGAAGGACATGAAGGCCGGAGAGCTTGAGGCGCGGGTCCGGGGCGGCGAGAACTTGACCACCGAGTTCAAGGCGGCGGCCATCCACCCGGACCAGCTCGCCGCATCGATCGTCGCCTTCGCCAACACGTCGGGAGGGGCGATCGTCTTCGGGATCGAGGACGACGGAAAGATCGTGGGTCTCGAGGACGTGGACGATGTCGCGAAGACCGTGGACAACGTCTCGCGTTTGAACTGCCTTCCCCCGGTGACGGTCGTCCAGGAGCTCCTCGAGGTGCAAGGAAAGAGGGTCCTCGTCGTGCAGGTCCCCAAGGGGGACGATCGCCCTTACTCGACGAACCGAGGAGTCCACTACGTGAGGACATTTTCAGGGAAGCGACAGGCCTCGCGGGAAGAGCTCCTCCGGATCTTCCAGGCGACCCAGAGCCTTCTCTATGATGAGCAGCAGGTCGTCAGCGCAGACCTTTCGGCCCTGGACTTCC
>JACQVW010000670.1 GCA_016209535.1 Planctomycetota bacterium | reverse complement strand
GCGCCACCCCGGTGGACATGAGCGCCGCCGCGACACTTCTTGCAAGCGCCACCCCGGTGGACATGAGCGCCGCCGCGACACTTCTTGCAAGCGCCACCCCGGTGGACGCAGGCGCCGCCGCGACACTTCTTGCAGGCGCCAGGCCGGTGGATACCGGCGCCCCGGCGACACTTCTGGCAGGCGCCACCCCGGTGGACACCGGCGCCCCGGCGACACTTTTTGGCGTTTGACGGGGTCCCGGACATGTCCTACTCTTGCTTGACCGCGGGGAGAAAAGAGCACGAAAGAGCAGAAAACATCGTGGCCGGACCGGCGCGGCCGATCTCCCGGGGAGGACGCGCGCGCCCTGGGCCCCGGCGAAATCGAGCGACAGATCGCGACAGCGTGACGGGGTTGGCGGAGAGGGGAAGGACGGGACCTCCCCGGGCTCCTGCGCCGGGCCGTCCTCGAAGAGGTTAACGCCCCCAACCCACGTTCCATGGGCCCGACCCTGTCGAGGGTCGGGCCTTTTTTTTGGTCGCTTCGCGACACTGTACTCGCTGCCGCGTGGTGGGCGGCGGCTGCCGGCGCGGAGGCCGGCGTGGGGCGGGCAGCATAGTTCGCAAAGAGTCGAAGGATCGCGGCCTCCCCATGCTCCCCGACCTTCCCCCCCGGCTCCGCTGCCCGGATAATCCTCCCTCATGATCCGGCTCGAGAGGGTATCGTTCTCCTTCGGCGCCGCCCCCATCCTCGACGACGCGAGCCTCCTCGTCCCCGAGGGGGCGCGGGTGGGGCTCGTTGGGCGGAACGGGGCGGGGAAGACGACGCTCTTCCGCCTGATCCTGGGGAGCCTCGCGCCCGAAGTCGGGTCCATCGACGTGCCGCGGGGTCGCAGGGTGGTCTACCTCCCGCAGCACCCGGACCTGCCGCCGCGGGAGACGATCCTCCGGCACGTGCTCGAGTCTCACGCGAGCCTCCGGGACCTCGAGGACGAGATCCTGCGCCTCGAGCGCAAGATGGCCGACGAGCACGACCCCGCGCGTCTGGACCGGCTCGTCGAGCGGCACAGGACGCTCTCCAGGGAGCTCGAGGCCCAGGGGGGCTACGACCTGGAGGCGCGCGTCTCGTCGATCCTCGAGGCCCTGGGCTTCGCTCGCGGCGACCTGCTCAAGGAGCTCGGCCTGCTGAGCCCCGGCGAGAAGAACCGGGTCGCCCTCGCGAAGGTGCTCCTCGCCGAGGGGGACGTGCTCCTCCTGGACGAGCCCACGAACCACCTCGACTTCGACTCGATCGAGTGGGTCGAGGACTTCCTCCGCGCCGTGCCCCCGGGCATCTCCAGGGTCCCCGCGACCGTCGTCGTCGCCTCCCACGACCGGTGGTTCCTGAACCGGTTCGCCGACCGCATCCTGGAGCTTCGCTCCGGGGGGCTCTTCGCCTACAGCGGGGGCTACGACGCCTTCGTCCGGCAGCGGGCCGAAGAGCTCGAGCGACAGGAGAAGGAGTACGTCCTCCGCGAGAGGCAGATCGCGAAGGACGAGGAGTTCATCCGCCGGAACTTCGCGGCGCAGAAGGCGAGGCAGGCCAAGTCGCGCGAGAAGAGGCTCGCGAGGCTCGAGCGCCTGAGCCGCCCGCAGCGGGAGGGCGATGGTCCGGCGATCCGCTTCGGCGATGTCCCGCGGGCCGGGGACGACGTCCTGCGGGTGGAGGGGCTCTCCTGCGGGTACGGGAAGGACGTGCTCCTGAGCGACGTCTGGCTCGAGCTCGAGCGCGGAGAGAGGGTGGCCCTGGTCGGCGCGAACGGGAGCGGGAAGACCACTTTCCTCAAGTGCCTCACGGGCCACATCGCCCCCCTCGAGGGCACCGTCCGCCGCGGCCAGCGGACCATCACGGGCTACTACGAGCAGGAGCACTCGCACATCGGGACCGGGAAGCCCCTCTTCGACGAGATCCATGACCTGGTCCCGCAGCGGTCGAACCAGGACGTCCGGGACCTCCTCGCGGCGTTCCTCTTCCGGGGAGACGACGCCTTCCGGGATGCGCGCGACCTGAGCGGCGGCGAGAAGGCGCGCGTGGCCCTCCTCCGCCTCCTCCTCTCCGGGGCCAACCTCCTCGTCCTCGACGAGCCGACGAACCACCTGGACGTCTACGCCCGCGCCGCCCTGGAGGAGAGCCTCCTCGAGTTCCCCGGGACGATGCTCTTCGTCTCGCACGACCGGTACTTCGTCGACCGCCTCGCCGACCGCGTCTTCGCGGTACACGAGGGGAGCCTGCGCGAGTTCCTCGGCGGCTACGAGGAGTGGCGGAGCGTGGTCCGGGAACGCCGGGCCGCGGCCGCCTCTGCGGAGGCCCGAGCCCGGGAAGCCCGTGTCCTGGAAGCACGTGTCCGGGAGGCCTCGGGCCCCTCGGCGCTCAGCCCGGCCCGGCGCAGGAAGGAGGAGGAGCGGTTCATCGAGGCCATCACGGCCCTCGAGGACGACCTCAGGAGGAAGCGCGAGGAGTGCGGGCTCGAGGCGAACTACAGGAGCCCGGAGGCCATGCGGCGCCTCAAGGCGGAGATCAGCGACCTCGAGGCGAGGGTCGAGGGCCTGTACAGGAGGTGGGAGGCCGAGAGCCCCGGAGGGGCCTGAAACGCGCCCGCTGCGAGCCTCGTGCCCCTTGCCTCCGCGCCGCCGACAAGCCCCGGCGGCAGGCGCAGTTGGAGCGGTTTGCCGCCTCCCCGTGGCTCGGATAGACTTGGGCGTGAAGATAGGCTGCTTGACGATCGAGAATGGCGCCGAGCAGGGCAAGAGGATCCTGCTGAAGGACCTGAGCGTCTTCGAGGCGGGGCGGTCCCCCGGCAACCACGTCTGCCTCAAGGACCCCTCCGTCGCCATGAGCCACTTCCGGGTATACCGGAAGGGGGACGACTTCAGCGTCTACGACCTGGGGACCAAGCGGGGCACCCTCCTGAACGGGACGCCCGTGGAGAAGGGGCCGCTCTCGCCGGGGGACCGCCTGCAGGTCGGCGACGTGGTCCTCACCTTCGACCTCGTCGACGAGGCCACTCCGGGGCGGATCGCCTCGTCGGCCCCCGACTCGGACGAGCGGGACGCCCAGGCGATGAACGGCGGCGTGCTCACGAAGACCCGGGCGTCGATCCCGAGCCTCGTCGTCATCGACGGCCAGGACCGGGGCAAGCACCTGGCCCTCGTGGGCAAGGAGCAGTTCAGGGTAGGGAGGAGCGTCGCGTCGGACCTGAAGCTCGTCGACGGAAAGATCTCCCGCGACCACTGCATGGTCGAGGCCGTGCGCGACCAGTTCATCATCATCGACCTCGAGAGCGCCAACGGCACCGTCGTGAACGGCGAGCGCGTGCGGAAGACGGTCCTCAAGGAGGGGGACATGATCCGGCTCGGGTACACGATGCTCAAGTACGACCGGGTCTGATCCGCTCACGCCGCTCCCCTCCGCTCACCCCCCCCCCCTCACATCCGCTCACCCCCGCGGGTGGTGCCTCTTGTGCGCGGCCTTGAGGTCGCTCCTCGACACGTGCGTGT
>JACQVW010000659.1 GCA_016209535.1 Planctomycetota bacterium | reverse complement strand
CGTCAAGGCCGTGAAGACCCTGGCCGAGGAGGTCGACGCGAGCGCCTTCGTGACCGGCGAGGAGATCCGCCCCCTCGCGCGGGGGTACTTCCGGGTGTAGTGAGAGCCCCGGGTAAGCCCCCCCTCGCACCAGGGAAGCCGCCCGCTCATCCCCTCGCGAGGCGCATGCGCGCGTCGACCACGATCGCTCCCTTCCCCGGCGGGAGGACCTTCACGGGGTTCAGGTCCATCTCGACGATCTCGGGGACCGCCTCGACGAGCGCCGAGACGCGCTGCAGCAGGGCGCCGAGCGCCTCGCGGTCGCCGGGGGGCGCTCCCCGGTAGCCGTCGAGGAGCCGCGCCGAGCGCAGCCTCGAGAGCATCTCCGCCGCGTCGGAGTCGCTCACGGGCGGTAGCCGGAAGGTGACGTCCTTGAGGAGCTCGACGAGGACACCGCCGAGGCCGCAGACGACGAGGGGCCCGAAGGTTGGGTCCGTCGTGACGCCCACGAGGGCCTCGATGCCGCCCTTCACCTCGCGTTGCAGGAAAACGCCGTCGAGGCGCGTCGCCGCGGCCCTCATACGCTCGTCGAGGGTCCTCACGGCGGCCTCCACGTCGCGGGCCGAGCGCAGCCCCAGGATCACGCCGCCGACGTCGCTCTTGTGGACGAGGCCCGGCGCGATGGCCTTCGCGACGAGGGGGTAGCCGAGGCGCTCGCCCGCGGCGGCGGCGCCCTCGAGGCTCGAGACCTCCCCGCTCGCGAAATCGATTCCCGTCGCCCTGAGCACGGTGGCGAGGTCCTCGGGCTCGAGCCACACGGGTCCCGGGGCGCTCTCGAGGACGCGGTCGACGACGGCACGGATGGCGGCGACGCGGAAGGCCTCGAGCTCGAGGGTGCTGCCCACCGGCTGGCGGCGCCATCGCCCGTACCGCTCGGCCGCCGCGAGGGCCATCGCGGCGTTCTCGGGGAACCGGAAAACGGGGATTCGTCCCCGCCCCGCGGCATTCAGCACAGGCACCGCGCCCCGCTGCGACAGGAGGACGGCCAGGGCCGGCTTCGCCGCCGGGACCTTCGACGCACCGCGGCCGATTGCGGCCGCGACCTCCTCGAGCCCCGTCTGCAGCACGGGGATGTGGACCACGACGACGGAGTCGACGGCCGGGTCGCGCCCCACGGCCTCGATGGCGCGCCCGTACTGCTCGGGCGTGGCCGAGGCGATCATGTCGACGGGGTTCGCGAGCCCGGCCTGGGGCGGGAGGAAGCCGCGCAGCTCCGAGAGCGTCGACTCCCCGAGCTCCGGCAGGACGAGCCCTCGGGCCTCGCAGGCGTCGGCGAGGAGGATCCCAGGGCCTCCGGCGTTCGTCACGACGCCGACGCGCCGTCCGGCGGGCACGGGCTGCATGGCCAGGAGCGCCGCCACGTCGAAGAGCTCCTCGAGCGTGTCCGTGCGGATCACCCCGGCCTCCTCGAAGAGGGCATCGACGGCCACGTCGAGGCTCGCGAGGGATGCCGAGTGGCTCGACGCCGCCCGCGTCCCCGCCGCCGACCTGCCGGACTTCACGGCCACGATGGGCTTCTCGCGGGCCACCTCGGGCGCCACCCTGGCGAACTTCCTCGGGTTCCCGAAGCTCTCGAGGTAGAGGACGATCACCTTCGTGTGGGCATCCTGCGCCCAGTAGGCGAGGAGGTCGTTGCCGGAGACGTCGGCCTTGTTGCCCACGGAGACGAAGCTCGAGACCCCGACATCGACGCCCTTCAGGTAGTCGAGGATCGCGATGCCCAGCGCGCCGCTCTGGGAGAGCATGGCGATGGAGCCCGCGGGCGGGCTCGAGGGCGCGAAGGTGGCGTTGAGCCGGACCTCGGGGGCCATGTTGAGGACGCCCATGCAGTTCGGTCCCACCATGCGCATGCCCGACGAGCGCACGAGCTCGACGAGGCGGCGCTGCACGTCGCGGCCGGGGCCGGCCGTCTCGGCGAAGCCCGCCGAGATCACCACCGCGCCGCGGGCGCCGGCGCGGGCGCAGTCGGCGACCACCTCCTCCACCGCCGGGGCGGGCACCGCGATCACGGCGAGGTCCACCGGGGCGCCGATGGCGCTCACGCTCGGGTAGCACTTGAGCCCCTGGATCTCGGCGGCGCGGGGGTTCACGGGGTAGATCGGCCCCCGGAAGCCGTCGCGCTTCAAGTTCGCGACGAGGGCCGTGCCTATGGAGCCTGGAGTCCTCGATGCGCCCACGACGGCGACGGAGCGCGGCTCGAGGATGGGCACGAGGCTCATGGCCGCCGCGTGGCGCTCGCGCTTGTGGCTCGCGGCGAGGAGCTCCTCGGTCTCCTTCGTGGGGAAGCTGACGTGGAACACGCCGCCCTCGAAGGCCCGCCGGACCACGAAGCCGCTCCTCGAGAGCATCTCGAGCATGCGGTTGTTCTCGCCGAGGACGTCCGCCTCGAACTCCTGGATCCCGTTGGCCCGGGCGATGGGCACGAGGCGCTCGAGGAGGAGGGTGCCGATCCCGCGGCCCTGGTGCCGGTCCGCGACGGCGAAGGCGAACTCGGCGCGGTGCGGCCGCGCCTCGCCGGCGCCGACGCCGGCGCCGGCGGCGTAGCGTCCCACGCCCACGATCTCCTCCTCGGCCCCGTGGCGGAGCGTCGCGACGAGGGCCGCCTCGCGGACGAAGTCGAGCTCCGTGAACCTCTCGAGCTCGGCCTGGGTGAGCCGGCGCTTCGAGCGGAAGAAGCGGAAGTACTTCGACTCGGGGCTCATCTCCTCGACGAAGCGGTCGAGGAGCCGCTTGTCGTCGGGTCGGATGGCCCGGAGGTGGATCGAGCCGCCGTCGCGGAGGACCGCATCGGAGGCGTAGGCGCTGGCGGCGCCGGCAGCGAGCTTACCTGGATCGACGTTCATGGCGTGGCGTTCTCCTTGGGGAGCGTCCCCTTGCCGTCCCCGCGATCCTCCGCAGCGCGGCGAGGTTCGCCTCCACCATGCCGTCCTCGGGCGGCAGCTCGGAGATGAAGGGGACCTGGCGGAACCGCGGGTCGGTGACGATCCACCGCAGCCCCGAGCGGCCGAAGCGGCCGCGCCCGATGTGCTCGTGGCGATCCACGCGGCTCCCGAGCTCCCTCTTCGAGTCGTTGGCGTGGATGCACCGGACCTCCCGCGCACCGACCTCGCGCTCGAGCTGGTGCGAGAAAGCCTCGTACCCTTCAGGGGTCCGGATCTCGTAGCCCGCGGCGAGGAGGTGGCACGTGTCGAGGCAGACGCCGAGCCGCTCGGGCTCCTTCGCACGCCGCAGCAGCTCCCCGATCGAGCGGAGCCCGCTCGAGATCGACGCGCCTTGGCCCGCGGCGTTCTCCAGGAGGATCCGGGCCTCGAAGCCCCGCGTGGCGCGGTGGACCCGATCGAGGGCCCTCGCGGCCCTCGCGAGCCCCGCCTCCTCGCCCGCGCCGCCGTGGGAGCCGGGGTGGAGGACGAGCGAGGGGATCCCGAGGGCCTCGCAGCGCTCGAGCTCGACGCGGAGGGCCTCCGTGGACTTCTCCCGGAGCTCCCGCGAGGGCGAGGCGATGTT
>JACQVW010000658.1 GCA_016209535.1 Planctomycetota bacterium | reverse complement strand
GTCGGCGATCACCAGTCTGTCGGCGTATCGAATCAGGTGCTTGAAGACGATCCCTGAGGAAGGAGCTGAGGCCAGTGAGCGCGCCGGCCTTCGGACAGGTTGACCCACCCGGCAGCATCCCCCTGGGCGCACTGGTGGCCTGTGGTGCCATGCGCACCTATGCCCTCTCTCCCGACGGCAGGCGCGCGGCCCTGGCCTGGGAGCGGGACGGCAGGGTGCGCCTCTATCTCATGCCTGTTGGGGGCGGCTGGCCGTCTCTGATCAGTGACATGGATATCTCCGCGGACGAGGAGGGGGCCATCGCCTTCTCGCCCGACGGCAAGCGGGCGTACGTGGTCAACGACCTGGGGAACTCGGTGACGGTGCTCGAGTGAGTCGTTCGGTCGATCCCTCCGCGCTCGCTCCCTACGCTCTCGCCAGCTCCTCCCACCTCGCCACCCGCCCCGCGCGGTAGGCGAGGTTTCCGAGGTGGGCGCCGGTGACGGCGATGACTCCCGCCTCGGCGGGGGCGTTGGGCTTCTTCCGGCTGCGCACGCACTCGATCCAGTTCGTCACGTGGAGGAGCTCGCCGTCGACGGCGTCGTCGAAGTCGGCGCCGCGCGGGCTCTTCCCCGGCACGAGCTCGCTGTAGGGGACCTGGCCGCGCTCGGGGTGGACTTCGTAGCGGCCGCGGTCGAGGTAGAGCGAGGCCCTGGTGCCCAGGAGCTCGATCCGGGCCGCGTTCCGGGCGTTCGAGAAGCTGCCCTCGAAGTGGACCTGCACCTTCCCGGGGAAGCGCAGCAGCGTCTGGATCGTGTCCGGCGTCTCCCAGAAGCCCTCGGTCTGGTGGTGGTCGCCGATGGCCGAGGCCGCCAGCGGGTGCTCGAGGCCCAGGAACCAGTGCGCGATGTCGATGTAGTGCACCATGAGGTCCGTCAGTATCCCGCCGCCGAAGTCCCAGAACCACCGCCAGTGCCGGAAGCGCTGCTCGTCGAATGGCTGGTCGGGCGCGTTCCCGAGGAAGCGCTTCCAGTCGACCGTCTTCGGATCGACGCCCATGGGGACCTTGCGGATGGGCACGTTCCGGTTCCAGGAGAGGCGCACCCTCTGGACCTCGCCGATGTGGCCGGACTTGACGAGCTCGTGGGCCTTCTGGAACTGCGGCATGCTCCGCTGCTGCGTGCCGACCTGGACGATCCTCGAGTGCTTGTCCTGCGCCTCGATCACGCGCTTCCCCTCGGACGCGTCGTGCGTGAGGGGCTTCTCGACGTAGACGTCCTTCCCGGCCTCGCAGGCGTCGACGGTGATCGGAACGTGCCAGTGGTCGCTGGTCGCGACCATGACGGCGTGGATGTCCTTCCGCTCGAGGACGGCGCGGTGGTCCTTCGTGGCGAAGGCGCCCTCGTGCGCCACGGCCCGGGCCTCCTCGAGCGCGCGGTCCCACACGTCGCAGACGGCGGCGAGCCGCACGCCCTGGACCTTCTTCGCCGCGGGCATGAGCGCGCCGCGCAGGCGCCCGCCCGTGCCGATGCAGCCGACGCGGATCGCCTCGTTGGCCGGGTACGCCGCGCCGGCGCCCCGGAGCCCGATCGCCGCGGCGCCGCCGAGCGCGCAGGCGCCGATGAACTTCCTGCGGTGGAGCTTCTTCATGGGTGTGTCCTCCTGGGAGCATCCCACGCGGTCCGGGGCGGGATGGCAAGGGGGCATGGGGTCACGCGGGCATGCGGGCATGCGGTCGCCGCCTTGATTCCGGCTCGAAGCTGGACGAAACTATCCCTGTGCCCATCCACGACTGGACGAAGACCTACGACGGAGCCTTCCACTACTTTCACGTGAGCTGGCTCGTCAAGATCACCGACGCATTGAACGACGGGATGCTACCTCCCGGGTACTACGCCCTCGGCGAGCAGGTCATCGGCGGCGCAGTTCCCGATGTCCTGACCCTGAGGCCGAGGGTGATCGCGATACGCCATCGGAGCGGAGACCACCTCGTCGCCATGGTCGAGATCGTATCGGCCGGGAACAAGGCGGACGCGGCCGAGATGGGCGCGCTCATCGAGAAGACTGTGGTCACCCTGTCGCGAGGCGTTCACGTCGTGCTGATCGATCTTCATCCCCCCGGGCCGAACGACCCGGAGGGCATCCAAAACCTCGTGTGGAGGGAGCTGGGTGAGAAGCCCCTGCCGCTTCCGGCAGCACGTCCTCTTCTATGCGTGAGCTACCTCTCCCGGCGGAGCGTCACGTGCTTCGTCGAGCCCAGGGCGGTCGGCGAGCGACTGCCGGACATGCCCCTCTTCCTGACGCCGGCCGTCCACGTCGCCTTGCCGCTCGAGAGGACCTACCAGGCGACCTTCGATTCGCTTCCGGCGCACCTGCGCGGACAGCTCGGGCGCGACTCGGAGAAGCGAGCACGCTAAACACTAGGGACTGTCCTCAAAGCCCAGGCACTCGAGCCGGTCCACCGTCGGGTCTGCGCCGCACGACGCGAAGGGCTCGGGCAGCGGCCCGCGGCCCGCGAAGGCATGCAGCAGGAGCGCGATCGCATCGCCGTCCCCGAGGCGGCCGTCGTCGTCGGCATCGGCCGCCTTCGCGCAACCGGGGACGGGGCCCTCCTGGAAGAGGTAGGCGAGGAGCAGGACGGCGTCGGCGACGTCCCGCCTGCCGCTCCCGTCGGCGTCGCCGCGGAGGAACGCCCGGTCGCCGGCGGGCTTGAGCTCCTCACGCCGGTACGCGACCGGCTCCGAGCGGCAGCAGGGCTCCAGATCCTGGTCGAGGTATCGCATCGCTCCGCGCACCCCGAGGGCCGGCTCGGGGGCCTGGACCTCCACGCCGCGGACGGGCCCCTCGATCCCCGGCACGGTCACCGGCTCGGGGAAGAGTACCCAGTAGCGCGGCGCCTGGTTGTGCCGCGAGGCCGAGTAGACGAGCCTCCAGTAGCTCGTCGTCTCGTGGCGGAACCCTTCCAGGGCCACCTCGGCCTTCACCAGGCTCGCGGGGCCCGTCCCCGTGAGGGACGGGAGCATGCGCTCCTCGAGGCGCACGCGCTCGCCGCGCTCGCGCCCGAGGAGATCTCGGCGGCGTCGTCGACGCCGTTCGCGTTGCGGTCGCGGGCGGCGAGGCGCCGCCCGAGGCGACGAGCGCCGCCGCCGCGAAGGCTATCATGGCGCTGAACGGAGGCGGAGACCGCATGGCCGAAGATCCTCCCGGGAAGGCCTCAAGGATAGCGGGTCGCTCGGCGGGAAGTCCAATGTGGTGTAGAGATCAGCTTGACAAAGTTTGCCACAGTCTTATGCTCGCCGCCATGCCAGGAGGAACCATGGCCACCATGAACATATCCGTCCCCGAGCGGATGAGGAAGTGGGTCCAGAAACAAATTGCCGGCGGAGGTTACTCGAGCGCCAGCGAGTATCTGCGTGAGCTTATCCGCGCCGACCAGAGCCAGAGACTGAGCGGTCCGATCGAGGCCAAGCTGCTCGAAGGGCTGGACAGTGGCCCGGCAACGCCCATGACCAAGAAAGACTGGGACAAGCTGAAGTCTGACCTCAAGAGGCGTCACGCAAGAAGGCGCCGTGCCGGACGGCCGCGAGCTTGAACCCACCTGCCGTTGCCAAGAGGCCGCAGGTCCTCATTGACCTCCTCGAGCAGGCGGAGTTCATCTCGCGGCACCGCTATCCGGCGGGAGTACGGTTCCTGGAGGCTGCCGAGGAGGCTTTCCAGGTCCTGGCTGCCATGCCTCGAATGGGGAGCGTCCGCCGCGTGCGTAATCCAAGGCTCCAAGGCCTGCGCATGTGGCCGATTCCCGGCTTCGAGAAGCACTTGATCTTCTACCTCCCGTCCGAGGACGGCGTGGAGATCGTCCGGGTGCTTCACGGGGCAAGGAACGTCGAGTTCATCCTTGAGCGGGAGTAGGAAGGTGCGCGCCACCGGCACGTTGCCCTGAACAACAGGCGGACTCTCAGAGCGAGATCACACCTCAGGCAGTTCGCTCCGCGGGAACTGCAATGCTGGGCCCTGAAAGCTGCGGGAGAGGGCTGCGTCGGGTGCCGAGGACGGAACCGATGCGGGCATCCCTTGCTGGCCAGGCCTCCTGCGTTGCTGGCGAGTCTACGAGGGCGGCGACGAGTTGGCGGAGGCCGCAGGTCATTCCCTCCTGCCCTGCGAGAGGGCCGCCTCGAGCTCGCGGCTCAACGCGCCGATCTCCACCCTCCTCTCCCAGGGCAGACTCCGCAGCGACGCGTCCTCCCCGGCGGGGAGAGCCTTCGCCGCCGTGCGACGAGCTTCATCCACCTTTCCCGTGCGGCTCTGCGCCAGGGCCAGGAAGAGCGCCGCGGCAGGCGGTGCCTTCCCGGCGGCGTCGGCCTCGGCGAGGTGGCGCACCGCCTCCTCGGGCTGGCCCGATCGGTACAGCGCCGCGCCGAGCGCGGAGCGGTGGACCGGGCTCTTCGGGTTGGCCTCCACGGCGAACCGGGCGAGCTCGACGAGATCCCCGCGGTCCCCGGGGAAGTCCTGCGCCAGGGCGCAGGCCCATGCCACGGCGCCGGCGACGCTGGGAGCTCGCGTCTTCCCGAAGCGCTCGAGCATGCGCTCGAGGGCGGCCCTGTGCCCGGCCGGGTCGCCGGCCGCAAGGCGCGCGAGGGCAAGCGAGGACCAGAGGCTCGCCTCGCCGGGCTCGAGCTCGGCGGCCCTCAGGCAAGCCGGCGCGGCCTCGTCCCAGCGGCCCAGCTCGGCGTGCGCCCGGGCCGTGGCCGCGAGGTCTCCCCACCGCGGCGGCTTCTCCTCCAGAGCCCGCTCGAGGTGTCGCAGCGCCTCGGCCCACATCCCCCTCCGCGCGCAGTCCTCAGCCTCGCGGCGGTGCCAGGCCGGCGCATCCTGGGTCGAGGGTGCGCCTGCACTCGACTCCAGCTTCTGGAACGCCTCCCAGCGCGCACGGATGGCGGAGGGCTCGAGGCTCGAGGCACCTCCCGCGTCGTCGATCCTCTGGCTTGAGAGCAGGGAGCCGAGGTGCACGATCCCCTCCACCGGCCGGGCGTCCGGGTCCAGGCGCCAGAGCCGGGCCGTGCCCTCCAGCCCGGCCGTCAGGAGGCGCTGCGGCCCGCCGCCGGGACTGAGCTGGCTGAGCTGGACGAGCTGCGCCTCCCGGTGCGGGAGCGGCGGGCTCACCTGCTCCCCCGTGGACGCATCCCAGACCCGCGCGGCGCCATCCTCGCTCGCCGTGGCCAGGTAGCGCCCGTCCGCGCTGAACGACGCCTGGCGGACGGCGCCGCGGTGCCTCAGCGGCGGTGTCACGGGCGCTCCCGAGCGGGCATCCCAGAGACGCGCCGTGCCGTCGGTGCTCGCCGTGGCGACGCGCCCGCCGTCGGGGCTGAACGATGCGTGGGTTATGGCGTTCTCGTGACGCAGCGTGGGGGCGGCCGGCTTCCCCGTCATGGGGTCCCAGAGCCGCGCCGTCCCGGCCCTCCCCGCCGTCAGGACGAGCCGGCCATCGGGGCTGAACACGGCGCAGTTGAGAGCTTTCCCGTGCCGTAATGGTGGCGAGGCCTCTTGCCCCGTGGAGGCGTCCCAGACATGCGCCGCCCCGTCCTCGCACGCCGTGGCCAGGCGCAGCCCATCGGGGCTGAAGGAGGCCTGGCTGACCTCCGCCGAGTGCGTCATGAAGCCCGTGACCGGCCGCCCGGTCGCGGCGTCCCAGACGCGAGCCGTTCCGTTCGCGCTCACCGTGGCCACGCGGAGGCCATCCGGGCTGAAGACCGCGTGGTAGACCCTGTCCGAGTGCTCCAGGGGAGCCGCGACCGCTGCCCCCGTCGAGGGGTCCCAGAGCCGGGCGGTCTGGTCATAGCTTGCCGTGACGAGGATCCGCCCGTCGTTGCGCAGCGAGGCCGAGACGACGGCCATCCCGTGCTCGAGAGGAGGGCCCGCCGGGCTGCCGGTGCGGGCATCCCACAGGCGCGCGGCGCCGTCGGCGCCCGCGGTCACGACCCTCTCTCCGTCAGGGCTGAACGAGGCGTCGAGGATGGCGGCGCCATGGTGGATCCGGGGGTCGGCGGCCGCCGTTGCGAGGTCCCAGAGGCGAGCCGTGCCGTCCTCGCTCGCCGAGAGCAGGAAGCGCCCGTCGGGACCGAAGGCCACGTGGCGGGCCTTGCCCCCGTGCACCATGGGCTCCGCGACGGGCTCCCCGGTGGCCGCGTCCCAGGCCCGCACCGTCCCGTCCCAGCTCGCCGTGGCCACGCGGCGGCCGTCCGCCCCGAAGGCCACGTGGTAGACCCTGTTCGAGTGGACGAGGGGCTTGCCCACCGCCTCGCCGCTCGCCGCGTCCCACACGCGCCCCGTGCCGTCCCAGCTCGCCGTGGCGACGAGGCGGCCGTCGGGGCTGAACGCGGAGTGCTGGACCGGGTTCCCGAGCGCGAGAGGCTTC
>JACQVW010000657.1 GCA_016209535.1 Planctomycetota bacterium | reverse complement strand
CGTACGTGAGGTGGAAGAGCTCGCGGTCCCCCGGGGAGAGGCTGTCCAGCAAGGAAGCGAGCCACTCGGCGCATTCGGGGTTCTCGAGCGCCTTGTCCTCGTAGGACCCCTCCAGAGTCTCCAGAGTCTTCCCCGAGCTCTTCGCGCGCCGGAGGAGCGTGCGGCACACGTTCCTGGCCACGACGAATGCGTAGGGCAGGAGCTGCGCCGCCTCGGGGAACGCTTCCGCATGAGGCAACACCCTCTGGACGGTCCTCGAAAGCACGTCCCGCGCGTCCAGCCTTCCCCGCAGGTGCTGCCGGAGCCGGGGCAGGAGCCTCGACTCGAGCAGGCGATACACCGCTTCCGCTCTCGCGTCCAACGCGGGATCGAGCGGCCTCTTCCCTGACGGCAGGTCTTTCCGGGTCATGCCGCGCCTCCAGTGGGCTGCCTAGGACACCTTGCCGATCGGAATGCTAGCCAAGAGCCAGGCCGCGTGTCAATGGCCGGTCTTGCGCGTACAGTGACAGATGTCACCCGGGTGCCGCAGCGCTCGCGCTTGGCGTTCCTCGAGCCCGCGGAACGGTCATGGCATGCCGCGGACCGCTCGGACGTAGCCGACGGGCCCCTTGACCGTGATGTTGGCCACGCCCTCCTCGAAGTGGACGAGCCATGCGCTCTCGGGGTAGCCGACCACGGTCGTGGACGACCAGTACGACTTGGGAAGCGTGTCGAAGATGGGATCGGCGGCGGGACGGGATCGGCCATAGTCCACGATGCTCTCGAGCTCCCGGATGGTCGGGAGCCGCCAGTCGTCGTGGCCGGCGAAGCTCATCTCTTCGCAGTAGGCCAGGGCTTCGCACCACGGGACAGTATCACCACCACGGATCCAGTCCGGGCTTACCTGCCCATCTCCGTTCACGTCCGAGGTGTCCTTGCGCCACAGGAGCCCCGTGCAGGCATCGGTCACAGTGCCGTCCCCCTGGTCGAGGAACCTTCCTTCCGGCGGGCAGCCCAGCCGGTAGAGGCCGTCCTGGCCTGGACAGGCCGTCCCCGCGCAGGGGATCACTTTGTCGGTCTTGTCGTAGCAGGTCGTCTGGCCCGTGCCGGGCAGGCCGGTGGGCCGCGCGTCCGGCGGCGGGCAGGTGGGCTCGGCGCCGCCGCGGAAAAGCCAGCTCAAGAAGTAGACGGCGTCGGCGATGTTGCTCTGGCCATCGCCGTTCAGGTCCTGACACGCAGGAAGCGGATCGCCGCCGCCGGCCCCGGCCATCCGGGAAGCTCCGTCCAGCAGCCGGCCCAGAGCCACGCCGAGACCGAACACCACGATGATCGCAAACGGTTTCTTCATGAGGACACCCTTGGCCTCACGGCCTTCCCGGTGGACCTGCTGCGTATCCCAAACCTTCGCGAGACAGCAAGCATTATACACCGCAGCAGAGCGGCCCAGGTGTGGAGGGGTTTTGTCCGGCCCGCCTGGTCGGACACGAACCGCTCGCCCCGCTCCCACCCTTGCATCCCAGCCCGCGGGGCGGGACACTCTCGCCAGCATGAGAGTCCCCTTCTGGGCCACCCGGCAGTTTCGCTGGCTCCTCGGGGGCGCCATCTTTGCCGGCGCCGCCCTGGCGGTCTACTTCCTCGAGATCCGGCCGCAGCTCGATGGGGTGCGGCGGGAGAGGGCGGGGGCCCGCGCGGCCCGCGGCGTCGAGGCGTTCCTGCCGGCGGAGGGCCCGGCGCGGCTCCCGGAGGACCCCGAGCTCGATGCGCACCTCGGGGGCGTCAAGGACGGCGCCCCGCTGGGGCTCGAGGACGCGGCGTACCGCGCGCTCGTCGCGTACGCGGGCCGTCTCGACCCGGCGCTCCTCTCGGCGTCGGCGCGCCGCGTCGGCTGGGCACTCTTCACGCGGGCCGCGCCCCAGCTCCGCGGGAGGCCCGTCTCGGTCTCGGCGCTCTTCCTCCACGGGGAGCCCAAGGCGCTCTCGGAGAAGGCGGGCGAGGTGGACCTCGTCTACCGCGTCTTCCTTGCCGACCCGTCGATGAGCGAGGGCTACGTCGCGGACCTCCTCGAGCCGCCACCGCCCGAGCTCGAGGCGCGGAAGCTCGTGACCCTCGAGGGCCTCTTCCTCAGGACCTGCGTCTACGAGGGGCAGAAGGGCTTCGTCGAGGCCCCCTTCCTCATCGGCAGGTCCCTCCGGATCGCGAAGGCGGAGCGCTACGAGCCCCCGCCCTTCGACTCGCGGACCCTGGTGGCGGGGGTCGTGATCCTGCTCGTCGCGGTCCTGGCCTTGACCTGGTGGATGCAGCGCCAGGGCCTCGGGCGGCGGCCTGCGGGGACCTTGCCGCGGCTCCCGGCGGCTCCCGGCGGGGTCCCGGCGCAGGCGCCGGGGGCCGCGGCGGCCCGCAAGAGCTTCCACTGGAAGCGGCCTCCGCGCGTCCACGGGCCGCCGCCCGACAAGGACCCGGTCGTCTTGACCCGCAAGCAGGGGCGCTGGATGACGCGGGCGACGGTGCTCGCGGCCCTGGTGCTCGTGGCCCTCATCGCCGACACGGTCTACGAGCGGCTCCGCGGGCCCGAGCCCGTGTCAATCGACTTCGCGGCGGAGTCGGAGCGGTGGCTCTCGAAGGCCGCGGAGGCGCGGTGGGAGATCGAGGCGCTCACGGAGAAGACCTGGCCTCGGGGCGAGGCCTTGACCGCCGGGGACCTGGAGCAGGTCCGGGCCCGGCACCGGACTCTGGAGACGAGTGCCGAGAAGCTCCTGAACCTCATGGAGACGGCGCGCCAGCAAGACCCCAAGGGCTCGGCGGCGGTGCTGGCGAGCGCGGACCGGCGCCTCCTCGAGGTCCGGCTCTGGCTCCTCGACGCGGCGGACCTCTTGGGCCTCGAGGTCAGGGTGTCGTCCGAGGGCTTCTACGTACCGTTCCGCAAGGCGCAGGAGCGGTCTCGGAAGGCTCGCGAGACGCTCGCGGCCCTCGAGGCGGAGGCGAGCGGGTCACCTGGGTCACCCGGGACCCCCGACGCCGCCCGCCGCGACGCGGTCCGGGCTCAAGCGGGCGAGCTGCGGGCCGCGCTTGCCGAGGTGGGCCAGAGCCTCGGGATGCTCGAGGGGCGCGTGAAGCAGGGCCTCGCCCGCGAGAGCCTCCGGCCGGAGCAGCTCCCGGACCTGAGGCGCCTGCGCGACGAGGCGTCCCTCGCGGCCGAGGCGCAAGCCCGGGCCGAGAGGCTCGCGGGCGGGTAGGCGCCAAGGGCAGGCAGCACGCTCCCCTCACGCGCCCCCCCATGGGGGGGTACCTCCGAAGGATGGCCGGCAGCACGCTCCGCCCACGCGCCCCCCCTTCGGGGGGGGCCCTCAGTAGGAAGGAGCGGCAGCGCGCCTCCCCACGCGCCCCCCCTTCGGGGGGGGGCCCTCAGTAGGAGGGAGCGGCAGCGCGCCTCCCCACGCGCCCCCCCTTCGGGGGGGGCCCTCAGTAGGAGGGAGCGGCAGCGCGCCTCCCCACGCGCCCCCCCTTCGGGGGGG
>JACQVW010000656.1 GCA_016209535.1 Planctomycetota bacterium | reverse complement strand
GGCGGTCAGCGGGAGCGGCTGGATCGCGGGGCACTCCGTCGCGGAAGGGCTGAGCTTCCCCTTCGTGCTGCCTCCCGGAGGCGCCATGACGCCGCTGCCTCCTCCGGGCGGCGCCTCCGCGATCGCTGCGGACATCGACCTGGCGGCGAGCTGGGTCGCGGGCTACACCCTGGGCCCCTTCAGGCCGCTCGTGTGGGCCATCCGCCGCGAGGGCGGCGAGGTCTACGGGGAGGTCGCGGAGCTGCCCCTGCCCGGCGGCGACTGGGGTATCGCCAACGGCGTGAACGGTCTGGGCCACGTCGCCGGCACCGCGTTCGCGGCCGACAACTTGCCGCACGCGGTCCTGTGGCGGCCCGCCGCAGGCGGCGCGTACGAGATCGTCGACCTCGGAGTCGGGTACGCGCAGGCCGTGTCGGAGGCCGGCGTGGTGGTCGGCAGCCTCGTCCGGGGCGGCGCCGGGCAGGCCTTCGCGCTCGTCCGCGGCGAGACCGTGCTCCTGCCGCACCCGCCGGGCTGCGCCGGATGCCAGAGCTTCGCGTGGGCCGCCAGCGCCACCGGGCTCGTCGCCGGTCAGGTCAGCACCCGGGACGGCGGCAAGCAGGCGCTCCTCTGGGACCTCGAGGAGCTCGAGGCGGGACCCGTGGTCCTCGCCGAGTACCTGCCGGACGGGCTCGCGGGCGAGGCGGTCCTCGACGCGGCCACGTCGGTGAACGAAGCCGGGGAGGTGCTGGCTGCGGGCGAGATCGGCGGACGGCGCTTCCAGGTGCTCTTCGCGCCGCGCGCGGAGGTGGTGCTCGACGGCGACGGGAATGGCATCCGCGACGCCTGCGAGGCGAGAGCCCTCAGGCTGCAGGTGGAAACGGCGCGTCTCGATCCCGGGGAGGAGACGCGAGCCTACGCCATCGTCACCACCCAGGGCGGCGCCGAGGTGGACGTCACGGCGACCGCTCCCGCGGTGCGCTTCCTGGCGTACCCCGACGGCGTGGTCGCCGTGAGCCGGGACGGCACGGTCAGGGCGCTCGCCGCGGGCCGCGCGACCGTCCGCGCCGACTTCGGGAGCCTCTCGACCACGGCGCAGGTCACCGTCGGCCGGTTCCTCAGGGCGTGCATCGGCAGCTGGCACGGGACGGAATCCTCGCCCCTGTCGGTGACGCTCGACGCCCACTGCTCGGACGGATCGGAGGCGATCGTGGCCGCGAGGTGGACCGTGAGCGGCGGCAAGGTCCTGCAAGGCATGACGGTCACGCACCGGTTCGCCGCGGCCGGGCGCCACCAGGTGACCCTCGAGGTGGAGGACGCCGCGGGGAGGCGGGTGCAGACCACGGAGACCATCGATCTCTGGGAGGAGCTCACTCCGAACGTCTTCAGACGCGGCGACGCCAACGGCGACGGCCGCTTCGACCTCTCCGATGCGGTGAGGACCCTCGAGGTGCTGTTCGCCGGCAGGGGGACGCTCGACTGCGAGGACGCCGCCGACGCGAACGACGACGGCGCCGTCAACGTCTCCGATCCGATCTTCAGCTTGAGCCACCTGTTCACCGGCGGCGAGGCGCCGCCCTTCCCGGGCGCCGTCGCCTGCGGCAGCGACCTCCGGCTCGACGGCCTCGGCTGCGCCAACGCGCCCGCCTGCGCCGGAAACGAGCCCCGGGACCCCGTCACCGGGTTCCGGCCCGACGACTACGACTACGAGAAGCTGGACACCTGGACGCGGGAACGGCCGCGCCAGCCGGGGCGGCCGATGCACACCGGCGTCGGCGCCGGCGAGGTCTGGACGTTGCCTCCGGACACGGATGACCCGCGCGATGAGCCGGGCCCCGTCGTCTACGGCGAGGAGCTCGAGGGCATCGACAGACCCCTGATCGTCGTCCCTGGCATCATGGCCACCGCCCTCGTCGATCCGGCCACCGGCAGCCAGGTGTGGCCGCCCTACAGCGAGGGCGCCGGCGGCCGCCGGCCCATCACCGACCTCATCAAGGTCCAGAACAAGGTCCCGGACTTCCGCGGGGCCGCGGGGCTCGTGCGCGGCTTCTACAACGAGCTGATCGCGTTCCTCCAGCGCGAGATGGGGTACAAGCTCGGCGAGACGCTCTTCGTCTTCCCGTACGACTGGACGCGCTCGAACATCGACTCGGGCAGGAAGCTCGCGGCCTTCATCCGCGTGGTGCAGAGCTCTCGCAACCCGCCCTGGCCGGACGTCGACGTGATCGCCCACTCCATGGGCGGCATCGTCACCCGGACGGCGGTGATCTTCAACGGCGCGCCGGTGAACCGCACGGTCTACCTCGCCTCCCCGCACTACGGCGCCTCGAAGGCCTACTTCGCCCTCCACCCGGACATCGCCCCACCTCTCTCCAACAACCCGTGGGTCGGGTGGGCGATCGCGTGGGTGTGGGACGCCCTGGTGAGGGGCCAGAATGAGGAGAGCCTCAACGATGGGCTGCGCACGACGGCGCAGGGCATGGACTCGGCCTGGGAGCTCCTGCCCGATGACTTCTATTTCCGCCGGGCGGGGTCGCCCGCCACGGCGTACGGGCAGATGCTTGTCAACCCGTTCCACTGCTACTCGTATTACGAGCCGACCAGCTTCCGCGACCCGGGCCTCAACGCCCGTGCCATGCGCGGGATGTACTTCAAGGAGGACCTCGGAGAGCTCCTGCCGGGCCGGCTCAACGCGATCCTCTACAACGACGTCGAAGAGACCCTCGACCGCGTCGACTGGACGATCAAGTGGTACTGGGCGAGCCCCGGCTTCGATGATCCGTACGACTCGGGCCTTCACGGCGACGGCACGGTGCCGGCGAGGTCGGGCTTCGGCCCCGGCCCATCGATCCAGGTGCCCGGCTTGCACACCGCCATCCCGAACCTCCGTCCCACGTGGAACGTGATCGCGACGTTCCTCTCGCGCACGTAGCGAGGCCGCGGCAGCGCCGGCCCGCAATCGCCCCGGGGTCCCGCGATGGCGCGGGGCCTCGGGGCGGCCGCGTTCGGGCTGACCTGGACATCGCGCGCGAGCCCGATAGGATTGGCAGCCTGCCATGCCTCGCGCCCTCGCCTTCATCAACCCGCGCCTGAGCACGAGCAACGCCGGGGACGTCTTCATCGAGGACAGCTTGAAGCGGATCCTCGTCTACGACCCCGAGCGCAGCGTGGACGTGGACCCGCGGAAGCCGATCACGCGCGCCGAGATCGACGCCATCAACTCGACCGAGGCCGCGGTGATCGCCGGCACGAGCCTCTGGTACCGCGAGCTGCGCAAGCCCGGGCGCTGGACCTTCCGGCTCGAGGACCTCCGCGCGATCCGGGTGCCGATCATCCCCGCCGGCGTGGGGACCTCGCGCGCGTTCGACGAGGACGACGGCTTCAGCGCCGAGACCCGCGAGCAGCTCCGCTGGATCCACGGGAGCTGCGCCCTCGGGAGCGCGCGGGACCCGCGGACGGCCGAGGCGCTGGCCAAGGCCGGGATCCACAACGTCTCCCTGACCGGCTGCCCGACCCTCTTCCGGAGCCTTGAGCCGCGGTGGGAGCTGCGGGCCGGGAAGGCGGCGCGGCGCGTCACCGTCACGCTGCGCTCCGGGCAGAAGCACAACGCGCGCCGCCTGCTCTGCGGGCTGCGCGAGCTGGGCCTCGAGCCGGTGATCGCCGCGCAGAAGCCGCGTGACCGGCTGGGCCGGCTGCCGCTCCCGTTCCTGGCGCGCCCCCCGGAGTCCGTCTTCGGGTTCGACATCGCGCCCTACCTGCGGCTCGTCGAGGAGACCGCCGGCGCGGCCGGCTGGCGGCTCCACGGGAACATGCTGCACCTCGCCTGCGGCAACCCCGCCGTGTTCTTCGCCAACAACTCGCGCGGCGTCCTTCTGCGAGGCGTTCGGGCTCCCGTGCGTGCGCTGTCCGGACCGCGAGCGGATCCCGCCCGAGACCGTGCGCGAGCACGCGGACCGCCTGCTCGACCCCGCGACCTTCCCTTTCCGGCCCGCTGGGCGGCGGCGCGGGCGGAGATGGCGCGCTTCCTCGAGGCGAACGGGCTCGAGCACCGGCTGGGGGCGGGGTAAGGCTGCCGGAAGCCCTCGCGCGGGGAGGCGGCCGCCTCGGAGCGAGCGCGGGGCCGGCCGGTCGGGCGCCCCAAAACCCTTGGAACCGGCCCCGCGCAAGGGTATCCTTGCCTCCGGTCAAGAACGATAGGGTCACGACCGTGGATATCCCGACGACTGGCGTTGCTCTTCGCCTCCTCGCGGTGTTGGCCGCGGGGCTCGGTCCGGTGTTCCGGCCGGGAGAGGTTGGGTTGGACCCCGTCGTCTATCGTCTCCGGGGAGAGTTGCGCTACTTCGGGCAGCAGGTGGCGGTTGTGGGCGACGCCGACGGCGACTCCGCGCCGGACTTCGCCGTGGGCATGCTCGGCCCCCGGAGGCAAGACATGCATCCTGGAAGGGTGGACCTGTTCTCCGGGAGGTCCGGCCGGCTCCTCCGGAGCTGGTCCGGGACCGACGAGGTCCAAAACTTCGGGTACGCGGGGCTGTGGGCCTTCCCCGACCTGGACGGCGACGGCGTCCTCGAGCTGGGGGTGCTCACGAACCTGGGAGTGCACGTCCTGTCGCCGAAGACGGGCGAGCTGTGGTACTTCCTGCCGGTGGAAGACCCGGTGCGGGACCCGGGCCACGAACTCGTGCTCCTGCCGGACATCGACGGCGATGGGGTCGGGGAGTTTGTTTTTGGGAGCTATCAGGCGATCCTCCCGCCCTTGAGCGGGGCTGGGCGGGTCCGGTGCTACTCGGGGCGGACGGGACAGGTGCTGTGGACCCGGTGGGGCACGCGGTACGAGGGATGGCTATGCGGTGATTTGTGCCTTGGCGGCGATGGCGACGGCGATGGAACGCCGGATATCCTGTGCTCGGAGAAAATCCCCGACGATAAGAGCATCGTCCTGGGCGAGTGGAGGAAGGAGATCCACCTGCTGAGCGCCCGGAGCGGGGCGACCCTCCGTACGTACAGCCCTCCCGGACCTCGCCACTTCGGCTTCGGCTACGAGATCATCAACCTCGGCGACCGGGATGCCGATGGCTACCCGGAGATCGCCGTCTCGGCGCCCTTCTATCGCGAGGAGATCGAGGTCGGCCCGCCCTGGATCGACGTCGGGGACGGCCGCGACCTGGGGTCGGTGGGGGTCTACCGGCTTCCCGATTTCGAGCTCCTCTTCAGCGTCAAGGGCCGCCAGGATAGGAACTCTCGCCCGAACCGTAATTGCTTGTGGCGCTCATGTCGAGGGGTCAGGGCTGCTTTCGAGCGCTGGTTGGGGGGCTCAGGGGCTTGGGCTTGGCCCCCTCCGTGCCAGGGGAGGGCCCTCGAG
>JACQVW010000655.1 GCA_016209535.1 Planctomycetota bacterium | reverse complement strand
GTCGACGATCTGGACGAAGGCCCAGGGCACGGGGCTCCCGTCCCCCTGGAGGACGCGGCCCTGGAGGCTCACGCCCGACTGGGCCACGACCAGCTCGTAGACGCCCGAGACGGGCGATCCGTCGATGGTGATGCTGCTCCCGCTCACGACGACCGACTTCGGCGGCGGGGCCAGGAAGCCCGGGGGCAGGCTCCAGGGGTCGACGAGGAGGTCGAAGGTGCCCTCGGCGAAGGGCAGCATGAACTTGCCGTTCGGGTCCGTGCCCGAGCTGGCCACGGTCAAGCCGTTCGAGTCGGGGACCTCGACGCGGAGGCGCCCCAGACGGGGAACCCGCCGCCCGTGACGAGGCGTCCCTCGAGCGTGGCGGCCGCGCCGCCCAGCTCGAAGTCGACTTCGCCGTCCGTGAGGTCCGCGTCGTCGCCGTGGGATCCTTCCTCGTAGGAGGCATCGCCGGACACCTCGTTCACGGTGACCGTGACCGAGACGGGCTCGGGCGCGATGAGGCCCGGCGGGACGCTGAAGGGCGACACGCCGAGGCGGAAGTTGCCCGCGCCCACGGGCACCGAGTAGGCGAAGCTCCCGTCGGGCTGCGGGTTGGCAGGCACGCCGGCCACGAAGGCGCCCGTGGCCGCGTCGATGAGCTCTACGAAAGCCGGGACGCCGACCTCCGCGGACGTGTCATCGACGTAGAAGACCCTGCCCGAGAGCGTGCCGGCGGCGGTCCCGAGCGTGAAGTCGGCGCCCGAGACGGAGGAGTCCGCGACGTTCGCGGTCTGCTCCGCCGGCGCCATGAGGCCGAAGGGCAGGCTGAAGGGGTCCACGCGCAGCGTGTAGGTCCCGGGGGCCACGAAGGCCGTGTAGGTGCCGTCGAACCAGCTCGACCAGGTCCAGGCGAGCAGGTTCCCCGAGGCGTCGAAGACCTGGACTCCGACCGAGTAGGGGTTGCCGCTCGAGTCCTGGACCGTGCCCGAGATCGAGCGCGACGCGCTCTGGAGGTTGATGGTGAGGAGCCCGTCCGCGTAGGTGACGCCGGCCGTCTCGGTGACCGTGATCCCCGAGTCGCCCGCCGAGACGCGCACCGGCGCCGGCGCGATGAGGCCCGGCGGGAGCGAGGGAGGCCCGACGCGCACGTCGTAGCTCCGGTCCGCGAGGGTGAGCGCGAACTCGCCCGTCGCGGGGTCCGTCGGCGCGCCGCCGAAGAAGTGGCCCTCGGTGGGGTCGATCACCTCGATGAAGCAGCCGACGCCCGCCGTCGTGCCGTCGATCTGCACCTTGCCGAGCAGCGTGGCGGCCCCGCCCGAGACGAAGACGATCTTCTTCGACGCGTCGTCGGAGCAGTCGGCGTATTCGCCGTCAATGCTCACGTCCGCGCCCGTCACGCTCACCGTGAGCGGCGCGGGCGGCAGCATCCCCGGGGGCAGGGAGCCGCCGAAGATCCGCACCTCGTAGGTGCCGTCGCTCAAGGGCAGGACGAAGCGGCCCGTGGCCGGGTCCGTGAAGACCGAGGTGAGGAACCAGGGCGGGACGTTCGAGTCCTGCGACGGCACGAGGAGCTCGACCGAGCAGGGCACGGGCCGTACGTTGGTCGCCGAGGCGATGGCGGAGCAGTCGATCCCGGGGTTATCCTGGTCCACCGTATCGTCCGGCAGGAGCACGTAGCCCTTGAGGGTCGCGCCGGCGACCTGGAGGTCGAAGTCCACGCCCGTGATGAGCGAGTCCGAGACGGTGACGCGCTGGGCCTGGGGCGGCACGGCGCCGAAGGGCAGACTCCAGTGGCTGAGGGCGATGTCGAAGGTGCCCGGAGGCAGGGGCATCGTGTACGTGCCGTCGAAGCTCGTCGGAACGCCGTTCAAGAACTGCTTGGTGTTCGAGTCCTCGGCGATGACGAACGTGTTGACGCCCGAGCCGCTCAAGGTCACGGTGCCCGAGACGCCCCCCGCGACCTCGCGGAGCTCGAGGACGAGTCTCGTCGTGCCGCCCTCGGTGACCGTCGTGGCGCTCGAGGGGAACGTGAAGCTCGGCGTGCCGCCCTCGGGCGCGTCGACCGAGACGACGACGGCCTCGGGGGGCAGGACGCCCGGCGGGACGGAGCCGGGGTCCACGTCCACGCGGTAGGTGCCCGAGCTGCAGCCGATCTGGAAGAGGCCCGTGCTCGGGTCGGAGCTCGAGCCGTTCACGAAGATCGTGTACTCGCCGGAGCTGTCGGGGGCGAAGAGGCCGACCCTGGCGTAGGCGCCGCTCGAGTCCGCGTGCCGCACGTAGCCCGTGAGGAGCGCCGCGGCGTCCTTGGTCGCGAAGTTGACGACGCCGTCGTCGTCGGCGTTGGGCGCGCCCGTGTCCGGGTCCGTGCCGTCGGTGTTCGACTCGGTCCTGGTCCTCGCGCACGGCGAAGCGGCTCGCTGGCGACGCGACGGCGCTCGGCGGGATGCTCCCGGGCAGGACGGCGAGCTCGTAGGTGCCGTCACCTCGGCCTCGAGGGGCAGCGACGCGCCGTCGCGCAGGACCGTCACGGTGCCGAGGAGGGTGGCCACGACGCGCGTCAAGGCGAAGTCCACCTCGGTCACGGTGCTGCCGGGCGTGCTGATGGCGCCCGCGGCGCTCACGCCGAGGGGCACCGCCGGCGGCTGGGCGACGCCGGGGGGCAGAGTGTCCGCGTCGACCCGCAGCTCGTAGGCGCCCGGGAAGAGGGGGAGCGAGTACTCGCCGGTGAGGGAGTCGGACCGCGCGTCGGCCACGAGGACGAGGCTGTCGCGGTCGAGGAGGTCCAGGCCGACCGAGACGGCGACGCCGTTGAGCGAGACCACGCCGGTGAGAGTGATGATCCGGGGCACGAGCGTGAAGTCCACGACCGCGGACGCGCCCGTCGAGCCGTCGTGGGTTGTGACGAGGCCGCCCGAGACCGAGACGCGCTCCGCCGGCGGAGGCGCCGCGCCCGGCGGCACGCTCCCGGGGTCGATCCCGATCTCGAAGGCGCCGTCGCCGAGGACGAGGTTGTAGGAGCCCGTGGCCGGGTCCGAGACGGTGTCCTGGACGAGCTCGCCCGCGGCGTCGGCGACGACGATGCGGCAGCCCGCGACCTCGCCGGCCTCGACGGTGCCGTCCCCGTCGAAGTCGAAGGAGACCGTGCCCGTGACGTTCGGATCTCGCTAGACCAGGATGATGTCGAAGCCCGTGATGGCGCCCGCGTCGCCGAAGACGGTCGCGACGCCGTCCACGAGGGCCACCACGCCCGTGCCGAAATTGAGGAACTCGAGGATAAACGTCCCGTCACGCAGGTTCAAGCTGAAGGTGCCGTCGGGCTGCACCGTGATCCGGTCCACCTCGCCGAGGCCCTCCTCGATGACGACGATTACGGCTCCGGCCGGCGGCGAGAACGCCGCGCGGGCGATGCGGGGCCGGATGCGCTTGCCCGATGACGCGAAGGCGACGGCGCGGGAGGCTCCGCTCGTCGTCTCGATCACGCCGGGGACCACCGTGGCCTCCTCGAGGACGAAGGCGAGGCTCGAGGGCGTGACGGCGTCCTGGGTGACCGAGAGGTCCTGCGGGCTCGGCGCCGCGAAGCCGTGGGGGACCGTGTCGGGGTCGAGGCGGACCACGAAGGCACCGGCGGGGAGCAGCGAGACCGTGAAGCTCCCCGAGGAGTCCGTGGTGGCCTCGTACCGCACGGCGTCCGACTCGCGGTCCACGAACTCGACGCCGACGCCTGACACGCCGGTCCCGCCAGATGTCACCGTGCCCGAGACCGACTGGGCCGCCGCGGGCGCCGTGAGGTCGAGGGTCTCGGTGCCGCTCGAGTCATCGGCGCCCTGGATCTCGTCGTCCCCGACGATGACGGGCGCCCCGAGGGGCGTGAAGCCGTCCATGGTCCCGCTCGCGACGCCGATCGTGAAGCACCCGTCGGGCAGCTCGAGGGAGTAGTGGCCGCTCGCGTCGGTGGTGGCCGTGGCCACGACGTCGCCATCGGCGTCCAGGGCCTCGACGGTGGCGCCCGAGACGGACCTCGGGCGGGCCGCCGGCGCCTGGAGGGCGAGGAGCGGCGCGGAGTCCCCCCGGATGCTCCCGCCCTGGACCTCCACGTTGCCCTCGAGCACGGAGCCCGAGGAGCCCCCGCCTCCGCCCCCGCCGCTGCAGCCGGCGGCGATGACTGCGACGGAGGCGACGATGACCCACGCTGCTTGAGACACGAAGCACGACGCTCTCGACATGGCGATGTCTCCCAGTGGGCGCGGAGGACCCTCCGCGAAGCACCCACGTTCGGTTTGGAAGGAAACGGCGTCGATGCGTATCGACCCGCGAGCGGAAGTTTCTTGATGGCACGCACGCTCCATGCCCGCGGCGGCGGCCGACGGGCCCGATCAAGGTCCCGGCAAAGTGCTGCAAGTCTGTTGATCGCCAAGCGCCCCCGATCGAGAAACAACGTCTTGGGACGACTTTGCCGGGACCCTGGGCCCGATAAACCCCGCCTTGCGCGGCGCCGGCCGAGGCGGATAGCATGCCGCCTCGACCCCATTGCCCCTCACCACGCCTGGGAGAAACCCATGAATCGCTTCCTCTGCGCCACCGGACTGCTCGTCACGCTGACTCACGGGTACGTTTCCGTCCGCGCCTCGGAGCCGCCCGAGGGCTTCGTCGCGCTCTTCAACGGGAAGGACCTCACGGGGTGGAAGGGCCTCGTGGCCGACCCGCCGAAGCGGGCCAAGATGTCCGCCGGGGAGCTCGCGAAGGCCCAGGCCGAGGCGGACCGCAGCATGCGCGCGCACTGGCGAGCCGAGGGCGGCGTCATCGTCTTCGACGGGAAGGGCGACAGCATCTGCACGGCGAGGGACTACGGGGACTTTGAGCTCCTCGTGGACTGGAAGATCGAGAAGGACGGCGACAGCGGCATCTACCTGCGCGGGAGCCCGCAGGTGCAGATCTGGGACCGCCCCGACGGCTCGGGAGGCCTCTACAACAACCAGGAGGGCCCCTCGAAGCCGCTCGTGAAGGCCGACAGGCCCGTCGGCGAGTGGAACACGTTCCGGATCAAGATGGTCGGCGAGAAGGTCACCGTGCACTTGAACGGCGTCCTCGTCGTCGACGGCGTGGTCCTCGAGAACTACTGGGAACGCGACAAACCGATCTACCCGGCGGGGCAGATCGAGCTCCAGAACCACGGCAACTCGCTCTACTTCAAGGACATCTTCCTGCGCGAGATCCCCCGCCCCGGTGCCCCGGGCGCGGGCCAGGGCGCCGGCCGGAGCGTCTTGAAGCGGGGCGCCCTCGTGGCCGTCGTGGGGGACTCGATCACCGAGCAGAAGCTCTACAGCCGGTTCATCGAGGACTACCTGGTCCTGTGCCTCGCCGATCTCGAGCTGCGGGCGATCCAGCTCGGCTGGAGCGGCGAGCGGGCGCCGGGCTTCGCGGCACGCATGGAGAACGACCTCCTGCCGTGGAAGCCCGACGTCGTCACGACCTGCTACGGCATGAACGACGGCGGGTACCGGGTCTACGAGCCCTCCATCGGCGAGACCTACGGGAAGGCGATGCGGGAGATCGTCTCGCGATTGAAGGCTGCGGGTTCCACGGTGGTCGTGGGCTCGCCGGGCGCCGTGGACACCTACAGCTTCCGGCGCCAGGGCCTGAGCCCTGCCCAGTACAACGCGAACCTCGCCCAGCTCCGCGACACCGCCCGCGACCTCGCGGCGGAGGCTGGCATGCCCTTCGCGAACGTCCACGACGCCATGGTCCGGGCCATGGAGAAGGCGAAGCCCGTCCTGGGCGAGGCCTACGACGTCTGCGGCTCGGACGGCTTCCACCCCCAGGCGAATGGCCACCTCGTCATGGCCTACGCGTTCCTGAAGGGCCTGGGCGTCGACGGGCAGATCGCGACGATCGCGGTGGACCTGAAGGGCGGCGCGACGGCGAGTGCGGGGCACAAGGTGCTTTCGGCGTCGGGCGGCAAGGTGGAGATCGAGAGCGCGCGCTATCCCTTCTGCTTCTCCGGGGACGAGAAGTCGCCCGGGGGCACGCGGAGCATCGTGCCCTTCGTGCCCTTCAACGAGGAGCTGAACCGCTTCGTCCTCGTCGTGAAGGGGCTCGCGGGCGAGCGGGCGAAGGTGGCGTGGGGCTCGACCTCGAAGAGCTTCTCGAGGGCGGACCTCGAGCGCGGCGTGAACCTCGCCGCGGAGATCCTCGACAACCCCCTCCGCGAGCCCTTCCGCAAGGTCGACGAGCTCGTGGGGCGCAAGCAGGCCTTCGAGACGAGCATGATCAAGGAGGCGATCACCCGCTTCCGCACCGTCCGCGACCTCCTCGGCGACGACGCCGGCGCGCGCCAGGCCCTCGAGGCCCTGCGCGCCCGTTTCGAGGCCCGCCACGCGGCGCTGGCCGCCGAGGTGCGCGCCGCGGCCGCCCCCGTGAGGCACACGATCGAGGTGCGTGGGGAGTAGGGGGGCCGGCGGCCCGCTGGCACGCTCGCCTCACGCCCCTTGGGTCTCGAGCCGGAAGAGGACCAGCCCCGAAGGATTCCGGCGCCGCGTCAGCCGCACCTTGCAGCCCAGGGCCTCGGAGCGCGCGAAGCCGGTCGCGTCGGTCCTGGCCTGGACGTAGCCGTCCCGGCGGTGGTGGAGCACCTGCAGCTCCGTCTTGCCGCGCCGAGCGTCGACGATCCAGTACTCGGGCACGCCGGCGCGGTGGTAGAGGTCTCGCAGTCGCTTCTTGTCCTTCACCACCGAGGAGTCGCTCACGCATTCGACGACCAGGTCCGGCTCGCCCTCGATCTCGACGTACCGGTCCTCTTCACCCGTCGCCTTGGCAATGAGCTTCACGCGACCGCTCATGAGCGTGGACTCGAAGACGACGACCACGTCGGGCTCCGCGGACAGGTCGGCCTCGGGAGAGGACATCCTGGAGCTGTCGATGCACACGAGGCCTCGGTCCTTCTCCTGGACGAGGGCGACGAGCCTCCCCGCGATCGCCGACTTGGGGCTCGCGTGGGTGAAGATGTCCTCCGGCGACATGTCTACCTCCAGGCGCCCTGCCAGCCAGTCGATGCGTCCCCGCTCCGGAAAGCTGTCCGAGCGGGCCCAGGCGCGGAAGCGTTCCAGGGTATCGATCCCGCCCGGGATCTCGATGACCTCGGGCTCGAGGGCGATGGCGATGGCAGGGGTCGAGGGCGCCTTGGGCATGCCGGCGATTCTACCACCACCTCGGCCGGGCGATGCGCCTCACCCCTTCCTCAGGACGAGCACCCAGTCCTCGGCGCCGGGGGCCTCGTACCTGCCGCCCTTGTCGCCCTCGGCCTTCGCGGGCGAGAAGCGGCCCTCCCGGGGGTCGAACCACTCGGCGACGAGGCCCGCGGCGAGGGCGCCGGGCTGGAGCGCGACCTCGCCGCCGGCGGGCAGGTAGAGGAGCGCGAGGTCCCGCGCCGCGGAGCGCGCGGCGCCGACGAAGCGCGCCGTGTCGTCCTTCCCCGGCTGCGCCGCGAGGACCTCCTGGGCGGGCCGGAGCCGCCACCACTCGATCGACCGGAGGAGCCCGGCGGCGTGCTTCACGTGCGTGCTCCCCGGGTGGTCGAGGGCCTGGCGCCACGTCGGCGCGACGCCCGTCCCCTTGTGGTCCTCGGGCTCTGCCCCCTCCTGCGTCTGCCAGCTCCAGAGCCCGTGCCCGCCGTAGGTGAACCCCGCGACGGGCGTCGCGAGGAGGCTCCAGTAGATGGCGCGGCGGACGCTGTGGGCGCCGTGGGGCTTCCGCGACTGGTAGGCGACGTGCGCCTCGTAGGGCGGCTCGAGGTTGATGGCGGGCTTCACGGGCGGGTTGGCCCAGCTCCGCGCCGGCGGGCCCGAGTGGATCCACTCGAGGGTCTTCGCGCCGTCTCCGTGGCCGCTCTGGTAGCCGAGGACGTCGAGCCACGCCTCCCCTCGCCACGCCTCCCAGGGCCAGTTCATGCCCGTGGGGTGCGTCGTGACGGGCGCGTGGGGGCGGTCCGCGAAGCAGGCGCGCCCGATCCGCTTCCACCGCTCGGCGCGCGGGCCGTCGTAGGGGTTGTCGCCCGCGAGGATCCAGAGGACGTGGTGGGCGCCGTAGCGGGCGACCTGGTAGCGCGCGAGGCGGACCGCGTCCTCCTCGGGGAGGTAGCTCCCGGGGTCCTTCGCCGTGAGCGACCAGACGAGGGCCGGCGCGGCGAGGAGCCCGCGCCGCTCGATGGCCTCCATGCGTTCGTCGAGCCTCTGGAAGAAGCGCGGGTGGATCGCGACCTTCTCGCGCCCCGTGAACGCGACCTGGCCATCCCCGTCGGCCGCCGCCGTGCGCCAGGGGGCGAGGACGTTGAACTGGACCCCCGTGAAGGCCTTCGACGCCCGGTCCTCCAGGTAGGTTTCCCAGTCGGCCTTCGCGCTGAGGAGGGGCCCGTTCCACACGGTGTCCCCGATCCAGAGGAACGGCGTGCCGTCGGAGTGCTCGAGGTGCGTCCCGCTCTTCGCGACGCGGATCGCTCCGTGGCGCAGGAAGGGGCTCGCCGGGCTCGAGGCCCGCGCCGCGCGGAAGGCGCCCGCGACCCCATCGAGGCCCTTCGCGGCGGGCGACGAGCGCGTCTCGTAGCGCCACTCGCCCTCCTCGTCGGGCCGGAAGCGTACCTTCCAGGCCCGCCCGCCGTCCCAGAAGCCGTCGGCCTCCAGCGCGCGCCCGGAATACGACGTGAGCTTGACGGTCACCTGAGTCTCGGAGCTCACGTCGCCCGCGGCCTCCAGGGCGAGCTCCCAGCGGCCCCAGAGCGGCACGTCGCCCGCGGCGAGCGCCGGGAGCGCCGAGAGGAGCAGGCAGGCGAGGCGGATCGTCGTGGTCATGGGCGCGGTCCTTTCGCGGAGGTGAGCGGGCAGCGTACCACGGGCCGGGGGCGGCGCAATGCGGCGGGGCCGTGCGTGGCGCGTCGAGGGCTTGTCTTCTCGCCGCAGGCGGTGACAATGACCGCCGCCGCGGTCCCGAGCCGCGCGGTGCACGGCGCGCGGAGCGGCGGCGAGGCGCGCAGAGCACGCAGTATGTCAGCCCGGACCTGCCAGGACGAGTCCTCCACGAGAGTCAGCCTCAAACGCCTTGCTGCCGCGCCTGGTCCGCGAAGGCACATCGGCGAACAGCGCTCGATCCCGCACGCGAGGCGTCTGGTCACAGCGGCGGCTGCCCTGCCTCCGGCATCCGAGCGGGAGGGTCGTTTACCGCGCAACTCGTAAAGCAGATGTCCCATGGCATGTCTTGGAGTGCATTTCTCACTGTCTGAGGACGAGGTCCAGCAGATCCGGTCTATCGGGCACGAGCGGAAGCGCCTGGACCACCTTCCGTTCACCGCAGACCAATGACGGCGACCCGAGTGCTTGCCAACGCGCTCCGCGGGACGGCCGCTGGAGCAGCGTGGACAAGGCTCGGGACGATGCTACTTTCGCTGCTACAACGAGGCGATCCATAGACGCTACGGCGAGGAGGCCGTGAGCCTCGCCGTCCTGACCCACGCGGGCGCGCGGTTCCACCTGGAGCCCTACGACTTCCGCCGGTTCCGCCGATGGGGCTACCGGAAGCTCTTCCAGATCCCGTGGGTCAAGGTCTCGAGCTACCGGCGCCGCGAGCGGGAGCTCGAGCGCTCGAGGAACCCCTTCGCGCTCCTCGTCCTCGCGCACTTGAAGAGGCAGGAGGCGGGGAAGGACGCCGAGAGGAAGCTCTCGGTGAAGAAGGAGCTCGTGCGGCTCCTCTACGAGCGGGGCTACAAGCGGGGTGATAGCATGCGCTTGTTCAAGTTCCTCGACTGGCTCGTTCGCCTCCCGCCGGAGCTGGATGACCGGTTCGAGGGCTGGATCTCGGAGTACGAAAGGAGGAGAACCATGCCGTACGTGACGAGCATCGAGCGGATCGGGGAGAGGAGGGGGCGCAAGGAAGGCCGGGCCGAAGGACTCGAGGAGGCGATCGGGGCGTTCCTGCGCAGCCGCTTTGGCAAGAAGGGCCTTCAGCTCCTATCGCACGCGGAGCTGCCCAAGGGCCGGATCGCGCTCCGGCGGCTCCTCGAGCGGCTCTTCGAGGCTCCGGGGCTCGATACGGCCGCCGCGGTGATCGGCAAGGCCTCGGGCCGGCGAGGGAACGGGTCCTGATCCGGGGCGAGGACCGGGACTCGAGCGGACTCCCTCGCGGGCTCGCATCTTGCGGTCGGGCCGAGGGCGGCGCTCGCGCCCGCGGCGCGGTGGGCCTCCCGGTTCCCCCTTGACACTTGCGCGGCGCCGGATACTTTGTTAATCTGTTAACAAGATCCAGGAGGACCCCAACATGCGCACCTCGACCTCGCCTCGCCCCTCGAAGCTGGACGACGCGTTCGTCCTCTCGCAGCTCGCGTCGGTCCCCGACCCGTTTCCTTCGGCCTATTCTGTTAACAAGTTAACAACAGGGTCGCGCCGGCCGGGGCACTGGAACCTGGCCCTGGCCTGGTGGCTCGTGGGCCTGGGGCTCGTCCTCGGCGCCGTCCTCGGGCTCTGGTCCTTCGGCGGACCCCTCGACCCGCCGGCGGGTCTCGAGCGCCACGACGGGCTGCCGCGCCGGCTCCTGCGCCTCGCGCACATCGCGCTCGTGGCGCTGCCCGCGCTCAACCTGCTCTACGTCCCGTGGCTCGGGCGGACCGGCTGGAGCGACCGCTGGCGCCACGCCGGCGCGGGCCTCCTCCTCTTCGGCACACTGGCGCTGCCGGCGTGCCTTGCGGCGGCGGCCTTCTGGCGGCCGGCCCTCGTCCTCACTCCGGCGCCCGTCTCGAGCCTCATCGCCGCGGTCTTCATCCTCGCCTCGGGGCTCCTCGTCAGCCCCAGGAGGCTGCCGTGAGGATCGCCCTCGTCGCCATGAGCGGGGTCCGGGTCCGCACCGCGGAGCTCGCGGCCCTCGGCGTCACGCTCCCCGGATTCGTCCGGCGCGGCAAGGTCATCGCGTCGCTCCCGAGCCTCGGGCTCTTGACCGTCGCTGGGCTCACCCCGAGGCGCCACGAGCTCGAGTACTTCGAGGTCGACGAGCTCGAGGACGGGAGCGAGATCGCGGGCTTCGACCTCGCCGGGATCTCCTCCTTCACGGCCCGGATCGACGACGCCTACGCCCTCGCGGACCGGCTCCGGGCCGGCGGGACGCGGGTGGCCCTGGGCGGTCTGCACGTCTCGAGGCTTCCCGGGGAGGCCCTGGAGCACGCGGACGCGGTCGTCGTGAACGGCGCGGAGGGCGCCTGGCCCCGGCTCCTCGAGGACCTCGAGAGCGGGCGCCTCCAGCGGCTCTACGAGGGCGCGGCGGACCGCGTCTTCGAGAGCGGGCTCTACGCCACGCCCCGCTTCGAGCTCCTCCAGGGCCGCGCGTACAACCGGTTCACCGTCCAGACCTCCCGCGGCTGCCCTCGGGCCTGCGAGCTCTGCGCGGCGAGCCTCCGGATCACGAGCCGCTTCAACCAGAAGCCCGTCGAGAAGGTCATCGCCGAGGTCCGGGAGGCCAGGCGGTGGTTCGCCGAGCCGTTCCTGGAGCTCGCCGACGACAACTCGTTCATCGACCGGCGCTGGTCAAGAGACTTCCTCCGCGCCATGGCGCGGGAGGGGGTCCGGTGGTTCACCGAGACGGACGCATCCCTCGCCGGCGATCCCGAGCTCTGCGACCTCCTGGCCGCCTCCGGCTGCAAGCAGGTGCTCATCGGCTTCGAGAGCCCGCGCCAGCGGGACCTCCAGGGCATGGACCCCGCGGGCTGGAAGCGGCTCCAGGCGCCGCGGATCCTCCGCGCGGTCGACGCGCTCCAGTCGCGGGGCGTCAGCGTGAACGGCTGCTTCGTCCTCGGCCTCGACGGCCAGACCCCCGACGTGTTCCCGGAGCTGCTCGACTTCGTCCAGCGCTCGGGCCTCGCCGAGGTCCAGTACACGGTGCTCACGCCGTTTCCGGGCACGCCCCTCCACGACCGGCTGCGGGCCGATGGCAGGCTCCTCCACGAGGGGTGTTGGGACCGCTGCACGCTCTTCGACGTCAACTTCGTGCCCCGCGGCATGACCGTGGAGGATCTCGAGGCGGGCCTGCGGTGGCTCTTCCAGGAGACCTACACGCTGGGGGCCACCTGGCGGCGCCTGCGGAGCTTCGCGGAGCGGCAGCGCGAGGCCGCGGCCGCCGCCGCGGATATCAGAGCCCCCCTGCAAGCCGGGTGAGGACCAGCGCTGCCGACTCCATCTCGGGGCCCTCGAGGGACCGCGCGATCCGGTCGATCTCGCGGAAGTAGGGCGCCAGGATCCGCTCGATCAGGCGCGCGCCCGCCGGCGTGATCGAGACCCGCTTCACGCGGCTGTCCTCGGGGTCGGAGGCGATCTTCACGAGCCCCCGCGCCTTGAGCCTGCCGACGATGCCCGTCACGTTGGCGCGGCTCACGACGAGCCTCTCGCCGATCCGCGACTGCGGGATCCCCTCGCGCTCCGCCATGAGGACCACGAGGAAGTTGAACTGGGCGATGGTCAGCCGGTATCCCTTCAGGAAGCGGTCCGCCGCCTTCGCGAGCTGCTCGGCGGCCCGCACCGCGGTGACGACGAGCCGGTGGGCCGGGTTGCGGAAGGTGGTCCAGTCGTGCATGCCGAGAAGGTGGCCGGGAGAGGCCGGCATGTCAATGGGGACGGCGGCCTCATGGGGGCGGCGGCCTCAGTCGCTCCCCGCGCCCTGGGCGATCCAGCTCCGGATCCAGTGCAGCGTGCCCTCGGGGAGGTAGGTCGTCGCGTTGAGGGGCATGCGCTCGCCGGTGCCGGCGACCCCGGGGTCCCTGTGAGTGCCCAGGAGCTTGTGGAGGAGGTAGCTCTGCTCGGGGAAGTAGGGGCGGACGAGATAGGGAGCGATCGACGAGATGGCGGGCTCGGCCGCGTAGACGTTGACGATGTTCCGCCACAGCCGCCCGGGCGGTACCCCCGGGGCCACGAGCTCGAGGCCCTTCTCGGGCTGCGGCCGCTCGTGGCAGCCCGAGCACTCGGCGTCCCAGACGGCCTGGACCTGAGAGGCGTAGGAGACCTCGCGCTCGAGGGTGAACGGGACGCTCCGGAGCTCGCCTGGCGCTCCCGTGCCGATCTCGAAGGTGAAGGTCGTGTTGCCCTCGCCCGGCAGGACAGCGCCCGGCTCGAGGCGGGCGAAGAAACGGGCCGGCGCGGAGGGATCGCGCTCGAAGAGGCCCGTGACGTCTGCCCCCGGCCCGAAGGCCGGCGACGCCGCGGCGCGGAACGTGGCGGGGTCTGGCGCGGGGCTGGCGCTCCCCGCGGCGCCGTTCGGGAACCCCTCCACGACGAGGAGAAACCCGTCGCCGCGGCCAGCGCGGGCGTTCCCGGTCCCGGGGTGGTGCGGCTCCGGCACGCCCGCCGGTGCCATGCCGCGCTCGAGCCAGGCGAAGAGCTCCGGCGCCCGCGAGGGGAGGACCTCGAGGGCGAAGGTGGCGGGCGCCGACGTGGCGCACGCCTCGTCCGTGACCTGGGCCGCGAAGCGGTAGAGGCCCGGGGCGGGCGCGAGGGGGCCGCCGCCCGCGATACTCAGCGCCGCGTGCTCGATGAGGTAGATCGGGTCCTCCCACCCGTCGAGGTCGCGGAAGAGCCAGGGGGCGAGGTTCTCGCCAGCCGCGGCGCCTCCGTCCCCGGGGTCCCCGAGGGGCCCGTCGCACGTCACGGTGAGGGTCGCGGGGTTCCCGCGCAGGGGGTCGGTGGGGTCCGAGAGCGCGAAGGCGACCCGCGAGATGCGGCTCGAGGTCGCCTCGACGAGCACGGCGAAGCTCGTCCCCTCGAGGACCTGGTACGTCGCGGTCCCCGGCTTCACGGGGAGCCGCGTGCGGCTCCGCTGGCGCACCCCGGGGGCGTTCGCGACGACCGGGTACGCGTCCGCCGAGGGCGGGCTCGCCGCCCCGGGCTCGCCGCCCGAGCACACGAGGCCGTCGGGTGTGGGATCGCGACCCGGGCACGCGTCCCGAGGGGAGGGCGAGGGAGGCGCCGGCCCTCCCTGGAAGAGGTGGTTCAGGAGGAATACGCCGTCGGAGAGGTCGACCGCGCCATCGTCGTTGATGTCGGCCGCGTCCAGGCAGGCCGGGGTCGCGCCGCCCAGGAACAGGTACCCGAAGACCCAGACCGCGTCGGAGATGTCCGCCGCCTCGTCCCCGTTCACGTCCCCGCGGCGGAAGGAGCCGCCGCTGGCCGCGGCGAGCTCGCGCTGGCCGCCGACAACGACGTTGCCTGCACATGACAAGAGGATTGCCAGGAGGATGCCATGTCGCATGGAGTGGTGTCCGAACCCGAGCGATGAAGCAAACCCCGGTCCAGGCCGCGAAGGCCCCAGGGATCCGCCCGGAGCTCGGCTCCGCGGCTCCCGGAGCACCCCGGCAGATTCCAGCCGCCGGCGTGGAACGGGATTCTCAGGGCTTTCGCCCCGGGACCGGAACCTTTCCGCCGCCGGGGGGTTCCAGGGTTCCGTCCACGGAACGTCGGGTGGTACGCGTCGCAGAGGCCGGGACGACGGCCTCTGCAGGGCCTTTTCGCCCAAGGCCTCCAACATCCGGGAGGGGTTCTCATGCACGTTCGAACGCGGCTCAGCCGCTGGCAGGTCCGTCTCTTCCTCTGGGTCCTCCTCGTGGTCCCTGGATCCTGGGCAGCGCTCGTGCCGCCGGTCCTCGCCGAGCCGCCGTCGGAGCCCGTGACGGGCTACTTCCGCAGCCCGCAGTTCATCCGAGCGGACTCCAACTCTGACGGGGCCGTGGACATCTCGGACGCGGTCTTCAGCCTCGAGAAGCTGTTTTCGGGCGGAGGCAACGTCGCCTGCCTCGACGCGGCCGATGCCAACGGCGACGAGAGGCTCGACATCTCGGACCCCATCTACACGCTGAGCTTCCTCTTCCTCGGGGCGCAGGCTCCCCCGGCTCCGGGCCTCGAGTGCGGGGTCGATCCCGCGCCGGGCGAGCTCGGGTGCCGCTGGTACCCCTTCTGCCCCGACGACTTCCCGCTCATCGTGCACGTCTTGAGCCGGATCACGTTCGGCCCCACCGAGGAGCTCTACTCTCGAGTCCAGACGAAGGCCGACCTGCTCGAGTACTTGGACGAGCAGCTCGACCAGGTCCCCGAGGGCTACGATCCTGCGGTCCACGAGCCGGCCGTCTGGGAGCGGATCCAGGCCTTGGCCGCGCCGGCGCCGCCGGGGCAGCCGGGCCAGGCGCGCGACCTGGCCCTCGCGCGGCTCAAGTCGGGCCTCGTCGTCTACGCCACCTCGAGCCGGTGGCAGCTCTACCACGTCCTGGCGCAGTTCTGGAACAACCACTTCCACACGCAGATCAACGCGCTGGTCCAGGGCTTCTTCAACGAGGCGCCCCGGGGCGGGCCGGCGCTCCCCACGACGGAGCAGATCTTCCAGGCGGCGGACACGAGCCCCGCCGATGGGTCCCTCGTCGAGGCCGAGTGGACCGCGTTCCGGTCGATCCATCCCGGGGCCGCGCCGTGGCAGGACTTCGGCCGCGAGACGCGGAACGACGGCGCCGTGAGCCTCCAGGAGTTCCTGGACCACCGTTTCTGCGCGTACTGGAAGTACGGCCGGCCCCAGGACGCGGCGGCCGTGGCCGCTCAGATGGAGGAGCGCGAGTACAACCTCTACCGCCGCCTCGCCCTGGGCCGGTTCGGGGACATGGTCGAGGCGTGCGCGAAGAGCGTGGCCATGCTGATCTATTTGAACGGCTTCGAGAACACGGTCCGCAGCCCGAACGAGAACTTCGCGCGCGAGATTCTCGAGCTCCACACGCTCGGCGTCGACTCGGTCTACACGCAGCGCGACATCGAGGAGCTCGCCAAGGTCCTCACGGGCTGGACGGCGGAGTGGGTCGCGCGGGCCGGCTACGCCGCGGGCGACATCAACTTCCACGGAAAGCCCGACTCGCAGGCCTATCCCCTGAACCTCCGGGAGCCTCCGCCCTTCCGCTTCCCCACCCAGCAGTTCTGGGAGGACGACCTCTACGCCTGGGGTTTCGTGGTGCGGCCGCAGGCCCACGACTGGGCACGGAAGGACCTCTTCCTCCAACGCTACGGCGGGACCGACTCCCTCGGGAACCCGGTGCCGGCGGCGGAGGAGGTCTCCATTCCCGAGAACCTCGCGAGCCGCACCGTCGCCTCGGCCATCGCCGAGCTCGACCGGGTCCTCGACCGGATCCTGAGCTTCCGCGACACCGCGAAGTTCATCTCCACGAAGCTCATTCAGCTCTTCGTGACGGACGACCTGTCGCTCCTCGAGAAGTCGCAGCCGATCCCGCCGGACCTCCTGGCAGGGTTCCGGGCGGCGGACCTCGACGGAGACGGAGCGATCGAACGGAGCGAGTGGGAGGCGCCGATCCCGCTCGTCCTTCCCAACGGGAGGCCGCCCCAGGTGTTCGAGCGCCTTGACTCGGACGGAGACGGGAAGGTCACGACCCGCGAGTACCAGGAGCCGGACCTGCTCCAGGCCTGCATCGACGCCTGGGCCCGGACGGGCGGGAGCGTGCGCGAGGTGGTCCGCACGATCCTTCGCTCCGACGAGCTCTTGAGCCTCAAGTTCTACCGGGCCAAGGTGAAGACCCCCTTCGAGGTCGTGACGTCCGCGATCCGCGCCCTGGGCGGCGCTCCGACGAACCAGCATCTCGCCCTCACCGCGAACGACCTGGTCCTCGCCGGCATGGAGCTCTTCAACTTCTCCGACCCCACGGGCGAGAGCGAGCTGGGCTTCGACTGGATGCACACCATCGGCCTCCTCGAGCGGCTCAAGTACCTGAACCGCGCGGCGAACCCCGTCTCGCAGCAGGAGAGCCGGCTCGTCTGGAGCCCGGGCGCCTTCCAGGAGCGCTGGGGGCTCGACACGCCGCAGAGGCTCATCGAGCTCTTCGCCCTCCTCCTGCACGGGGGCGACATCCTCGAGGAGCACGGGAGGCTTGCCCTCGACGCCTACCAGAGCGCGGCCGGGAACAAGGCCCTCGCGGCCGTTGCGTACCTGCTGAGCCTGCCTCAGTTCCAGAAACAATGAGGCGGCCGGGGACGGGATCGGACGACAGGACGACAGGACGAGACGACGACTCGAGAAGACCGACAGGAAAACGACCATGAAACCCTTCGACCGACGCAAGTTCCTCCACTGGAGCGCCGCCTCCCTGACGGCGCTCGGGCTCTGCGGCATGCCACCCTTCCTCCGCCGCGCGCTCGCCGGGCCGCTGACGAGCGGGAAGAAGCTCCTCTTCATCTTCCTCCGCGGCGGGATCGATGCCGTCCAGGCCGTGATCCCCTACGGCGACACCGGGATCCCGGGCCAGGGCAAGAAGACGTACCTCCAGGCCCGGCCGACCCTCGGCGTGGACCCGGCGGCGGCCCACGACCTGAACGGCTTCGTGAGCCTCCACCCGGCCATGCAGGACGCCGCCGAGGCCGATGGCCCCCGCCTCGCCGACATCTTCCACGGCACCCTCGACGGCCGCGGGAAGCACCTCGCGGTCCTGCACCGGATCGGGTACGAGTCCCAGAACCGCTCGCACTTCTCGAGCCAGCAGTTCTGGGAGAACGGCGTGCCCGGCGCGGCGACCCTCGAGGCGGGCGTCTTCAACCGCTACCTCACCGAGTACCTGGAGCAGGGGAACCCGCTGCCGGGGGCCACCGTGAACGGGAACCAGATGGTGATCATGAAGGGGCCGACGCAGCTCCCCGTCCTTCGGTCCATCAACGACTACGCGCTGCCGGCGAACGTCCCGCTGGGCACGCCTCCGTCGCCGCCGAACGTGCTAGGGACGGGCTTGAGGGGAGCCTACGGGCAGACGACCTACAACCCGGCGATCCCCTACAACCCGCTCACGTACTCGACGGGCGTGGCTCTCCTCGACAGCCTCCGGTTCTTCGAGGAGAACGTGCGGAGCGTGCCGTACGCGCCGGAGCCCGAGGCGGTGCCGTACTACGCCGCGATCGCGGACCGCGGGTTCGCGGGGTTCCTCCAGGACGCCGCGCGGCTCCTGAAGCAGGTTCCTCAGCTCCAGATCACTGGAGTGAACCAGAACGGCTACGACACCCACGGCGGCGAGGACGGAGCGTTCCCGCGCCTCGTGGGGGACCTGGCGCTGGCCCTCACGGCCCTCTACCTCGACCTGAAGCCGATCTGGGACGACACGGTGGTCGTGACCATGTCCGAGTTCGGCCGCACCTCCGAGGAGAACGGCAACCGGGGCACGGACCACGGCGAGTCCACGGTCATGTTCGTCCTGGGAGGCCCCGTGGCCGGCGGCGTCTACAACGCGGACCCGTCGAGGTGGTCGAGCGGCGACCTCTTCTCGACGGCGAACGGCCGGTACGTGGCCCACAGGACGGACTTCCGGAGCGTGTACGCGGACCTGATCCGCAAGCACCTCGGCGACCCCGCGGGCCGCATCGACGCGGTCATCCCGGGCACCACGGCCCTCGAGGCCCAGAACGCGAACGGGTACTTCAGCTCGCTGGGGTTCCTGGGCTGAAGGGCCCACGAGCTGGCGGCCCGTCCAACGAACCCCTCTCGCTCGCTTGTGCTCTGGAGCCCGCCCCCGGCCCCGCCCGCCCCCGGCGGGCGGGGCCGGAGTGAGGTGGGCGGCGGCGAGGTGCTCTGGAGAAAACGCATCGACCTGTTGATAGTCCAGGAGGGATAACATCTCCATGTTGCAGCTCACGGAGTGCGTGCGAGCGATCCCCCGGGACGCGCTATGATAGCCCCATGGCCGAATGGCTCCGCACCGCCCGCGAGCCCGCCGTCGTCCGCCGCGCCCTCGCCTCCCCAGCGGCCGCGGCGGCGATCCTCGTCCTCGGGCTCGGCCTCTCGGGCTGCTTCCCCGGCCCCGTGCGGGAGCTCTGGCCTCCGCGGCCCGGCGAGCCGCGGCACGCGATCGACGTCGCCTTCCGGGACTGGCACACGGTCATCGTGGAGCCCGCCGGGGGCGGCGCCTTCCGCGAGTGGGAGTCCTGCGAGAAGGCCTGGTACCTCGAGGGGCGCATGGGTTCGAGCGGCGCGGCCCGCGCGCTCCTGTGGCCCACGGCCTCGGGCGTTGCCTGCCGCATCACGCGCTCGCCCGTCTGGCAGCGCTACCCGAGTGAGGAGGTCGAGCGCTGGACCTTCGTCCTCTCGGAGAAGGGCCTCGCCGCCCTGCGCGCGTGCCTCGAGGCCGAGAAGGGCGCGCCCCTGGCGGAGCACCCGGGCTGGCACGAGGGGAAGCGCTCCTACCACCTCTTCTACGACTGCCACCACTTCACGGCGCGAGCCCTGCGCGAGGCGGGGCTCCCCATCCGCCCCTGGTGGTGCTTCGCCGGCTGGCAGATCCGGCTCCAGCTCGACCGGGTGAGGCGCTGGCACGAGCGGGAGGGGGGCGGGGCCCCGCGGTGATGGGATGCTCGCAGGTCGAGCGTGCGGCCTGAGGCGCCTACTCCGATGCAAGGGCCCGCGCCACGGACAGGACCCTTGCCAGGCTCGCCCGTGCGTAGCGGTCTTTCTCGTACCGCTGGATCTGCTGCTCCTTGAGGCCCAGCCGTGATGCTAGCTGTCGCTGGGTCAGCCCGGCAGCGATCCGCGCTCGGATCAGGGTCTCTGGCAGCTCCGCGATCGCGGCGAGATCCAGTGGCCGCCGGCGGCTTCCGCGCAGGCGCTCGTATTCCTTGATCTCCTGCCGCAAGCTCTCGAGCTGGCTGGCCAGGGCTTCCCTCTGCGCTCGGATGAGCCGCTGCGGCACCTCCGGGTGACCTGAGGGGCTCTCATCAAACTGCGCGAGAGTCCTTTCGAATCTTGCAGCCTGAGCCTTGCTGATGCGGTACTGCCGGTCGTTTGTGATCATCTCGGCAAACTCCTCAGTCGAAGCCCGACGATTCCCTTGGGGCGGCCCGTTCTCCTGTCGATCTGGAAGAACTCGAGGAACCTGCGCCCCGTCGCGCCTTCGGGCAGCTCCGCCGGAAAAAGCTCGCCCCCATATTTCGCCTTCTGGCTCGCCCTCCCGTTTCTGAAGTCCAGCAGGACGGGGTCTATCTTGTCAGGTTGCACGCCGAACACGCTCCAGCAGCCATCGAAGTCATTGGGGGCAGGCTTCGCGGTCACGAAACTCCCGTCGATGTAGATGACCCGGCATGCCGCATGGCGCAGCGAGGCGATGGCCTTTCGCAAGCCAGATAACAAGCGTCGCCTGTGCCGCGTCGTGCCAAAGCGTGCTGCAAGCTCGCGCCAGCTCGACCAATGAACACCGCGGGGCAAGTTACCGTCGCTCCGGAATGACGGGATCATCGACACAACTATATCGTTGTGTCATGGCGGCGTCAACTCGAGGTCGTGAGGTAGAGGCTTCCTCGCGACTCCCTTGTCGCGCCGTCGCACGGTGAGCGGGTCCCTCGGACCGGCCACTCCGTGGTAGAATGGCCCGCACCATGGTGCGTACGCTGCTCATCGCCCTGGGACTCGGGGTCCTCCCGCTCCAGCCCCTGGCCTCGGGCACCGTCACCGGCCACGGCCGCTTCGAGCGCGTGAAGGGCAGGCCGGGGCTCGGTTACATCGAGCTCTACGAGTCGAACCTCTTCCTCTGCCCCGACGGCGGCACGACCCGCGGCCCATCGTACCGGCTCGGCGCTCCGCCGGGGCTGCCGGCGACCCACGATGGTTTCTTCTCCCTGGCGGTTCCCGCCGGCACGTGGTCGCTCCTCGTGAACCAGCCGCTCTTCTTCATCCGGCCCAAGGTCCTGCCGGGCCTCGCGATCCAGGACGGGAAGACCCTCACTCGGAACGTTGAGCTGCCCATCGACTACTCGACCTTCTTCACCGACACCTGGACGGGCTACGACTCGGTGTGGGTCCAGACCTTCGCGGCCACGGGGACCTCGATCACGGGGGTCTCCTGGAAGCTCGCGGGCACGAACGCGACGGAGGTCGAGGCGAGCGTGCTCGAGGACGACGGGACCCCGAACCCCGTCCTCTGGCCGCGCATATCGGCCGCGGCGACGAAGCGCGACGACGTCGCCGCCATCACCGACAACTGGGTGCGCTGGCGGTCGCTCGAGGTGCCCACGACGCCGGGGAAAGTCTACGCGGTGAAGCTCACGGGCACCGCCGGCGGCGATCGCAAGTTCAGCGTCTTCAAGCGGGACAAGGACGCCTCGAGCTACGCCGGCGGCAGCGCCTACGGCTCGGGTGGCCAGAGGCAGGGCTTCGACTTGAACGTCACGGTCTTCTCGGACTCGGACGGGACCGCCGTGCTCTACACGAAGACCACGGTGGGCCTGGGAGAGCTCCGGGACGGCAACTACGCCGGGCGCTGGGGCCAGACCTTCAAGGCCACGACGGGGACGTCGCTCGCCGCCGCCGACGTCTGGGCCGCGGGCGCGGACAGCAACTGGGACCTCGACTTCACCTTCAAGGTATTCGAGACGGGACCCGGAGGCCGGCAGATCGGCCCGGCGAAGACCACGCGCGCGGCCTACCAGGCCTTCGGCGCCGGGCTCCACGGCGTCAGCTACAACCCCGGCGAGGTGCCCCTCGAGGCGGGGAAGACCTACTACATCGACTTCACGAACCCCATCGGCTTCAACCCTTACGTCATGGAGGACCCGCGCGACGCGTACTCGGGCGGCGCGGGCTACCAGAGCGGGAGCCTCCGCTCCACCACGGACCTCTCCATGACGATCCTCGTCTACACGGAGCGTGGGGGCACGATCCTGGGGCAGGTGAAGGACGCTGTCTCGGGGTCCGGCGTCCCCGACGCGACGGTGACGGCCGTCGAGCTCGGCCGCAGCGTCTCGAGCGGCGCCGATGGACGCTACGCCCTCCTGGACGTCCCGGCCGGGACCTACTCGGTGCGCGCCTCGAAGGCGGGCTACGGTTCGCAGACGCGCTCCGGGATCGCCGTGGCCGCCGACGGCACGGCGGCGGTGGACTTCTCGCTGGAGCCGGCGCCGTGCTCGCTCGAGCTCAAGAACCTGAGCTTCGAGTCTGGCCTCACGGGCTGGACGCGCTTCGGCGACGCGAAGAACCGCGTCGTCGACACCTCCGGCGGCGAGTGGTTCGCGGGCATCCGGGCCTACGATGGGACGCGTTTCCACGGGAACGAGGTGAACGCGGGCCTCCTGCCGCGCGGCGGGCTCGTCCAGCAGGCCTGCGCGGTGCCGGGGCACCGCTACCGGGCGACGGTCTGGTCGAACATCTACTGGATCGGGGGCGTGGCCGACGATGCGACGAGCCGGATCGGGATCGATCCCGGCGGCGGCACGGACCCCGACGGGCCCGTCCGGTGGGGCGCCCCGCACCGCCAGCCCACGGAGAAGCGGCAGGCCTGGAGCAAGATCAGCGTCGAGGCCGCCGCCACGGGCCCCGTGCTCACGATTCTCCTCGAGCTCCGCCAGCGGAACGCGGCCACGCCTCCCCCCGGCGGCCAGTGGAGGATCAACTGCTTCGACCTGGTCGAGCTCCTGGACCTCGACGCCCCGGCGGGGCCGGAGCTGCGCCGCGGCGACTGCGACTCGAACGGCGACGGGAACATCGCCGACGCGATCACGCTCCTCCTTCACCTCTTCGCGGGGGGGACCAACGTCAAGTGCGCCGACGCCTGCGACGCGGACGACGACGGCGCGCTGGGCCTCGCCGACGCGATCAGCTTCCTCAACTACCTCTTCCTCGGGGGCCGCGTCCCGCCGGCGCCGGGCCCTCACGCCTGCGGCGAGGACCCCACGGAGGACGCGCTGGGCTGCGAGGTGCCGCAGTGCTGAGCGCGTCGAGGGCGGGCCTGATCGCCGCCGCCGCCTTCGCGGCGGCGGGCGCGGGGTGCGCGGCGGGGCCGGATGGGCCGGGCGTGCGCCTCCTTCGGTGCGGCTACCGCGCCGCCGGCGGATTCCAGTACCTCGACACGGACGTCGCCTTGGCTCCGCATGCGCCGCGCCACGATCCGGAGGCGGCCGTGGAGCCGATCCGCACCTATGAGCTCTACTGGGAAGAGGCATCCGAGGGCGAGCGCGTCCCCAGGCCGATGCGGCTCGAGCTCCACGACGGCGGCAGCGCCCGGCCGGCCCTCGCCGCGGGCCTTCGCGGCCTGGCCCTCGACGCCCTCCGCAAGTCCATGGCCCCTCCGAGGCGCCCCCTCCCCTGGCACTTCGAGGCCCTCGCCGGGTTCCTCGGCTGCGAGCCCGGGCTCCTCACGCCCGCGGAGCGCGAGGCGATCCTCGCTCACCTCCGGGAGGCCGAAGACCCGCGCCCCCTGGCCCTCGCGCTCTACGAGCACGCCGCCCGCTTCGCCGAGGCCTCCCTCGAGCCCCTGGCGGAGCACGAGAAGGTCGCCGTGAGGCTCCTCCCAGTCGTGCGGAGGGCCGCCCTCGGCGATCGCGGTGCGCTTTCGGAGGTGCTCCGGCTCTCCCTGGAGCACCACGGCGAGCTGCGCGCCTTCGAGCGGGCCGTGCGGGCCCTCTTCCCTCGCGAGCGGAACGCCGCGCTCTACGAGAAGCACCTCGAGGACGGCGGCGCCGAGGCGGCGGTCGCGCTCCTTCGCGAGGTCGCCTCGGGCCTCCCTTCGGCGCGCCACACGGGGACGGGCTGGGCCCTCGAGGGGTGAGCGGGTGATCGACTCCCACGCGCACCTGGACCACCCGCACTTCGACCCGGACCGCGACGAGGTCATCGCCCGCGCCCGCGAGGCGGGCGTGAGCGCCATCGTCAACATCGGGGTCGGCGTGGAGTCCGCGGAGCGGTGCGTGGCCCTCGCCCGGGCCCACGAGGGCTTCCGCGCCGCCGCGGGGCTCCACCCGGCCATGATCGTCGAGGACCTCGAGGGCTCCCTCGCGCGCATCGAGGCCCTGGCGCGGGAGAACCCGGGCGTCGTCG
>JACQVW010000653.1 GCA_016209535.1 Planctomycetota bacterium | reverse complement strand
GTCTTGAACCACGCCATGCTGGTCTTCGCCGTAAGTCTCCAGCAAGGAACAGGTCCCGTCTTCCCCTTGGGGGGGTGCTCCCGTCCAAGACGGGAGGGAGCACATTCTTCAAGGGGGGAGAGCACAGGCGTGGTTCTGAACCGCGTAATCGCGGTTCTTGAACCACGCCGGAACTTCCCGCGGCCACGCGGGAAAGTGCCCTGGTCGCGGCGCCGCGCCCTTGCTCCGGACCGCGCCCCATGGTACGGCAGTTGTGCCTCGACCCGGTAGGCCTCCGGGGAGCGAGGCGGCGCGCCAAGACCCAGCCATGAACGACCAGAAGCCCGTAGTCGAGCTCTTGATGGACCCGGCGGCCTACCCGCACGCCGCGGACCGCTTCGAGACCCGCGAGACTCACATCTCGAGGGTCTTCCTCGCGGGGCCCTACGCCTACAAGCTCAAGAAGGCCTTGAACCTCGGGTTCCTCGACTACTCCACCCTCGAGCTGCGGCGCCGTCTCTGCGAGGAGGAGATCCGCCTGAACCGCCGGCTCGCCCCCCGGCTCTACCTCGACGTGGTCTCGGTCCGCGAGGAAGGCGGCAGGCTGTACCTCGCCCTTGCCGGCGAGACCGCGGGCCGCGAGGTCGAGCCCCTCGTCCGCATGGCGCGCGTGGAGCCCGAGGCCCTCCTCGACTCCCTCGTCGCGAAAGGCCTCGCGACGGAGGAGCACATCGACCGCCTCCTGGACCTCCTCGTCCCCTTCTACCGCGACGCACCGCGGGCCTCCGAGGCGGGCCCCCTCGGGACGCCGGAGGCCTTGCGCCAAACGCTCCGCGAGAACTTCCTCCTCGCTCGCCGGTTCGTCGGCGACCTCGTGGCGCCGAGCCTCTACCACACGACGCGCTCGGGGCTGCTCACCTTCCTCACGCTGCGCGAGGACCTCTTCCGCGAGCGGCTGCGAGGGGGCTGGGTGCGAGACTGCCACGGAGACCTCCGGGCCGAGCACGTGGCCTTCCTGCCCGAGTGCGCCGTCCTGGACGCGATCGAGTTCAACGAGCGGCTGCGGGTGATCGACGTGGCCGCGGACCTGGCCTTCCTCAAGATGGACCTCGATTTCCTCCAGGCGCCGCGCCTCGCGCGCCGCCTGATCGACCGCTACGCGGCGCTCGCAGCCGACGAGGGCATCCACGAGATGCTGCCCTTCTACGTGAGCTACCGGGCCTTCGTGCGCGGCAAGGTGGCCGGGCTCAAGATGGCGCAGCGCGGCCGCACGTTCCGGGAGAGGGAGTGGCTCCACGCGCGAGCCAAGCGCCACTTCGACCTCGCCTACTTCCACGCCCTCAGCTTCCAACGGCCCCTCCTGATCGTCGTGGAAGGCCTCTCGGGGACGGGGAAGTCGACTCTGGCGAAGCTCCTCGCCGACCGGCTCGGGGCTCCGCTCCTGCGCTCGGACGACGTCCGGAAGGAGATCGCCGGCGTCCCCCATGAGGAGCGGGAGTCCACCGTGCTCCCCCCGGAATGCTACTCGGAGCTCTTCACCCGCTACACCTACGACGAGATGGCCGCCAAGGCCCGGAGGCTCCTCGTCAAGGGCGCCACCGTGATCTTCGACGCCACGTTCCCGAGGAAGGAGCTCCGCGAGAAGGCCCGGAAGCTCGCGCGCGCCTGCGGCGCCAGGCTCGTCCAGCTCGAGTGCCGCGTCGCGCCCGAGGAGGCCGCGCGCCGCATGACCTTGCGGGCCGCCCGAGGTGCCGATGTCTCGGACGCGACCGCGGCGATCCAGCCCGCCCAGGCCGCCGCCTACGAGCCGCCCGAGCCCGGCGAGGCTGTGCCCCTGGAGACCTCCGCGCCGCCGGAGGAGGTCCTCGGGGCGGCGCTGGCGGTCCTGCGGGGCTCGAGATAGCCGTCTCTCGGTCCGGACGGCCCCGGGCGGGGGTCCCCCCGCCCTCGACGCTCAAGGCGGCACGACTTCCACGTCAAAGCGACCTTGAAGCTCCCGGGTCGCGACATCTTCACGGGCGATCGCCACCCGGCGCTGCACCCGGCCTACGAGCGGTGCGTCCGCAAGCTCGTGGGCAAGGTGAAGGCCTACAAGGAGAAGCTGCGGCGGAAGCCCGAGAGGGAGCGGGCCCAGCAGGGCGAGGTCCGCGAAGTCCGGCCCGCCCGCGAGCCGGACGTCCCCCTCCTCGAGCGCGCCGCCCACGAGGGCGACTACGCGGCCTTCCGGGAAGGCCTGAGCGACTACGACGACTCCCTCCGGCGCCGGGTGGATCGCTGGACGCGACGCTACCCCGAGCTCGAGGGCCTGCTGGGGGGAGACGTCCTCCTCTCGGAGGTCCTGGAGGAGGTCTACCTGAACGCCTTCGAGGGCTTCCTCCGGCGGCCCGCGGACCGGCTCGGCAACTGGCTCGAGAGCCTCATCGACCCGTCGGTCCGCAGGCTCCTCGCGCGCTTCGAGGAGGGGAAGGAGAACCTGGGCTTCGTCGAAGGGCTGCGCTGAAGCCTGGAGGCTCGACCGTGCGTGCCCTGGCCATCACCGCCGACCTCTCGCCGGCCTCGACCGCCGCCTTCGGCCCGGCTCGGGCCATCGCCGAGCGCTTCGCCGCGAGGATCTACTCCCCCATGGACCAGCTCACCCTCGGGACCACCGCCGGGAGCGTCATCCACGGCGCCCCGTGCCCGGTGCTGGTGGTGAAGGGCGCCGTGAGGTGCGTCGCCGGTTGCTCGCCGTGAGCCCACGGCCGCGGGCCGAGACGGCGCGGGAGCACGTCCTGCGAGGCGCTCGCCGCCACTCCTCGAGTGCTCGCCGCCCTCCTTGATCCCGCGCCCCCCGGGGGTAGACTCCGTGCTTTTCCCCACCCGATCGGCCGCGCCCCATGACCGCCCCGCCCCAGCCTGCCGCCACGCCCGCGCTCCGGGCCGCCATGATCCTCCAGTACGCCGTCGGGGGCGCGTACCTCCCCTTCGCCACGATCTACCTCCGCGACAAGGGCCTCGGCTACGATCAGGTGGGCCAGATCCTCCTCACCGCCGCCGCCGTGGGGACCGCCACGCCGTTCCTCTTCGGGTACCTGGCCGACCGTTGGGTCCACGTCGACCGCCTGCTCGGGCTCATGCACCTCGGCACCGCGGCATCGCTCTTCCTCTTCTCTCGGCAGGAGTCCTTCGTTGCGCTCCTCGTGACGCTGGCGCTCGTCACGGCGCTCTACCAGCCAACGAGCTACCTCCTCCACGCCCTCGCCTACCACAACCTCCCGAGCCCCGACCGCGACTTCGGCCGCCTGCGCGTCCGGGGCTCCGTGGGCTGGATGGTCCCCTCGCTCCCGATCTACCTCTGGCTCGCCTTCCGCCCCGGGCCCTCGAGCGGCGACGTGCGCTTCGTCATGCACCTCGCGACGGCGGCCGCCCTCGCCATGGCCTGCGTGACGCCCCTCCTGCCTCGGACGCCGCCGGGGGCGCGGACCGAGCGCGGAGAACCGTCGGTCCACCCGGGGTGGCGCGCCTCGCTCCGGCGGCTCGTCGGCCGCCCGGGTTTCATCCCGCTGATCCTCGCCATCTTCCTCGTCCACTCCTCCTTCGCGGTCCTCTTCTTCTACTCGCCCCCGTACCTCGAGCAGGCAGGCTTCGAGCGGAGGTGGATCGGACCGCTCCAGTGCATCGGGGTCGCCGTCGAGGTCCCGTTCCTCTTCGCGCTCCCTCGGGTGATCCGGAGGCTCGGCTACCACGGCACCATCACCCTCGGCTGCGTCATGCTCCTCCTCCGGCAGGCCCTGTACGCGGCGGCGGCACCCCCATGGGTCCTCGCGTCGAGCTACGTCTTCGCCGGCGCCTGCGTCGCCTTCTACCTCACCGCCGTGAGCCTGGCCCTGAACTCCGCGGCCGACGCCTCGGTGCGGGCGACGGCCCAGACCATATTCGCCCTCGCCGGGCCGGGCCTCGGCCAGATGTTCGGCCACGAGGCCGTGGGCTGGATCGCATCCCGGGCCCCGGGCGGCCTCCAGACGGGGTTCCTCTTCGCGACGGCCACCGCGGGGGCCGCGCTCCTCCTCCTCGCCCTCGTCCAGCGGAGGACGGGGATCTTCGGCCCGGAGCTCAAGTCCACGGCCTGATCTTCCGATAGTCCAGGGTGGGCCGGAGGGGTTGTCCCGGAGGTCACCATGACAACCGTTTCCTCGCGGACGCTGCGGGCGGCCGGGGCGGTCATTCTCGGAACGGCACTCCTCGCCCAGGAAGGATCGCCTGAAGCCTCTTCGGATTGCGCCCTGGAGGTCCTCGCAGCCCACGTGCCGCCGGAGCTGGCGAGGCTCCTCGAAAGGATCGTCGAGGAGGCGGCGAGCGAGACCCGGGTCACGATTCAGCTCGAGGGCGCCGATGTCCGGACGGCTCTCGACATCGTCGCGCGCTCCGCCGGAGTCACGCTCGCGATCGCCGCCGACGTCGAGGCGCAGGTCACCCTCCGCCTCGACGGGGTCCGGTGGCACGAGGCCCTGGCGCGGATCGCCCGGGCGGCCGGGTGCAAGGTCGTCGAGCCCGAGGGCGGTGCGGGCGAGCCGCTCCGGATCGTGAGGCCGGAGCCACGGCGCCTCGCTGCGGGGGAGGCCGAGCCGCAGGGGCGCTGAGCGCGCCTGCCTCCTGCCTCCTGCCTCCCGTTCAGAGCCCTCGCTCAGCGCCTCTTCGCCTGCGAGCCCTTCGGCCGGCGCGCCGCCGCCCGCCGCCGGGGGCGCCGGGGACGCTTGCTATGGCACGACCTCCACGATTCCAAACTGCCGGAAATGCTCGTCGAAGGCGAAGGCCTTCTTGATCCCGAGGCGCGCGATCACCGCGTAACTCACGCAGTCGGTGAAGCTCCACTCCTTGTCGCCGAACCGGTCAAAGACCTCCGCGCTCGTGTTGAGGTCCTCCTCGCTCACGTGGTGAATGCGGGCGACCTTGCCAGCAAAGAGGGCTCCGGCAGTGACACGCGCCCGGGCGAGTTGCCCTCGCGCCCTGAGGAGCGTGAGAACCTCGTCAAGCACGTAGTCCGTGGTGAGAAGACGTGCCTCCTGCCTGTGAGCTTGAATCCAGGAGTGGGCCCGGGCGTGGTTCTCGTCCGCCTTCACAAGCACGGCGTAGAGCGCGCCGGTGTCAGCAAAGATCACGAGCGTCTCTCAGGAAAGCCGCCCTTCTGCCCGGGTGCTGGACCACCATAGAGGATCTTGTCGTGGTCGCGGCTTGCGCATAGACCGTCTCTTGGCTCCACGTCGGGCGATGTATCGAGCTCCGCAAGCAGATCGTCCCACGCTTCCCCCTGCTCGCGAAGCTCGTCTTCTTCGGCCTTCGCGTCGGCTCGTTTCCGCTCGGCAAGCCCCTCGTGCACCAGCTCTCGGAGAACGACTTCCGCGTCCTTTCCCTGTGCCCGGGCGAGCGCCTCGAGGTCCTTCTGGTCTCTGGGGTCAAGAGCAACGTTCATGGCCTGGGCCTCCACGGAGTACGATACCACGACTTTGGGCGTAACGGGAAGGGGAGCCGGGGAGCCCGAGAACCCGAGGCACCCGGGCGCCCCCGAACGCGGAAGCTTGTCCGTCTATCCCGATACGAACGGTCCTGGGGCCAGAGGCACCAGAGCCCTCGCTCAGCGCCTCCTCGCCCGCGAGCCCTTCGGCCGGCGCGCCGCCGCCCGCCGCCGGGGGCGCCGGGGACGCCGGGGACGCTTGTTCAGGTCCACGACCTTGCCATCCTTCCAGACAAGGATGGGAAGGCCGGCCTTGCGGCGGAGGGCGACCTCCTTGCGGATGGCCTCCCGCGCCCCCTCCCAAATCTCCCGTTCCCACTGCTCCAGTGTGAACGTGCGGTCCGGGGCCCCGTTAGGGGTCGTGGTGATGAGCAGCCTTGACTTGCCGGTACGTTTGCGCTGCATAGACCTTTATCCGACGGTCCTTGCCTCCCTTCGCCACGCGGATCGGGCTTGACCCTGAATTGTCGAAGAGGATCCAGAAGTCCGCAAGGGGGAGATAGAGATCGAAGAGATTCGCGAGCCCTCGGTGATACCTCCGACGGACGACGTCGTCCTCGATACCGTGGCCTCCTCGTTCCACCCGCTCGTGCACGCGTGTCACCGCGAGGTTCTCGCTGCTGAGCCACACGTAAAGGACATGGACGGTGTAGCCCCGTCGCTGCTGCTCCCGAAGGAATGTGGCAAACGAGCGCGAGGCCAGCGTCGTCTCGAAGGCGAAGCTCTTGAGCGCCCCAGCGAGATCCCTCATCTTGGAGAGCATCAGCCGCCCGGCCTGCAGGGCGGCTCCTTCGTGGCTCAAGGGTGACAGGCCCCGAGCGATGAGGTCCGCATTCACGAACTCATAGATGCCCAGCTTCGTGAGCAAGCCCATGGCCAGCGTCGTCTTCCCCGCCCCGTTGGGCCCGCCCAGGACCACGATCGCGGGCTTGCCGGCACCTTCTCTCCTTCTTCTCATTCCTGCCCGGTAACACAGATCATTCTTTGTGTCGACACCCTTCCTGGAACGTCCCGTTCCCGCCTCGCCGTCCCGCCCTCACCGCATCTCCCCGATCGCCGCCCGGCACGCCTCGATCCCCCGGCGGGCTTCCACGTCGCCGGGCTCGAGGGTCGCGAGCACTCGCCAGGCCTCGAGGCGCAGGAAGACCTCCTCGGGCTGCTCGAGGAGCCGCGCCAGCACCCGGTGAGCGTCGGCGAGGCCTGGGTCCGCGGCGCGGGCGAGGCGCGCCGCGGCGATGGCCCGCGAGCGGTCGGCGCGGAGGCTCCCGTCTTGGTCGCCTCCGCCTCCTCGGTCGCCCTCACCCTCGGCGCGGGCCAGATCGGCGAGGAGCGGCGCCGACTCGGGCCAGCGCGACGCGGCGATCCGCCGCAGCAGGTCCGGGCTCGCCCCGGGAGGCTGGGCGCCCGGCACCCTGCCCGTCGCGACGAGGCTCCGAGCCGCCTCGAGGAGGCGCGAGGCCTCCGGGGGCGCCCCGGGCCCGGCCGCGAGCGGCTCGAGGATCTCCACGGCCTCGACCCCCCGCAGCCACTCGAGGTAGAGCTTCGACCTCTCGAGGACGAGGGCAGGGCTCGTGGCGAACGCCGCCTCCCGCAATGCCCCGTCGGCCTCACGGAAGCGGCCGGCGAGGGCGAGGGAGAGCGCCCGCGAGGCCGCCGCCTCGGCGGCGAGGCCGGCCGAGCGGCGCTCGGAGCCGCGCGTGCGCTCCCGCTCGCTCGGGCGCAGGCTCGCCGCGGCGCGCTCCATGCTCTCGGCCCAGGCGTCGCGGCCGAGGCGCCGGAGCGACGCGGCGAGCTGGTGGTAGCCCGCGGCGCGCCACGGGTCGCGCTCGAGGAGGTCGCAGAGGAGCCGCGCCGCCTCGCCGTGCCCGCCGTCCTTCGCGGTCGCGAGGGCGAGCTCCAGCGTCGCATCCGCGCCGAGGACGGGGTCGCCGCGGAGCGGCTCGAGCTCGGCGCGCGCCTCGGCGCTCCTCCCGAGGGCCCGGAGGGCCGCGCCTCGCGAGAGCCGAGCCTCGCCGTCCGAGGGCTCGACCTCGCGCAGGCGCGTGAGGAGGGGCAGCGCGCGCCCGTCCTCTCCGAAGCGCTGGAGGGCTCGCGCCGCGAGGCGGAGCGCGCCGGCCTCGCCGGCCCGCGCCGGTGCGCCCGCGGCGGTCGGCGGGTCGAGGCCCTCGGCGGCCAGGTAGAGGTCCAGGGCGGAGAGGGCCTCGTCCCGAGCGCCCTGGAGGACGCGGGCCTCGACGAGCCTGCGGAGGATCGCCGCGTCGCCCGGTGCGCCGGCGAGGAGCGCCTCGAGCTCGGCGGCAGCCTCGGCGTGGCGGCCCGCCTGATAGTGGAGCTTGGCGAGCGTCTCGCGGTGGAGGCGGTCGGCGGGAAAGCGCTCGAGCCACCGCCGCGCTGCGCCGAGCGCCTCCCCGGTCCGGCCCTCCGCCGCGAGCGAGACGATGACCTCGTAGTGCAGGCCCGAGAGCGGAGGGACGAGCGCCCCCGCGGCCTCGTAGAGCGCGAGCGCACGACGCGCCTCGGCGTCCCCTTCGGCCCGCCGGCCCGACCGCCAGCCCTCGAGGGCCGCCCGGTGGCGCGCCTTCGCCTCCTCGAGCCTCGTGAGGGCGGGCCCCGACAGCGAGGGGAAGGGGATCGCCGTCGGGTCGAGCGGTGCCGTGCCGTCGTCCCCGGCCTGCCGGGGCCGGAGGACGTAGGCGAAGAGCGCCGCGGCGAGGAGGCCTCCGGTGGCGAGCGCGAGGGTGCGGCGGCGGGTCATGGACGGGTCCTGGGCGGGTCCCGGGTAGATTCAACCCGGGCGCGGACCCTCGCGCCAGGCGCCCGCGAGGGCCAGCGGCGGCCGGGGGCGGCCTCACTCCCCGCAGGCGAACGCGTCGGGCGTCGCATCGCGGCCTGCGGCCGGGAACGGCGCGGCGGGCGGAGCTCCGCCCTTGAAGAGGTAGGCCAGGAGGACCGTGGCGTCCGTCACCTGGAGGGCGCCGCTGTCGTCCGTGTCCCCGTGGTCCTCGCACTGGAGGCTCGAGGAGCCGCGGAAGAGGAAGAAGAGGACCGCCAGGGCATCCGAGATGTCGACCACACCATCGCGGTTCGCGTCGCCGCGGACGAAGACGGGGTTCGCGGGCGCCACGGGCACCTTCTCGCTCTCCGCGGGGCCCTGTCCCGTCGGGGTGAAGGTCGTGCTGCGGGTCATGACGATCTTGTCGATGACCTGGTTCGACTCACGCACCCAGAGCGAGAGGAGGTGCACGCCCGGCGTGCTGACCGTCAGCTCCTGCGGGCCCCCGCCGCGCGTCGTGCTCGACCAGGTGTAGTTGCTCGCGTCGAGCGTGAACCGCTGCGCGAAGCTCTCGTCGCGCGCGTTCCCGTCGAGGCCCACGTGCACCGAGTCCGCGTCCTGGCTCGACGAGAAGGCGCGGATCCAGACGCGGTAGGCACCCGTCGTCTGGAAGAGGAGCGCGTACTTGAGCTCCGGCGCCGTCGTCGCGTAGCCCGAGGGAAACGTCGTCCGGGCCCCGGGCTGCGCCGCCTGCATGTAGCCCGCTCCCGAGTAGCCCGCCTGGGCCGTGCGCTCGACCCAGGAGGTGCTCGTCGTCCCGTGCGCGTCGTTCAAGTAGAAGCTCTCGGCTTCCACCGTCACCTGGCCGCCCTCCTCCGCGCAGGCGACGCTCGGGGGCTCCACCACCGTGATCCGGACCGAGTCCTGGTAGGGGATGCCGTTCACGGTGATGGTCAGCGTGATCACGTAGGCGCCCGGCTCTCCGAAGATGGCGGTCGGGAAGTCTCCCGCCATCCCGTTCGACCAGGCATACGTCACGCCCGGACCGGGGTCGGGCCTCGACGCTCGGGCGTCGAACTGGACCACGGCGCCGGCGACCACGGTCTGGTCCGGCCCGGCGTCGGCGCGCACGGCCGAGAGCTGATCGTTCACGACGCGGTGGCGATCGCGGGCGAAGGCCTTGAAGTTGCTCGCGTCCCCCGAGAAGCTGCAGGCGACGCCTGCAGGAGCCTGCGCGGCCTCGGCGGGGTTCGCCTGGGCCGTGACCGCGTCCACGAGGCGGCTCACCTCGTCGGGGTGCAGGACCGTGTTCGTGAGCGAGAGGAGCCGCGCTTCGAGCTCGGTCCTGTAGCTCTTCAGGAGCGAGTCCTTCACGTAGTGCCACCAGCCCGAGCGGTTGTCGGGATCGTTCTGCTCTCCCATGTAGAGGGACGCGCCGGCCCCCTTCCAGCCTCCGAAGTTGAGGTCCAGGTCCCAGGGCGAGATGAGCCACTTCCCGTCGCTCCGCCGCTGGTAGAAGAAGTGGTTCTGGAACATGTCATCGAAGGGGACGGACCAGTTCATGACCGCGACGTAGCTCAGGAGGAGGTCCAGGTTCCAGAAGGTCTCGAAGTAGTCGCGCAGGGCCGTCGTGTCGGGGAGGCTCGCTCGCGCCGCATGGAGCTCGTCGATCATGAGCATGAGCTCGTCGTAGGTGTCCCAGGACCAGGTCTTCCGGTCGTAGGTATAGGCGTAGCGCGTCTCGACGGGGTATCCGCAGCTCGCGAAGAGCCTGCGCGCGTCGCCCCAGCCGTAGGGCCCCTCGTCGCAGTTGCAGCCGGCGGACTTGAAAAGGTGCCCGATCTCCTCCTTGGGCCGCTCCGGATACTTGGCGGCTTGCTCCGCGACGTACCTACGGATCATGTCCTCGTCGGGCCGTTCGTACTGGATCATGTAGTGGTAGTAGCCGCCGTTGACGTGGAGCCGGGCGTACCGCGTGTTCGGCGAGGGGATGTCCACCGCCTCGAAGAGGCGGTACCCCACGCCCGCGTCGTAGCCCGGGCAGCCCTGGGTGAGCTTGTTCAGGGTCACGACGGTCGCGCCGTCGAGCTGCGCGTAGCGCGGCAGGGTGATCCGCCAGCTCAAGGCCCTGACGGGGCTCGGCCGCGCCGGCCCGGGGTACGGCCAGCTCGAGAGGTTCGGGCCGTTCGAGCGGTTGTAGCGGCTGCCCTGGTAGCGCGCCCGCACGTCGGAGACGCGGCCGTTGTAGACGAAGACCGCCGGGACCTTCGCGTCCCAGGCCGTCCTCGCCGTACAGCCGCTGGCGCGGCCGCCCTGGATGTTGTCCCACATCGCGGTCCAGTTCGCCGGCGAGATGAACAGGTGGTACACGCGCGTCGTCGTGTTAACGACGGGGCTCACGAAGTACGCGTGGTAGGCGTAGGGGTCGCTCGGCCGCGGGGAGACGACCTCGACCCCCGTCCCGCCGGGCTCCAGGTCGGCGCGGACGCGGTAGCGGACGATGCTGTTGGCCGCCCGCGCCGGGAGGACGGCGGAGTAGATGCCGTCCCCGGAGATCAGGTCCCCGCCCGTGCCGTCGTCCCGCAGGGCCGCCGTCGTGAGCGGCTCGTTCGAGACCGCGACGTCGTCGACGAAGTGCTGGACCTCCACGGGGCCCGAAGGGCTCGCGGGCGCGAAGCGCACCTGGAGGAGGACCTGGTCGGTCGCGCGGATCGTCTCGCTCCCCGTCGAGGCGCCCTGGACGAGCATGTCGGCCACGATCGGGAGCGGCGCTGCCCGCGCCGACGCGTTCGCTCGCCCCGGCGTCGCACCGTCGAGGGGCGACGGGGCCCAGTTCGCGACCTCGCTCGAGGGGACCTCGAAGCTCACGCGCTCGAGCGAGATCCCGCGGTAGCGGTGGTTCGAGAGGGGGAGCAGGCTCGCGGGGAGGAAGTCGTCATCGGCCCCCAGGGCGTCGGCGCCCGCGGGCCAGGGGAAATCATCGTCGTACGTGACGGAGTCGACCCCCTGCCCGCTCGCGCCGATCAAGGCCACCTTCTCGCCGCCGTTGTCGAGCTCGCGGGCGTAGTCCCCGAAGAGGGACCCCACGTTGAGGCCATAGGAAGCCACGGCGGCGAGGGCCGCCTTGTTCTTGGCGACCGCCCTGTGCTCGCCCGCGCCGATGGAGGCGCCCGCCGGGAACGCGTAGTCTATGGCGCCCGCGAGCCTCCAGCCCGCGAGCGAGACGGCCGAGGCCTCGGCGTTGTGGAGCTCCACGAACTCGTGGTTCTCGACGAAGTCCTGCTCGAGGACCGGGTGGTACAGGATCTCCGAGATGTACACTCGGGGCCGCGGCGGCGCGGCCGGCGGGCAGGCCTGGACCGCATTCGGTGCCGCCGGGGAGCCGCCGAATGCCTCGGGCGACGATGGCACGGGGCTCGCGCGCCAGTTCGCGGGATCGTCTGGGTCCGACGTGAGGCACAGGCGCTCGAGGGACGCTCCGAAGCCGTCGGCGAGGAGCTCCCAGGGCGGGTCGGTGAGGTAGGCGACCGTCTGCTGAGACACGCCCGAGGCGTTCGAGAGCGTGAGCCGCTCACCGTCATTCGCCAGGGCCCCCGTGAGCTCGCCGAGGACCGCCGCGGCGGGCACGCTCGGGTACGCGGCGAGGAACGCGGCCCTCGAACCGCAGACGACGGAGTAGGCGCCGGCGGCGAGGCTCGTGCCCGCGGGAAAGGTGAACATCACGCCCTCGGTGAAGGACCACCCGCTCAGGTCGACGGCCGCGGGGCCGCTGTTGTGGAGCTCGATGTACTCGTGGTCGCCGCCCCGGGGCGGGTTGTACATGATCTCGGTGACGAGGACGGCCGCGCCCAGGGGGGCGAAGCCCGCCGCGAGCAGGACCGCGAACCCGAACAGACCCAAGAATCGCCTTCTCATGCCTCGAATCCCCCGCCGGTACTACGGAACGGAAGGCGATTCTATCCTGTCACGGCAGTCTCGTCGCCGATTCTCTCCCAGGCGCCGGCGGGCCTCGGCGGCACCGACGCCCGAGAGGGCGCGCCGGCGCGCCTTTTGGCGTTGCCCCCTGCTCCCCGTGAGCCTATGATTGGGTCCGAGTCGTTGCCCAACGGGTTGTTTGCGCCTCCAACACGCTGCCGCCGAGACGAGACATGCTGCATCCAGGTCCAACCTTCCGATCCGCCGCCTTCGCGGCCGCCTGCCTCCTCACCGCCCCCCAGGCTCCTGCTCACGACGGGGTCGTCCCGCAGTACTCTCCGAGCGGCGAGGGCGGCTTCTTCATCCGCGGCGACTCCGACCAAAACGGGCAGATCGAGATCACGGACCCCATCTTCAGCCTGGGCTACGTCTTCCTCGGGACGGAGAGCCCCTACTGCATGGACGCCCTCGATGCGAACGACGACGGGAAGGTCGACCTCTCGGACCCGATCATCACCCTCGGGTACCTCTTCGCCGGCGGGATCGTGATCCCACCGCCGTTCCCCCAGACGGCGATCGACACGACGGCCGATGCCCTCGACTGCGACAACGGCCTCTTCGCCTACATCCGCCGCGAGGTCTTCGCGACGAGTTGCGCCACGACCTCCTGCCACTCCGCCGGCGCCGCGAAGGGAGGGCTCGTCCTCGAGGGCATGCGGGCCTATGCGTCCCTCTACCAGCTCACCCCGGACAACGACGCGGCCGCCTCGGCCGGCCTCCTCCGGGTGAAGCCCGGCTCGCTCCTCGAGAGCTTCCTCTACCGCAAGATCACCGACGACCTCGCGGGGGACTGGGGCAAGCGGATGCCCGACGTCGGGCCCCTTCTTCCCCAGGCGAAGATCGACTTGATCCGGGACTGGATCGAGCACGGCGCCGCGCCCTCCACGGCCAGGGACATCACCCTGCCTCCGCCCTCGAAGGGCGAGCAGATCCTGATCCCGCCCTTCGAGGTCAAGCCCGGCGAGGAGGTGCAGCGCAACTACTACTTCAAGCTGAAGACGGATACCGAGATTTGGGTGAACCGGATCGAGCTCCTCTACCCGCCCGGGAGCCACCACTTGAACCTCTTCACGGGCGCCCCGGCCCCTTTCCCCGACGGCTACTTCGAGGAGGACTTCAAGATCGTCCCCTTCGCCGACTGGAGCCTCCGGGCCTCGAGCCAGACCGGCCGCCTCGACTGGAGGCTCCCGCCGGGGGTGGCCGTGAAGTTCAAGGCCCACGACCAGGTCCTGGCCCAGATCCACTTCGTGAACATCGGCACCCAGACCTCGCCCATCGGAGGCTGCGCCGCGATCAACTTCCACGCCGTGGACCCCAACCCGTCGCTCGTGCCCCTGGGCAGCCTGTTCCTCCAGAACAAGAGCATCGTGATCCGCCCCAACCAGGAGGTCTCCTTCGACTACGGGGTCACGCTGGATCACTTCGGCCACGACGTGCCCGTGAAGGTCGCGGGCGTCACGGGCCACTTCCACTGGCGCGGGAAGACCTTCGAGATCCGCCGCTGGGACGGCCTCAACGTGAACCTCGACGGCAGCCCCGCGCCGGGGGAGTTCGAGCGGATGGGCGCCGAGAACACGATCTTCTTCAGCGACGACTGGGACGAGCCGCCCTTCGAGCTCTTCGGCCACGACGGTCCCGATCTGCCCCCGGGCTGGGGCATCGTCTACCGCACGACCTACGTGAACAATTCGGACATCAAGTACTGCTTCGGCCCGCACGTGGAGACGCAGGAGCACGCGAACGCCTTCCTGTACTTCTACCCCGGCCCGAGCGACGCCGGCTTCTTCTGGTTCCCCCCCGAGTGCATCGGGCAAGGCTGCACGGTGCCGTGCTTCTGAGCCGCCGGTCCTGGCGGGCGGTCAGGACCCCAGGAAGAGCCTCGCGTAGCCGTAGTTCTGCGGGAACCAGGTGCACCAGATGGAGACGTAGTTGAACATGTCGTCCGTGATCTCCGGCGGGATGTCGTACTCCAGGGTCTCGTTCACGTACGGCTCGAGGCGCCGCAGGTCCTCGGAGATCCGGTAGCCGCGGAAGTCCTCGTTGCTCGTCTTGTAGAGCCACACGACGACCTCCGGCAGCCCGCTGCCGTCGTAGTAGAAGCTCGCGATGCGGATCTTCCGGTTCGAGAGCTGTTCGACCTTCCCCGCCACCTCGTGGGCGAGGGGCCTCAGGGTCCCGTGGCGCACCACCGAGGGCGGCGGCGGGGGTTGCCTCTCGCACGCCAGGCGCTCCTCGTCCGTGAGCGGCGGCAGCTCCACGGGATTCACGAAGAGGTAGTTGAGGATGGTGACCGCGTCGGAGATGTCGACCTCTCCGCTCCCGTTCGCGTCAGCCGTGGCGCGGCAGGCGGGCGCCGGGCCGCCGGTGAAGAGGAAGCTCAGGACGAAGATCGCGTCGGAGATATCGACGGAGCCGTTCAGGTTGGCGTCCGCGCGGCGGTAGACGCGCCCCTCCTGCGCGGCGAGCGGCACGGAAGCGGCGCAGAGCAGCCCCACGGTGACGGCGATCCCGGCCGGCAGGGCGGCACGAGGTCTCATGACTGGGCTCATTCCTTCCATCTCCTCGAGTCCTCGGAGGGGTCGACCGAACCCCGTTCCACGGACGAACTCAATGGTAATGCAAAGCTGGGGGGATGCAATCCCAGGGAGACCCGGGGCCCCTGTGGGAGCGGCCCTGGTGCTTCAGAGGCCCTGAGACCGCATCCGGAGCGTTTCTCGGGGTGGATCCGCCGCACGACGGTGAACGCCGCCTTGAACGCCGTCCGCCTGCGGGAGCGCCGGCGCGAGATCGAAGAGCGCTTGCGCCGGGACGGCCGCGAGGCTCTCGAGGCCCCGATGGATCCCCTCGTCGCCGACGAGGAGACGCGCCGGGTCCGCGAGGCGCTGTCGCGACTCGACCCCGCCGACCGAGCGCTCCTCTCCCTCCGCTACGACGAGGAACTGACCTTCCGGGAGATCGCCGGAGCCCTCCGCCGGCCCGCGAGCACGATAGCGCCTCGCCGTCCTCGTCCGGGACGACTACCAGGCCCGCCTCGCGGCCCTCGAGGCTAGGCTCCAGCAGGTGGCGCTCTTCGTCTCGACCCGGAGCCAAAGCCCATCCGGAGGTGGACTGTGAGACCCTCGAGCCCCGAGGAATCAGTGCGGCGAGAAAGACCCTTGCAGGAGACAGGAGACATGCGAGCACCGTTCGTTTCCCCTTCCCTTGCGGCGGCGGTCGTGGTGGTTTCCCTGGCCGGAACCCGCGGAGAGGAGCCGAAGGCGCCGGACCCCGCCCTGGAAGCGGCTCCCGTCCTCGGCCGGGTGCTCGAGAAGAGTCTCGAGAAGGCCGGGACGAAGCCGGCGGCGGTCCAGTGGGCGCGCCTCCCCGGGCGAGGCGTCCTCTACCTCGTCCAGGTCCCCGTGACCGGCCTCACCGCACCCCCGGCGGGGAGCCTGCCCCCCTCCGCGAAACCGATCGCCTCTGGGAGGACGAGCAGCGCGAGTTGCACGGCGAGCCGCCCGTCCAACCGGCGGCCGGGGAGCACGTGCCCAGGGTCCTGGGGGCGGTCCAGAGCGCCCTCGACGAGTTCTCGGGGCGCCTCGGCCTCCCCGAGGGCCAGAAGGCCCGGGCCATCGTGTACAACGTGGAGAGGGCAGACGCGCTCTTCCCGCTCCTCGGGATGACGCCGATGGACATCCCCGGCGTCGTCAACCGGGACAGCCGAAACCTAATGTCGCCGAGATACTTGCTCCAGGGCCGTGAGGACAGTGATTACATGGTGGCGCAGGCTCTCCAACCCCGGCAGCACGGGGCGCTCGGCGAGCACGTCGTCCTGGAGGCACGCGGCGGTGGGAAGCTGCCCGCCGCCGACCAGGCCCTCCTGGAGGACGCGAAGGTCCTCGGACGGGTCCTCGAGAAGAGGGTCGCCGGGCTCTTCCCCGACGAGTACTGGGGGAAGGACCTCCAGGGGCGCCCCGGCGCCCTGGGGCTCGTCGCGGGCGACTGGGGGCCGGTCGTGGCGCTCAACATGACCTTCCGACTGGACCGCGGCGAGGGCGAGGGTGCGCCGCAGGCCGAAGATGTCTGGGATGCGACGGCCCGGGAGCTGCGCGGCGAACCGTTTCTCGGCGGCGGGGCGGGCCTCGGCGGCGTCACCCTCTTCGAGGACCTGACCAGGAAGCTCCCGCCCTCCGTCTCCGTCCAGGCCGCCCAGCTCCTCCAGGACGTCAAGGAGACCCTGGCCGATTTCGGCGGCCGGGTCCGCAAGCTCGAGCCCGGGAACGACATCACGGTCCTGGTCTTCGAGGGGGCGAGCGCGGGCCTGCCCTTCCTGTTCGGCGGCAAGAAGGCCGCCGCCCACCGGATCCAGCTCGCCGGGCCTGCCCCGCTCAGGCGGACGTCCCCGGCCACGATCACCAGCCCCTGGAAGGAGAACCTGCAGGTGACGGTCAAGCAGCCCTGCACGACGAGGACGCCGGCGCCGACGGCGGCGCCCGTGACGTGCAGGTCCCCCTTGACGACCATCACGCGGTAGTCCTCGGGCGCGGCGTCCCCGAGGGCCTTGCCGGCGTAGCTGGCCGGGTCCAGGGGATGCGTGACGAGGGCTTCGAAGGCCGCGAGGACCTCCGGGAAGTCGATGTCCGCCTCGCCGAGAGAGGGTCGGCCGCTGGCCCCCCCGGATCCGGTCGTACTGCTTGTGGGGGATCTGGGCGAGGAGGGCGACCTGGTTCGAACCGGTTGCGGTCTTGCGGTTTGCGGCGCGGGCGTCTCCAGGACCGCACGCGGCTGCCGGCGCCGGCGGCCGCGGGGCGCCGGAAGGTGGACGAGCTCCACCGGACGTCCGCGGATTGGACGAGCCGCTCGAAGCAAGTCCCGGCGCCCGCTTCCTGTACAATCGAGGCGTGTCTCGATCGTCGGGTCACCGAGGAGGGTCCGTCCCATGAGCCCCTGGAAACGTCCCTGCACCGCCTTTCTCCTCGCCCTCGCGCCCGCCGCGCCCGCGGCCGCGCAGTGCCCCGAGGAGCCGCCACTCAAGAACTTCACGGGGGGCGCGAGCGTCACGTGCCCCTGCTTCGCGCCGGGGGAACGCGCCGGCGTGGTCCTCCAGGCCCCCGCCGAGCACTACCCCATCGAGGTCCTGCGCGTCGGGATAGCTTGGGCCTCCCAGTTCGGGAGCAACCCACAGTCCCTCGAGCAGGCGGTGCTCGTCTACGCCCGCGGCCTGCCGGACCCGGGCCCGCCCGTGGCGAGCCTCGAGGGGCCCGTGCTCACGGACGGGGCCTTGAACGAGTTCGACCTCGAGCCGCTCCCCGGCGAGATCGTGATCGAGAGCGGGCCCTTCACGGTGGCCCTCGAGCTCCTCAACGCGAGCACCCTGTTCGGGCCGAGCACGGCCCACGACGGGAACGGCTGCCAGCGGGGCAAGAACGTCGTCTTCGCGGTCCCCGGCGGCTGGAAGGACGCCTGCGCCCTCGGCGCGACCGGGGACTGGGTCATGTACGCGGTCTACCGGCCCCCCCGCTGCGGCGGCGCGCCGAGGTTCGTGCGCGGCGACGACAACGCCGACGGGAAGCCGGACATCTCCGATGCCGTCTACAGCCTGGCCTACCAGTTCCTCGGGGGCCCGTCGGTGTGCCGCGCGGCCATGGACTCGAACGGCGACGGGGAGCTGAACATCTCAGACCCCATCTACACGCTGGCCTACCTCTTCGCGGGCGGCCCGGCGCCGCCCGCGCCATTCCCCGCGTGCGGGGCGAGCCCCTCGTCCCCGGAGCTGGGGTGCGAGGGGCCCGTGCCGGCGTGCCCGTGAGCCGCGCCCGGGGCCGACGCTATCCGCAGCGGGTGTAGGTCTCGCACCCGAGGTCGCCGGTGTCTGGCGGGTCCAGGCCGCAATCGGCAGGCGGCGGGCCCGGGGGCGCCGGGGCGGCGGCCCCGAGGAAGAGGAAGCCGAGGATGCGGATCGCGTCCGTCAGCTCCAGCTTCCCGTTGTTGTCGGCATCGGCCGCCTCGAGGCACGACGGTGCGACCGATCCGAGGAAGAGGTACCCGAGGATACGGATGGCGTCGGTGAGCTGCAGCTCGCCGTTGTCGTCCGAGTCGCCGCGGTGGAAGAGGGTACCCGGGGGGACCACCTTGAGGAGCTCGGGCCCGCTCACCTCTCGGAAGACGACGCGGGCCGAGCCGGCCCCGCCTCCCGAGACGGCGAGGCCCGCCAGGGCATCGCTCGGGATGACCACGGGGCTCGTCCCCGTGCCGAGCTCCTTCTCGCCGATCTGCGTGTACGTATTGCCGTCCGCCGAGCGATGCAAGGTGACCTTCGAACCCGTGCGGGCCATCTTGATGTAGACCGGAAGCGTCGGGACGGCCGTGTCGCTCAGCGCTATGGTCGTCGTCGGCTTGTTGGTGTTCGTCTCGCGCCGCGAGGTGGCCTTCAAGATCCCGCCCCCCTGCGCCGTGGCCGAGGTGATGAAGAAGGAGATGTTGGCGGCGGCGGGGTGGAGCCCGTCTCGCAACGCCAGGCCGCCCTGCCCCTTTCGCTCCGAGTCCTCCAGGCAGTCGATGCGCGCCGAGATCTCGAAGTCCCCCGAGACCGGGCGGTGCGTGAAGCGGAGCTGGTCGTTCGCCAGGGCGATGCCCGTGCCCAGGGCGTTGATCAGGACATCGTGCTCGCCCAGGGGCTGGGCGGCTCCGCCCTCGTAGCCGATGTCGACGCTCTTCCAGGGGTCCAGGAGGGGCATGTCCGTCGGCAGCGCGCCCGTGAGCTTCGAGGCGCCCGTGACCAGGGCCTCGATGGGGTCGACCTCCCAGGTGGACCCCTGGAGCTCGATGTCCGTCCTGCACTCTCCCGGGGCGAGCTTGTAGGTCAACGTCTCCGCCGACACGTTCGAGAGGTTCCACACGATCGCCCCACCGGAGACGGCGCCGCCGTGCGAGATCTGCGACACCGACACGAGGGCCGGCAGCACCTCCGTCACGACGAGCCTCGGGAGCTGCCGCGGGGTCGTCACGGCGAGCGAGACTTCGATGACCTCCCCGATCGCGAAGGCCTCCTTGGAGAAGCTGCGGACCACCTTCGCCGGCGGAGGGTTGACGCTCGACTCGAGGCTGACAGAGATGTCCGGGGACTGCAGGCCGGGCCCGGTCGGGTCCGAGGGGTCCTGGAACCGCAGGCGGAAGCCCGAGGCGCAGCATCCATCCGTCACCTTCACCAGGATCCGGCTCTCGCCCCGCGGCAGGGTCACGGGCGCCGTGTTCTGCTCCTCGTTGGGGTTGCCCCAGCCCCGGCAGACGACGATGCCGCCGCCGGTCACGTCCTCGTTGTCGAGGAGGATCTGGATCGCGTCGTCGCTCCCGAAACCCACCGCCGTGTCGATGTCGGCCGCGGTCTTGTTCGTCACGTAGACGCAGCTCAGGGTCATGTGGTCCTCGGCGTCGAAGCCGTTGACCGCAGCGGACGCGTGGTCGACCGTGTCGGTGGGCGAGAGGCCCGCCTTCCAGATCGGGAAACGGTCCTCGCGCACCAGGCCCGTGTCGCCGGGCGAGACGGCCAGCCCCGCGGCGCGCGCGCCCGTGCCCCCGGGCTTGCCGTCGCCCCCGTACTTGGGCCTCACGATCATGCCCGGGAAGGGGCTCATGTCGGCCTCGGTGAGCGTCTCTCCGTCGTTGACCACCCAGTCGAGGGGCAGGTCGAGGCCGGAGTTGGCGTCGCAAGCCCCGGGCGGCCCATGGTCGTTGGCCGCGGCGGGGAAGGCCCAGGCGAGCGGCCCGAGGTGGTTCCAGAGCTTGATGAAGCCCTGCTCGCTGATGGGGCTCCCGCGGTAGTAGCGGTCGCCGCCGATGGCGACCGGCTCGCCGTCGACGGTCACGGTCCCGGGCAAGCGCACGTCGCTGGCGTCGAGGCCGGGCGACAGCGTGTAGGAGACCGACACCTCGGAGCTCACGCGCCCCAGGTTCCACGTGACGGTGTTGTTGGCGATGGTGCCCCCGGCCGAGGGGCTCGAGGGCACGAGGGCCGCCGGCAGCGCCTCGTTGATCACCACCACGCCCTCGCCCACGACGGGCGCGACCGTGAGGGTCACCGTGCCGGAGTCCCCGTTCTTGAGGTCGTCGGGGATGTCCCTCACGACCGAGACCAGGGGCTTCCCGGGGGCGATGAACTGGAGCTTGCCCCAGACGCCGGTGTTCTGCCAGGCTTGCGATCCGCCGTCCCGCTTGCTCCAGATGAGGGCGCTGTCGTCGCCGTCCTGGCCGTCCCCGTCGTCGTCGTCGTCGACGTGGACGTCCCAGCCGATGGTCGTGCCGTGGACGGGGTCCACGTCCCACTCGCCGAAGGTCGCCGTCTTGAGCGCGATGGCGATCTCTCCCTGCCAGCCCAGCGTGTCGTCCTCGGTGTCGAGCTCGGCGACGACGCCGGAGATTATGTTGAGCCCCGTCTCATTGTCGACGGGGGCGCCGGCGAAGATGCAGCCGCCGTTGCGAATCCATCCGACCTCGAGGGCGTTGGGGTCCGTCTTCCCGATCTGGTCGGCCCCGATGATGAGCTGCATGTCGTTGAGCTCGTAGCCGCAGCTCCCGCAGTCGATGCCCTTCCCGTCGCCGTCGAAGTGGAGCTCGATCGCGTCGTCGTTGAAGGCGGCGCAGCCGGCGCTCTGGGAGTTGCGGAGGTCGTCGACGATGCGCCATGCCACGTAGAGGTACTCCCCGTCGGCCACGCAGGCGAAGAGCGGCGTGCAGTCCAGCTCGTCCTGGGGGAGCTGCCCGCCCTTCCAGTACTCGGTGTAGGTGTGGAACGGCGCCCTCTGCCAGGCCGCCTCGTCGAGGATCCCGTCGAGGTCGATGACGAGCGGCCCGCCGTCGGCCGCGGGGATGCGATCGATCCGGCTCGCGTAGTAGAGCTCCCCCTCGATCCCGTCGGGGAAAGGGGCCTGCGAGAGGAGCAGGCTGCCCGAGAGGAGCGGAAGGAGGACGGGGGCAAGGAGGACAGGGCGGGAACGCGAGGCTCGCACCATGGTTATTCCCTCTCGTTGGGCCCGGCGCCTCGCGCCGAGGGCGCAGGCAGGACCCGGTTGCGGTTCTGACCCGAACACCAGGAGCACCTATCGATCGCCCATCCTACACGCCAGGCGCAGGATGGAAAGAGGGACTCCTGGCCATCGGTCGCACCGCGGGCCATCATGGGCCCGTGCTTCTCACCCGGCCCCACCGCGAGATCGAGGCCTTCCGCGCCCTCCACGCGAGTGCCCGCAACGTCCTCGCCTGGGACGCCGGGCGCCTCGAGGAGCCCGCACGGGGGGTCTCGGAGTGGTCCGCGGCGCGGCACCTGGTCCACCTGGCCCTGGTGAACGAGGCCGCCTTCGATCACATCGAGGCGCTCCTCGACGGCCGATCGGGGCCCTGCAAGGCGGGGGGACGCCTCACCCTGATCGGGGCGCTCGTCCTGGGGACGGGCTGGATCCCGAGGGGGAAGGGGAAGGCCCCTCAGCGCGTGGTCCCTCCCGGCGAGGCGCGGCGCCGGGAAGCCGACGAAGCCCTGCGGCGCTCCGAGGACCGCCTCGAGGCCCTTGCGCCCCACTCGAGCCGCCTCCGGAGCGCCCCGGGCCGCGTCCACCACTTCGTCTTCGGGGACCTGACGGCGGCCCAGTGGCTCCGCATGGCCCGCGTGCACGCGCGGCACCACCTGAGGATCGTGCGCTACATCGAGCGGGCGTGGAGCGCGGCGAGGGCGAGGGGGTAGCCCCCGTCCTCATCGCGCCTCATCGCGAGGGCGCCCGGGGCGCCGGGAGCACTCCCAGCACGCGCGCCGCCCCGTCGAGGGCGAGGGCGGCGAGGATCCGGCGGCGCAGGCCGCGGTAGCCGGCCGCGCCGGCGAGGAGCTCGCCGAGGATGCGCCGCAGGCGCTCCGAGCGCCTCGCGCGGCGGACCATGTCCTCCGTGAATCCCTCCGCGTAGAACCGATCGAGGGCGCGCGCCGCGAGGGCGAGCTCGCGGCCGAAGTCCGCGCGCCAGGCGCGCTCGAAGTGCTCCGGCTCGCCCGCCAGGATCGCCTGCGCCAGGAGCTCCGCCGAGCGCAACGCATAGGGGATCCCCTCGAGCGTGAGCGGATCGACGAAGGCGCCCGCGTCGCCCAGGAGGGCCCAGCCGCACCCGGCCCGCGGCCCTTCGAAGGCCCTGAAATCCGGGACCGGGAAGCTGTAGTCGCTGCCCGGGATGGCCGGGGGCGGTGCGCCCGAGCGCTCGAAGACATCCGCGAGGCGCCTCCGGAGGTCGTCGGGCCTGACCGAAGGATCACGCGAGCAGATCCCGACCGACAGGTGGTCCGGCCGCGGGAAGACCCAGGCGTAGCCCGCGAGCCCCGGAGGGAACGCGATCCGCATCGGGGGCACGGGATCGCCGTCGAGATCCCCCTCCCGCTCGGCGCGGAAGCCGAGCGCGAGGGCGAAGCGCTCGCGGCCGCGGCCTCCGCCGAGGAGCTTCCTCGAGACGCCCGCCGCCCCGTCCGCCCCGGCCAGGAAGCCGACGTCGAGGTCCGGCGTGTCCTCGAGCTCGATCCGGAAGCCGCCCGCCGTCCTCGCGAGCCCCGTGGCCCGCGCCCGGACGAAGCGCGCGCCCGCTCCGAGCGCCGCTTCGAACAACACGCGGTTGAGCTCGACGCGCGGGTAGACTCTCACGGGCTCCGCGAGCGGCACGGCCACGCTCTCGCCGCCGCTCTCGACGACGGCCTCGCGCAGGACGGCGTAGGCCTCCGAGGACCCTAAAAGGATCGGCCGCCCGCGCCATCCGCGGGCCGTGACTCCCCCTCCGCAGGGCTTCTCGTGGGGCCCCTCCGCGTCGACGAGGACGACGGCATGCCCCGCTACGGCGAGGATCCGCGCCAGCGTCGCGCCGGCGGGCCCGGCGCCGAGGATGCCGATGGGGAGCGGAGGGGCCATGGGTCCTTGGTCGGCGCTGCGCGGCCCCATTGTACTCGAGCGGCGGCCCGGAGGGCGCCCGGGGCGGACGGTACGACTCGACGGGACGAGCGGAGAGAGGCCTCTGCCGGAGAACAGGCAGAGGCCGCGATCGCAACCTACCCATCCTCCCTTGCCGCGGGATAGGATGTCGCCCCCAGGAGGATCCATGACCGCGTTCTCGAGGACCACCGCAACGGGGGGCATGCTCTTGGCCGCCCTGCTAGAGCGGGCGCGGGGCGGCGAGGAGCGGCGAGGATCTCTCCGTACGGCTCGACATCCCTCCGTGGAGCTCGCGGATCCTCCGGGCCGTACTGGACCGATCGGCGGGGCGGGCCTGGCCGTACCTCCGCGAGAGGGGGCCCGCCCTCGAGATCCGCGGGCCCTGGACGGTCGAGCTCAACTCGGGAGGGCCCGAGCTGCCGCCTCCCTTCGCCCTGGAGTCCCTCGCCTCCTGGACCGAGGCGGGCCCTCCCGCGGCGAGGGGCTTCTCCGGCCGGGCGGTCTACCGCACGTCCTTCTCGCTCGCCGATCCGCCCGCAGGCGAGTGGGTCCTCGACCTCGGCGAGGTGAGGGAGACCGCGAGGGTCCGCCTGAACGGCAAGGACGCAGGCGCCGCCTGGTCGCCTCCCTTCCGCGTCCGCGCCGGAGCGCTCCTCCGGCAGGGCGAGAACCTCCTGGAGGTCGAGGTGTCGAACCTCATGGCCAACCGCATCGCCGAGATGGACCGCCGCAAGGTCCCCTGGCGCCGGTCCTATTTCGTCGACATCCGCTACAAGGACTTCGACGCGTCCCGCTGGGAGCCCCTCCCCTCGGGCCTCCTCGGGCCCGTGCGGCTCGCGGTCCTGGAGCCGGACGAGGTCCGGTGAGGGCCCGGTGACGGATCGCTCCACGGAGATGGGTCGACCCGGAGACGCGCCGCCTGCGGTCGCCGGCGACGGCCTGCGGCCCGCGCCGAATTCCGAGCGCGGCCTGCGGCCCGCGCTGAATTCCGAGCGCGGCCTGCGGCCCGCGCTGAATGTCACCGACACCATGCTCCTCGTCATGGGCGGGATCGTGGGGGCCGGGATCTTCTTCTCGCCGCACCGCGTGGCCGAGGCGCAGCCGGGGCTCGGCGGCATCTTGGTCACCTGGCTCCTCGGCGGCCTCATCGCCATGACGGGGGCGTTCGTCTTCGCGGAGCTCGGCGGGCTCTTCCCGCACACGGGCGGCCAGTACGTCTACCTCCGCGAGGCGTACGGCAAGGACCTCGCCTTCCTCTACGGCTGGAACCTCCTGGCCATGGTCTCCTCGGGGGCCATCGCCGTGGTGGCGGGCGTCTGCCTCTTCAACCTGGACCTCGTGCTCCAGCTCGTCGCGGGCCGCGGGGAGGGGCGCGTCCTGGGCCCCCACGGACAGGCGATCTCCGGGACGGCGCTCATCCTCGTCCTCGCGGCCCTCAACGTCCGAGGCGTCAAGCTCGGCGCGCGGGTCCACAACGCGTTCATGGTCCTCAAGGTCGCGGGGCTCCTCCTCGTGATCGCGCTCGGGGCGTGGAGCCTCTCCGGGGGCGGCGGCGCCTCGGCCCCGTCGGGCCTCGCGGCGGGGCCCTGGACGGTGGTGCCCGCGGCCCTCGCGCCGGCGCTCCTCGCCGCGCTGTTCAGCTACGGCGGCTGGCAAAACGTCGCGTCCGTCGCGGGCGAGGTGCGCGACGCACCGAGGGTCCTGCCGCGCGCGATCGTCCTCGGCACGTCAGCCGTCATCGCCCTCTACCTCGGCGTGAACCTCTCCGTCGCGGAGATCCTCGGCGTCGAGGGGCTCGGCGCGACCCGCACTCCCGTGGCCGACGCCGCGGGGGCCGTCCTGGGCGCCTGGGGCAGGACCGTCATCGCGGGCGTGGTGGTCGTCTCCACCGTCGGCATCACCCATGCCCTCCTCATCATGCCCCCGAGGATCTACTACGCGATGGCCCACGATGGGACGTTCCTCCGGGCCTGCGGGCGCTCGCACGCGAGGTGGGCAACGCCGCACGCGGCGATCCTCCTCCAGGCGGCCTTCGCCGCCGCGCACTTCCTCGCCGCGACGTACCTCACCGAGGCGTACCGCTACGACCTCGAGACCGTGCTCGAGTCCATCGTCTTCGTCGACTGGATCTCCTTCGCGCTGGCGGGGGGCGCCTACTTCCTCTTCCGCCGCCGCCTGCGCGACGCTCCCCGCCCCTACCGAGCGCCCCTCCACCCCTGGGTCCCGCTCGTCTTCCTGGTCACGTCGGCGGCGGTGGTCGTCGAGACGGTGCGGGTCCTGGAGCCCGGTCGCCTGGCCGTGCCGGCGGCCGTCCTCGCCGCCGGAGGCCTCTTCCTCGCCGCGCGTCGGGTCGCCCGCCGGGGAGGGTGACTCCCGTCACGGGACTCGGGGCGGCGCCCGGTTCTCATGCCTGGCGGGAGGAGGATCTCACCATGAACGCGAGCTCACGACCGCCGGCCGCCACCCCGTGCATCGCGATCGCCCTCGCCCTCGCGGCATGCCTCGGCGCGCTCGGGAGCCTGCAGGCCCAGGC
>JACQVW010000684.1 GCA_016209535.1 Planctomycetota bacterium | reverse complement strand
GCGGCGAGGCGGGCGCACTCCTTCATGCGAGGCGAGAGCCGGGCCCAGAGCTGAGCGAAGCTGGGCTCGGGCTGTCTGGGGACCGGAGGCAGCCTGGCGGCGGCCATCTCCAGAATTTGCTCCAAGAGCCGCTGGAAGTCGGCGGGCGGCTCCTGCGGCCCGGGGCTCTGATCTCGCCCCTCCGGGGGTGCGGTTCCCAAGGTTTCTCCCTTTCGGCGGTCGTGGTACCCGGTCAGGCGGGGTTGGTCAAGGGGGACGTTGCCGGCCGGGGCCTCTCTGGTGGTGACTCTATGGTGACTCAATGTCCTCGGCCTATCGAAGCCCAAGAAAGCGGCCCGCCGTAACCTCTTGTTGCGTCGGGCCTTGCGTTGGAGCCACCTTGGGGACTCGAACCCCAGACCTGGTCATTACGAATGACCTGCTCTACCAGCTGAGCTAAGGTGGCGCATGGCTTCTGGGAGCTGGCGAAAGAGGGTGCAATTGTAGCCTTCGGGCTCCACCTGTCAAACCTTGAGGCCCGACCGTCCGACCTGCGGGCCTTGAGGCGGCGGAGCTTCGGGCCACGCTCGGGCCCGAGCCCGAGCCCGAGCCCGAGCATGGACCCGAGCTCGAGCCGGAGCCTGAAGCGGAGCGGCTGGCTCCGGAAAACGAGGAGGGGCCGGAGGCCCTCTTGCCTCCGGCCCCTCCTGAGGACGCGCTCCGCGGGACCTCGCCCGCGGGTCCTGGCCCTCGGGGCGCCGGCCGCGGGTCCTACTGCCTCGGGTGGGCCGCCTGGTAGGCCTGGCGCATGGCCTCCGTGGTCACGTGCGTGTAGATCTGCGTCGTCGACAGGTGCTTGTGGCCCAGCAGCTCCTGGACCATGCGCAGGTTCGCGCCGCGGTTCAGGAGGTGCGTCGCGAAGCTGTGCCGCAGCGTGTGGGGCGAGGTCTTCTCGTTGAGACCCGTCACGCGGATGTACTTGTCGATGATCTTCCGGATGCTGCGCGAGGAGAGCCTGTCCCCGAAACGATTCAGGAATAGCGCCTCGGGGTCCTTCTCGTTGGTCTGCGGGACCTGGGCGCGCAGGTCGATGTAGGCCCGGATCGCCTGGAGGGCGAAGCTCCCGACCGGGACGACGCGCTCGCGGCGGCCCTTCCCGCGGCACTTGACGACCTCCTGGGTCGTGTCCACGTCGCCGACGTTGAGGCTCGTGAGCTCGCTGACCCTGAGCCCCGTCGAGTAGAGCGTCTCGAGGATCGCCCGGTCCCGCACCGACTGGAAGCCCGTGCCCTGGGGCGCGTTGAGAAGCTTCTCCACCTCCTCGGTACTGAGGAAGTGGGGGATCTTCTTCTCGACCTTCGGCGTGGGGATCTCCGCCAGGGGGTTCGTCGACACGAGCCCCTTGCGGTTCAGGCACTTGTAGAAGCTGCGGATGGTCGCGAGCTTCCTGACGATCGTCGTTTTCTGGTAGTTCTTCTCCTTCAGGTGCCCGAGGTACTCCCGGATCTGGAGCGTCGTGATCTCGCCCGGGTGGGTCAGCTCGCCGTCGCCCTTGGCGAAGTGACGGAGGAACTGGTGGAGGTCCTTCTCGTAGGCGCGGATGGTCTCCGGCGACATGTTGCGCTCGTACCGGAGGTAGTTGACGAAGATCTCCTCGAAGTTCGTGTCGGCCGTCGTGGTCACGGTTTCCGTTTCCGTCTTCTCTTCCATGGTCTTCTCTTCAGGCAGCTTGTGGTCCGAGAGTGCTTGAACACCAACTCCGGGGCGGGCGCACTCAAATCGACCTGAGTCGCTCCGGAACCAGCCCTTCGATGACCTCCATCACTTCGTCTCGCGTGAGACCCGATTCCGGCCGCTCCGCGCAACGGAACAGGGCGCGGTAGAGGTCGATGGGGTCGTCACGGTCGAACAGGAAGCAGTGCTCCTGGTCCTCCTTGACGACAAAGACCGTTTCTATGACTCTCTCCAACGATTCCATGAGGCTCTCCCCGGCGTGTCGATCCCGTCCCATGCACCGGTATCCGTCTTCTCGCCCGCGCTCGAGCCCCCACGTGGGCACGATCGAGGCTCGCGGCGCGTGGCCGGTTGCTGGCCGCTGTCAATACCGGCTATCGGCAAGCCAGGCCCGAGAACTTTAAGCAAATTCCGGGTAAGGGAGCCCTCCGGCGCGGAGAAGGCCCCGCTCCGGGGTCGAGGGAGGCGGCGCCCGGGAGGCCTACAATCACCCTGCCGGACCCTGCCGGACCCTACTGGACCCAATCCGCAAGGGCCCGCAGCAGGGCGGCGACCTGGGGCTTGCCGACACGGTATGTGGCGACGCAGAAGAAGGCCCCGAGGCCCGCGATGAAGAGGCTCGAGGCGACGGGGAGGGCCTTCAGGAGGAGCGGGGGCGGCCGCCACCGATCCCCTGCCAGGGACTTACCCGTCACGAGCAGCACGCCGATCGCTATCAGGACCGACCCCAGGCCCACGCTGAAGAAGACGAGGAGGAAGAGCGAGAAGAGGAGCTTCTCGGAGTAGTTCAAGCCGACGAGGATCACGGTGAGCCCCGCCGGGCAGGGCACGATCCCGCCCGAGACCCCCAGCGCGATCAGGTCCCAGAGGCGAGGCGTCCCTCCCTGCAGGAGCCCCTGGAGGCGGGCGTGGTCGTGGTGGTGGCCGTGCTCATGGGAGTGAGAATGCTCATGGGAGTGAGGATGATCGTGGGAGTGAGGATGATCGTGGGAGTGAGGATGATCGTGGGGATGGCCGTGGTCGTGGAAGTGTGTGTGGCCGTGGCCGTGAGCCTCGGCCAAGCTACCGCCATCGACCCATCGCCGCAGGTCGCCGGCCCTGCGGAAGAAGAGGACGAGCCCGAAAACGAGGAGGAGAGCTCCCGAGGCGAGCTTGGTGCCCACGATCACGAGGTTCCTCAGGTGGCCCTGCGATGCCTGGACCCCGGCGTTGGTCATGAGGAAGATCGCCGCACCGAAGAGGAACACGCTGCCCGTGTGGGTGAGCGTCGTGAAGAAGCCCAGGAGGACCGCGTCCCGGATCCGCCCGCGCGTCCCGATGAGGTACGCGGCCACCATGGACTTGCCATGGCCGGGGGCGAGGGCATGCGCGGCTCCATAGACGAGCGCCAGGAAGACCGCGAGCGCCAGCTCCCCCCAGCCTATCTCCTTGCGGATCAGGGCCTCGAGCTCGGCCGAGTCCTCGGGGTCGGGCGCCTCCTCCCGGGCCGGCGGCCGGGCCGGGGGAGGGGCGGCCCCGGCCCCCTTGGGAGGGGCCTCGCCGGGCGGGGGGCCGGCCTCCCCGGAGTCCTCGCCCTCGAAGCGGAGCCGCACGACGAGCCTGGGGCCCTCGCGGCGCGGCTGCAGCATCTGGGGGTCCAGGAACGGGGTCTCCGGCGGCTCCAGGATGCTGTGGGCGAGCCGCGCGGCCTCCGGCGAGCCAGGCTCGGGGGGATCGACGAAGAACATGGGCTTCGCCTGGGTCTCGTCCTTGACGACCGTGTCCTCGAGCTCGAAGACGCGCCACGCCCCGGGCTGGGCGCGCCCGCGGGGCAGGTCCACCTCGAGGGCGAAGTAGAGGCTGAACGGCACGCCCGCGATCTCGCCGACCAGGTTCTCGTGCCGCTCGCCCACCTTGCGGATCGGGGCGTCCTCCTCGTCGACCCGGGCCCGCAGCCGCGGCGCGACCTTCTCGAGCCACTGCCTGGCGAGGTAGGCGTCCGCTTCGGCCGCCTCCACGGAGCTCGACTTGTCCGTGTCGGCGACGATCATCTCTCCCTGAGCCCAGAACCCGGCGTAGCTCAAGTCGAAGGTGATGAGAGCCTTGTCCTGCTTGAAGACGACCCGCGACACCGTGCCGACGCCGTACTGCGGGAGGTGGCCCGAGGCGGTCCCCGCCGCGGCGAGCAGGATCCCCAGACAGGCGGACAGGGCATTTTTCGGCAAGGACCCGGGGGGCTCACGCATGCCGGGATTATATCCCTCGCGGCGAGGGCCGTGGCCGGCGGGCGGCGGTCACTGCCGGAGCCGCCGGAGCGGCGCGAACCCCAGCACGAACTGCTTCTCGCCGCCGTCGTCGAACAGGACGGTGACGCGCCGCTTGCGGCCGACGCCGCTCAGGCGGACGACCTCCCCGTCGCCGTAGGTTTCGTGGCGGACGCGGCAGCCGACGGGGTACTGCTCCGCCGCGTCGAGCCAGGGATCGTTCTCCAGCCCGTCTCCCTCCGGGCCTTCTCCGATGTCGTCTCCGATGGCATCGGATGCCGCCCCGCGCTTCCCCCTCCGCGCGATGAGCCCGTCCTCGAGGAGGATCGGCGCCACGAGCGACTCCTCCGTCTCGGGATCGAGCTCGATCGAGCCGGCGTCGGCGTGGTAGCTCCCTCCTCGGTCGCGACCACCGCTCCCTCCTTGGTCGCGGTCACCCTCGCCGGGGCGAGGGAGGAGCTCTTCCAGGAACCGCGAGGGCCACGAGCTCCTGAGCCTGCCGTGGCGCCTGCGGCTCTGGGCGTGGGTCACGTAGAGCCGCTCCCTGGCGCGGGTGATGCCCACGTAGAGCAGCCGGCGCTCCTCCTCGAAGTCCGGATCGGAGTCCTCGCTGCTCAGGAGGGGCAGGATGCCGTCCTCCACGCCCACGATCACCACCACGGGGAACTCGAGGCCCTTCGCCGAGTGGAGCGTCATGAGGGTGATGCGGTCCTCGCGCCGCTCCCAGCGGTCGACGTCGCCGAAGAGGTTGGCCATCTCGAGGAACCCCGTCAAGGAGCCCTCGGCGTGCGCCGCGTCGTATTCCTCGGCGGCGTGGACAAGCTCCCATATGTTCTCGACGCGGTCGCTCGCCGTGCGCCGCTGCTCCGAGCGCAGGCTGTCCTCGTAGGCCGTGGCCCGGATGACCTCTTCGAGGAGCGGCGCCACATCCTTTCCGCGCTTCGCGGCCAGGCTGCGGTAGAGGTCGCCGAAGGCGGCGAGGGCGCTCGCGGCCTTCTTGCCGGCGACCCGCGCGGCCTCCTCCGACGTGATCGACATGATGGTCTCGAGCAGGGTCCAGCCCCTGCGGCTCGCCTCCCGCACGAGCTTGTCGATCGTGCTCTTCCCGATCCCCCGGGGCGGCACGTTGACGATGCGGAGGAGGCTCTCGGCGTCACGGGGGTTGTCGAGGATGCGGAGATAGGCGAGGAGGTCCTTCACCTCCTTGCGGAGGAAGTACTCCAGGCCGCCCACGATCGAGTAGGGCAGGTTGGCCTGGATGAGCGCCTGCTCCAGGACCCGGGAGAGGGAGTTGATCCGGTAGAACACGGCGATGTCCCCCGGGCGGACCCCCTCGTCGAGGGTGCCTTGGATGAGGTCCGCGACCTCCCTCGCCTCCTGGCTCTCGTCGAGGAACCGATAGACGCGCACCGGCTCGCCCGGTCCGTTCTCCGTCCAGAGGCTCTTGGGCCTGCGGAGATCGTTGTGAGAGATCAGGGCATTCGCCACGTGGAGGATCCGCTTCGTCGAGCGGTAGTTCTGCTCCAGGAGCACCACCTTGACGTCAGGGTAGTCGTGCTCGAAGTTGAGGATGTTCGAGATGTCCGCCCCCCGCCACCGGTAGATGGACTGGTCGGGGTCCCCGGTGATGCAGAAGTTGCGGTGCTCCGCCGTGAGGAGCCGCCCGATCCGGTACTGGATCGCGTTCGTGTCCTGGAACTCGTCGACGAGGACGTGCTGGAACTGCTCCTGGTAGCGGGCGAGCAGGCGGGGCTGCTCCTCGAAGAGGCGGACCGTGAGGAGGAGGAGGTCGTCGAAGTCGAGCGCGTTCCGCTCCCGGAGCCTCTCGGTGTAGAGGTTGTAGACCGCGCGCAGCACTTGGCCGTGGGCGTGGTCGCCCCCGAACTCCCTCTCGGAGGACCCCAGGCAGCGGTTCTTGATGCGCGAGATCTCCGCCTGGGCCGCCCGGGGAGTCCAGAGGTCCTTGGGGACGCCGGCCTCCTCGAGGAGGGACTTCACGAGGGCCCGCGAGTCCTCGGCGTCGTAGATCGTGAACCGGTTGTCGTAGGGCTCCAGGAGGTGGATGTGGCGGCGAAGGATCCGGGCGCAGAAGCTGTGGAAGGTGGAGATCCACGGGCTCCTCACGCCGCAGAGCCTCTCGGTGCGCTCCCGCATCTCCTCGGCGGCCTTGTTCGTGAAGGTGATGGCCAGGACCCTCTCGGGCTCGAGCCCCGTCTCGGTGAGGCGGGCGATCCTGTGCGTGATGACCCGGGTTTTGCCGCTCCCGGCGCCCGCCAGGATCAGGAGGGGGCCCCGGTGGTGGAGGACCGCCTCCCGCTGGGGCGGGTTG
>JACQVW010000651.1 GCA_016209535.1 Planctomycetota bacterium | reverse complement strand
TGCGCGGCGAGAGCATCGAGAAGCCCCTGGACGAGCACACGGTCTTCCGGGACCTCGAGCTGAAGAGCGAGGCGGTCTTCAGCTTCCTCGTCATGTCGGGGTATCTGAGGGCGGACGAGCGCCTCCGGAAAGACGAGAGTGGCCGGGAGCACTGGAGGCTGAGCGTCCCCAACAAGGAAGTGTCCACGGTGTACCACCGGCTCTTCCTCGAGTGGCTCAACACGGGCGTGGGAGGAGAATCGAGCCAGCGTGCCCTCTGCCGGGCCCTCCTGGCGGGTGACGCGCCTGCCGTGGAGGCGCACCTCGGGACGATCCTCGAACGTACGCTCTCCTACTTCGACACCGCTGGCCGCGCGAGGGAGGTCGTCTACCAGGCCTTCGTCGCGGGGCTCCTCGTGGCGCTCGAGACCACGCATCGGGTCCGATCGAACCGCGAGTCGGGCCTGGGACGCTGCGACGTCTTGATCGCGCCGCGGAAGCCGGGTCAGCCCGGGGTCGCGCTCGAGCTCAAGGTGCTCAAGGCCTCGGAGACGATGGAGCAGGCCCTCGCGGCCGCTCTCGAGCAGGTGCGGGGGCGGGACTACGCCGCCGAGCTCCGCGCGGCCGGTGCCAATCCCGTCGTGGAGCTGGCCGCCGTGTTCGACAGGAAGAGCGTGCGGGTCGCGCGGGGCGCGTAATCCGAGCGTGAGCTGCGCCAGGGGCGCGTGGGCGCGGGGAGAGGGCCGAGCCTTGCCCCGCCCCGCGCCCGGTGCTACCTTCTCGGCCATGATCCTCTACAAGACGGCACAAGGACCCGTCGTGGAGCACGATGGGCGGTGGTTCACGCTCCCGGGCATGGGATGGGACGAGCTCGTGAACCTCGACGACCTCGCGGCCGTGCTCCGCTCGCGTCTGGCCTCGGCGACGCCGCTCCCGGGCCCGCCGGCCGGCGTGCGGAGCCCCCTCGCGCCGATCGGGAGCCAGGAGGTCTGGGCCGCGGGCGTCACGTACCACCGGAGCCGCACGGCGCGCATGGACGAGTCGCAGAAGGGCGGCGGGAGCGACTTCTACGACCGCGTCTACCACGCTGACCGGCCCGAGCTCTTCTTCAAGGCATCGCCGCACCGCGTCGCGGGGCCCGGGCAGCCCATCCACCGCCGGCGCGACTCGCGGTGGGTCGTGCCGGAGCCCGAGCTGACCCTCGCCGTGACGCGGTCGGGGAAGATCATCGGCTACACGATCGGGAACGACGTGAGCTGCCGCGACATCGAAGGCGAGAACCCCCTCTACCTGCCCCAGGCGAAGGTCTTCGATCGCTGCGTGGGCCTGGGGCCAGGCCTCCTCGTGAGCGAGGGTCCGCTCCCCGACGAAACCCAGATCCGCCTCGAGATCCGCCGCGGCGGCGAGATGCTCTTCACGGGTGCCACGACCGCCGGGAAGATGCGCAAGAAGCCGCCGCAGCTCGTGGAGTACCTCTTCCGCGAGGACTCCTTCCCCTCGGGCTGCCTCCTCCTGACGGGGACGGGGGTCGTGCCGCCCGACGACTTCACCCTCGAGTCGGGCGACGAGGTCATCATCACGATCGACCCGATCGGGACGCTCGTGAACCCGGTGGACTGACCGCGAGCCCCCACGGAGCGCACCGATGGCACGACGGATCGAGCTCGACGGCAGGCAGCGCATCGGAGCGATGTCCACGGCTTCCGGGACGAGGACCTTCGCCGCATCGGACCCCGCCACGGGCGAGGCCCTCGAGCCCAGGTTCCACGAGGCGACGGCGAAGGAGGTCGGCCAGGCCGTGGACCTCGCGGCGCAGGCCTTCGACGCGTACCGCCGGACCTCGCCGGAGCGCATCGCGGCCTTCCTGGAGGCCATCGCGGAGGGGATCCTGGAGCTCGGCGACCAGCTCCTCGAGCGCGCCGCGGCCGAGACGGGCCTGCCTCAGGCGCGGCTGTCGGCCGAGCGGACGCGGACCGCGAGCCAGGCGCGCCTCTTCGCGGCCCTCGCCCGCGAAGGATCCTGGATCGACGCCCGGATCGACCGCGCCCAGCCCGCCCGCCAGCCCTCCCCGCGGCCGGACATCCGCCGCATGCTGATCCCCATCGGGCCCGTCGCGGTCTTCGGCGCGAGCAACTTCCCCCTCGCGATCTCAGTAGCGGGCACCGACACGGTCTCGGCCCTCACGGCGGGGAGTCCCGTCGTCGCGAAGGCCCACCCGGCGCACCCCGGCACCTGCGAGCTCCTGGCGGGGGCGATCCTCGGCGCCGCGGCGCGGACGGGCCTGCCCGACGGCGTCTTCTCGCTCGTCCAGGGGGCCGGCCACGACGTGGGCCTCGCCCTGGCGAAGCACCCGAGGACGCGGGCGGTCGCCTTCACGGGGTCGCTCCAGGGGGGCCGCGGCCTCTTCGCGGCGGCCGCGGCGCGGCCCGACCCCATCCCGGTCTACGCCGAGATGGGCAGCGTGAACCCGGTGTTCCTCCTCCCCGGCGCCCTCGAGGAGCGGGGGGAGAGGATCGCCGAGGGATTCGTCGGCTCCCTGACCCTCGGCGTGGGCCAGTTCTGCACGAACCCCGGCATGGTCGTGGGGCCGAGCGGCGCCGCCCTCGAGAGGTTCGTCGCCGCGGCCGGTCAGCGCGTAAGCGCCTGCCCGCCGGGCACCATGCTCCACGCCGGGATCCGCGCGGCCTACGAGGCAGGCGTCGAGCGCACCGCGCGCTCGAGCGGCGTGCGCGTCGCCGCCCGGTCGGCCGCCGGGCCCGACCCGAAGAAGACCCAGGCTGCCTGCGTCCTCTTCGCGACGGACGCCGCGGCGCTCCTGGCCGATCCGGACCTCGCCCAGGAGAACTTCGGCCCCTCGTCGATCGTGGTGCGCTGCGCGTCCGGCGAGGAGATGGAGCGCGTGGCCGAGAGCCTCGACGGGCACCTCACGGCCACGATCCACGGCACGCCCGAGGACCTGGCGCGCCACCGCAGGCTCGTGGAGGTCCTCGAGCGGAAGGCGGGGCGCCTGATCTTCAACGGCTTCCCCACGGGCGTCGAGGTCTGCCACGCCATGCACCACGGTGGCCCCTACCCCGCCACGACCCACTCGGGGTTCACCTCGATCGGAACGGCGGCCGTCTATCGCTTCGTCAGGCCCGTCTGCTATCAGGACTTCCCGCAGGACGCGCTGCCCGAGGCGCTGCGGGACGGGAACCCGCGGAAGATCTGGCGCCTTGTGGAGGGCCAGCTCACGCGAGACTGAGCGCCACGAGGGATCGGCCACGGAGGAGCGGGCGGTCAGGGTTCCCAGCCCCTATCCTTGAACGCCTTGTGTCGTCGCTGCGGGCCATGCGTTGCAGGAAGTCCTGGTCACTGATTGCGCCTTGCCCGGCCAGGACCTTCGCCAGCTCCATGGCATCGTCCGCCGCATTCATGTAGTCGCCGGGGGTTCGCTCCTGGTGCGGCGTTCGTTTCTCGCGCATGCCGTTGCTCACCCAGCCATTTGAGCCTTACCGGAGTCCCTTCTGCTTCAGAAGCGCGTCCGCCCACGCGGCGTCGTCGGCTGACAGCGGCCAAGACGGGTCCTTCCGGTAGTCCAAACGTCTCGCGTAGCCGGCTTCGTCATAGCAGCGGGTGAAGACCCCCTGGAGGTCCAGGACCAGGTCAGGATCCCCGGCAGAAAGGGGGACTTTGACTCGAGGGAGCGCTTTCTGAATAGTAGAGGGCCAGACCTCGAACCGCCCTCCACCGTGGTCGCGATGCAGACAGGCCAAGTAATCCCATCGGCCCTTGTGGAGGAGCTGCTCTCGCGGCGCGGCGACCAAATGCTCCCCGCCTCTCAGGAGGTCGATCTCGAGCATGTGGATGTCGCTCGCCAGCAGCTCTTCCTGCTTCTTCGTGTAGAGTCTCCGCCCCTCGCTCCGCGGAGCCTTGTTGGTGAAGCTGAGGACCTCGATCACCGTGACTACGCGCTCTCCTTCCCGCAGCGCGAGGATCTCCAGGAAGACCTCTCGCACCTCGACCGGCTCCACGATCAGCACCCAGGGGGCGTCGCTGACGGCGGCCGTCGCGCTGGTTGCGCCGCTCGATCGTCCCACCGGCTCCCGTGCCTCGAACATGGCCACGTCGGGGTAGATGGAGCGGTCGGACTGCACCACGTAGAGCCGCTCGCCCGTGTTCAACGCGTAATGAGAGGGCAGCCGGGCGTTCAGCGTCAACTTGGTGAGCGTGATGAAGTCCTGGTGGACGCCGGGCCAGAGGACGGGGTCCTCGAGGTAGGGGTCCATTCCTGGGAAGGGGCTCGGCACGATGCGTCAGGCTCTCCTTGCCCGCCATCCTATTGCTTCTTCTCGACCTCCACCAGCTTCGCGTGCTTCCGGAGCTCCGCGAGCTGCTCCTCCTTCACGGGATTGCCCGTGAGGTAGATCTGCCAGTAGGGCGCAAAGCGCTTCTCCTTCTCGAGGTCCTTCTTCGCCATCTCGATCAGGACCTGGACCTCCGAGACCTTGTTCCCGTCCAGCATGAGGTAGCGGAGCTCGGTGAAGCCCGCGATGGGCGAGAGGTCCGCGACCGCGTTGCGCCTCAGGTCCAGCGACGAGAGGATCTTGAGCTCGCTCAAAGGCTTCAGATCCTCCACCTCGTTCCCGTCGAGGTAGAGGGACCAGATCTTCCTCAGGCCCGAGAGCGGGCCCAGGTCCTTCACCTTGTTCTTCGAGAGGTGGAGCGTCCTGAGGTTCTCGAGCTTCGCGAGGGGTCCGAGCTCCGAGATCTGGTTCTCGGCGAGGTGGAGGTACTGGAGGCCCGTGAGGCCGCTCAGGGGCCCCACGTCGGCGATCTTGTTCTTCGAGAGGTCGAGGGACTGGATGCCCTTGAGCTCCCGGAGCGGGCTCAAGTCGACGATCTCGCTCCCGGTGAGGTTGAGCAGGGCGAGGCTGCGGCACTTCTCGAGGCCCGTCAGGTCCTTGATCTTCTTCCCGCGCGCCTCGATCGTGGAGAGGTTCTTCACGTCGTCCTCGACGAGGGGCATGTCGTTGTCGCGCTTCGCGAAGACGTACCTCCGCACGGCCGCCTCGAGGTTCTTGTCGGGGAAGATGTCGGCGAGGAGGGGCGCCGCGCAGGCGAGGACCGCGGCGGCGGCAAGTCCAGCGAGAAGGGGACGGTGGATATGGATCATGGACAGACTCCTTCGTGCTCGATCGTCGATCTTGGCAGGCTTTCCGCACCACTCCGTTGGCGGGAACGGCTATCATAGGCGACGAAGGGCGTCGCTAAAACCAGGAAAACATGGGACCCGGCCGATGAGAACCGCCATGCCCCCTCGGCCAGCCTTGGCTCGGGCCGCTGCCCTTCCCCCTGCCCTCGCCCTTCCCCTTCCCCTTGCCCTCGCCGTGATCGCTCCCTCCTCGGTCGCGATCACCCTCGCCGCGGTTGCCGCGCCTCGGGCCGCGGAAGCCGATGACGCCGTGCGCTGGGCCTTCGACGGGGCGACCGCCGAGGGCTGGAACCCCACCCACTCGCTGTCGAGCTTCACCGTCTCCGGCGGCGTGCTCCAGACGGCGATCACGGGCACGGACCCCTACATGGTCGGGCCGGCCGTGAGCTTCGACGCGGCGCGGTTCGCCTACGTGGAGATCCGGGCGCGCAGCGCGGCCTCGGGCGGAGGCGAGGTCTTCTTCTCGAGCTCGGCGAGCCCCGGCATCGTCGCGGGGAACAGCGTCGCCTTCGCGCTCCAGGGGGACGGCGCCTTCCACCGCTGGTTCGTCCCCATGGCCGGAAACCCCCGCTGGGCGGGGACCATCGACCGCCTGCGGCTCGACTTCCCCGACGCGGTGGGGAAGACGGTCGAGCTCGATGCGGTCGCCGCCGTCGACGCGCCCTTCCGGCCCGAATGGTTCTTCCTGACCGGCGGCGACGCCGAGGGCTGGACCCCGAACGCGAACCTCACCGTTCCGTCGGTCCAGGGCGGGGTCCTCACGGTCGACGTCCGCTCCGGCGGGGCCTCGGACCCGTGGCTCGACGCCCCCGCCGAGGAGATCGACGCGGACGGCGACCGGTTCCTGAGCGCCCGCATGGCCGTCGAGGGCGGCGCCCCGGCGGACCACGCGGCGGTCTACTTCGTGACGCGCGCGAGCCCGAGCTGGGGCGAGGACAAGGTCGTCCGCTTCCCGATCCAGACCGACGGGGCGTTCCACGCCTACACCGTCGACCTCGCCGCCCACCCGCTCTGGCGCAGCACGGTGACGGCGTGGCGGCTCGACCCGGTCTCCTCCAACGCGCAGCCGACGCGCGTCCGCATCGACGCGGTCGCCTTCGACCACCGCTGGGACTTCGAGGGCGGCGACCCGGGTGGATGGACCGCTGACGGCTCGCTCGAGCCCCTCGTGGTCTCGGCCTCCGGCAGGCTCGAGACGCGCGCCGTGGGCCGCGACCCTCACCTCTCGGCGCCCCTCGAGGTCGACGCGGCGCTCCTGGCGGACCTCGAGGTCGAGATGTCCGTAGGGGCCGCTGCGCCCTGCTCGGCCTCGGTCTTCTTCGAGACGGACGCGGCGCCGATCTCCGAGGCGACCCGCGTGGACTTCACCCCCACTTGTGACGGCGCGATGCGGCGGTACGTCGCGCCCCTCGACTCGAACGCCCTGTGGCGCGGGACCGCGACGCGGATCCGGATCGACCCCGTGCCCCTCGAGACGTTCGCGGGGCCCGTGGACATCTCCTTCGAGGCGATCCGCCTCCGCGCCCGCTCGAAGGCCGTCGAGGTGGTCCGCTTCGCGCCCCGGCGCGAGACGACCTTCCGCGGCGAGGAGGTCCAGCTCCTCCTGCGCCTCCGCGCCGCCGGGACGCAGGACCCCGGGGCCGTCACGGCGGCGCTCGCCGTGCCCGCCGGCCTCACGCCCCTCGACGGAACATCGCGGAGCCTCCCGGGCCTCGCGCCGGGCGAGTCGAAAGACCTGACCTTCCGCCTGCGCGGCGGCACGGTAGGGGTCCACGAGCTCACGGCGAGGGTGACGGCCGCAGGCGCGACGCGCGAGGCGCGGCGGACCGTGCGCGTCTCGAGCCCTCCGCCCGCCCCGGGGGCGCCTCCGGCCGGGGCGGCGGCGGTCGACGTGGCGGGCGACGGATCGTGGGTCCTCCTCCGCAACCCGCGCCTCGCCCTCGCGGTCGCCCGGGACGGTCTCGGCCCGGGCCTCGGCCTCGGGCTCCTCCACGCCCTCCAGGACGGCGCCTACCGCGAGGCGGCGGTCCTCGAGCCCCTCGGGCGCGTGGTCGAGAGGACCGGGAGCGCCGCGGACGTGACGTGGGACCTGCGGCCGGACCAGGTCCAGGTGCTCGCCTCGGGCCCGGCCCAGGCGTCGGTGAAGCTCTCGGGCGCCCGGGCCGACGCGGCGGGCGCGTGGTCGTACTCGATCACGCTCAGCCTCGACCGCGACGCGACGGAGGTCCTCGGTCGCTGGGAGGCCTCGAGCGTCGTCGCGCGGTCCCTCCTGCACTTCCGCGGGCCCTGGCTCCGGCCCGGCGAGCGCGCCGACCCGGCGATCGACCACGCGGTCTTCCCGGGGCTCGAGTGGCTCGCTCCGGGAGAGGCGTCGTCGAGCGAGCTCGACCTGCACGGCCCCGAGAGCGTGCGGCGCGTGCCGCACCCGTTCAAGGTGGCCGTGCCGGCGCCGAGCGTCACGACGTCCGGCCTCCAGACGGCCCTCCTCTGGGATCCGCTGCGCGAGTGGCTGCCGGGGAAGCGCCTGCCCTCGGCAGTCTTCGACGTCCCGAACCGGATCGAAGACCGCGAGAGTCACCTCCTGGGCCTCTTCGCGCCCTCGGTGCCCGACGCGGTCGGCGAGAACACGCTCCTCGCCTTTGCGCCCGCGGCGCTCGCGGCCGGGGCGACCATCTCGCTCGAGTGCCGGCTCCTCGCCGCCGCATCCGACGACCCGGCCTTCGCGGTCAAGCGCTGGCACGCGCTCCACGACCCGCAGCCGTCCCCGCGCCCCCGCAGCGACATCGACTCGCTCCGCCTCTCCCTCGACGGCTTCGGCGAGAGCCTCTGGGACCCGGCGGCGAAGGGCTGGAGCCACGCGCTCCAGTTCAACGACCCGAGGCCGTTCCCCTGCATGATCGCCTGCATCCTCCACGGCCTCGCCCTCGACCCGGCGAACCCCAAGGCCGCGGCGCTCGCGGCCCAGGCCCAGGAGGCGCTCGCCGCGGCCCTCGCCGACTTCGGCCCCGGCGGGCTCATCTCGAACGCCGGGTGCCACCTCCTCGACTGGGAGCTGCCGTTCCTCGCAGGCCACCTCGACGAGGGGATCGTCCAGCTCTCCGCCGGGCTCGCGTCCCTGAGGAGCCGCCAGGGCGCCGACGGCGCCTGGCCCTTCAACGGCGACCCGTCGCTCGGGACGCCGGGCTCCGTGGAGCTCGGCACGTGCGCCCACAACGCGTGGGTCCTCCTCAAGGGCGCCCGGATCTCGGGGGACGCCGCCGCCGCGGCCGCCGGCACGAAGGCCCTCGAGCGCATGACGGCCTTCGAGGTGCCGCGCGCCGCGCAGACCTGGGAGATCCCGGTCCACACGCCGGACATCCTCGCCGCGGCGCACGCCTGCCTCGCGAACGTGGAGGGCTACCGCTTCGCGGCCGACGCGCGGTGGCTCGACGAGGCCGTCCGCCGCGCCGAGGAGGGCCTGCCCTTCCTGTACGCGTGGGGCGCGCCGGGGATCGAGGTCATGCCCTTCGCGTCGATCTCGGTCTTCGGGGCCACGTTCTACACCGGATCCTGGATCGGCCGGCCCGTCCAGTGGTGCGGCCTCGTCCACGCCCACGCGCTCCTCGAGCTCGCCGCGGAGCTCGAGGCCCTCGGCGACCCCCGCGCCGCCTCCTTCCGCGACGTGGCCCTCGGCGTCGAGCGGAGCGCGCTCCACCAGCAGTACCCGTCGGGCCGGAGCCGCGGCCTCCTGCCGGACTCGTGGGTGCTCACGGCCGACGTGCCGAGCCCCGCCGACATCAACCCCTCGAGCATCCTCCACAACCTCTGGATCCTGCGCGGCGAGCGGCTCGAGGTCGATACCGTCTCGATCCGGACCTCGGCGGGCGGCGCCGCCGCCATCCGAATCTCCTCGGTCCCGAAGGCCGAGGGGGTCCTGCGGGAGCCCGACGGCCCCCTTCGCTTCGAGCTGCCCCTGCGTGCGGGCGCCGCCGCCTTCCTCTTCGTGACGGGCATCGCCGAGCCCCTCGGCGCCGACCTCGACGGCTCGCCACTTCCGAAGCTCGCCGACGTCGACGCCGCGCCCGCCTCGGGCGGCGCCTGGTCCTGGCGCGCCGGCACCGGCGCCTTCGTGAAGGTCCCCGCCGGCGCGGCGCGCAAGGCCCTGGTGGCGATCCGCGAGACGCCGCGGCGCTTCGTGCGGGGCGATGCGAACTCGGACGGCGTCGTGGACCTCTCCGACGCCGTCTTCACCCTGCTCCACCTCTTCGGCGGAGGCCGCGCGCCCGCCTGCGAGGACGCCCTCGACGCGGGCGACAGCGGCCGCGTCGGGATCGAG
>JACQVW010000650.1 GCA_016209535.1 Planctomycetota bacterium | reverse complement strand
CTGCTGAGCTCTTTCCTGTTACCCGAATGGAGCCTGATTTGAACCACGCCCGCTTTCGGAAGATCCGCTCAAGTCCACCCCGAGTTCGTGACGATATTACATCATTTCGCCCCGCTCAGGAGCGGACCGGGGCTTTTTTCCCGTGTGAGATGGCATCTTTTTCCACTTGCGTTTTTTCGGTGCGCTTCCTATCGTTCGAGACTCGATGAGATGAACAGTCGGAGCCCAGGTCGCGAGAGGAGAACCTGGCGGCCGGGGCTCGCGAACTGAAAGTGAAGAGAGTGAAGAGAGCTCGGGGCCGGCGCCGGTAGCCTCGGCGCTTCGGCGCAGGCCCCGGAGGGAGCATCGTCAACGTCAGTGCTTCTAGGAGCCGCGGGCTCCGGAGAGGGGAGCTGTTTCCTCTGCGTCCGGAGGGAGCGGGAGCGCGCATCGCGAGCGGACGGGGATGCGAGCGCGTTCGGCGCGGCGGCTTCCGAGGCAGTCGGAGGCTATGAGCATGCATTCCTTCCCCGGCGTCCAGGTCGACCTGGCGAGCGAGGGGCTTGGCGCCGTGGCCCAAGCCGAGCCGCCGCCCCGCCCTCGCTTGACCCCGTCCACGCGGTACCTCCAGCGCGGCCTCCTGAAGCGAGGGCTCGACCTCGCGGGAGCCTCGCTCGCCCTCCTCGTCCTCTCGCCGGTCCTCCTCGCCGTGGCGGCGCTCCTCCGGTGGGGCCCCGGGAGGCACGGAGGCCCCGTCCTCGAGCGCCACGAGCGCGTCGGGAGGCGCTTCCGCTCGATCCGCGTCCTCGGGTTCCGCTGCGAGGGCTCGAGGCTCGGGCCCTTCCTCCGCCGATGGAAGCTCGACGGCCTCCCGCGCCTCCTGAACGTCCTCCGGGGGGACCTGAGCCTCGTGGGTCCGCGGCCCGAGAGGCGTTCCCAGGTCGAGGCACGCCGCGATGACTTCGAGGACCTGCTCCGCGTGCGCCCCGGCCTCGTGGACCTCGCGGCGGTGCGCCGGCACGAGGCGCCGCCGCAGGGCGCGGGCGAGGTCTTCCCGGGCGAGCATTACCAGCACGTCCTCCTCCCGGAAGGCATCCGGCTGGGCCGCCAGTACCTCCGCAGCGCCTCGTTCCTGTTCGACCTCCAGGTCCTGTGCTCGAGCTTTGGCGCCCACCTCCGCTGGGGCCTCGGGCCGCCCCTCGTGCGGTGCGCCGAGGGCCTCCTCAAGCGGATGCTCCCCTACCGGCGCTGGATCGTCGCGGGAATCCACGCGGCCCTCATCGCCCTCGCGAACGGCGCGGCCTTCCTCATCCGCTTCGAGGGAGAGGTGCCCCGCGAGACGGCGAGGCTCTACCTGGCGGCGCTCCCGGCGCTGCTCGTGTTCCGCATCCTCGGGTTCCTCCCGTTCGGCCTGTTCTCCGGGCTCTGGCGCTACGTCAGCATCCGGGACCTGTTCGGCATCGTCATGTCGGTGGGCTTGAGTTCCTGCGCCTTCCTCGCCGTCCTGTGGTACGTGCTCGGGGTCCGCTCCTACCCGGGATCCGTCATGGTCCTCGACGCCTTGCTCCTCATCGGAGCGCTCTCGGGCATCCGCATGGCGAAGCGCGTGTCGAGGGCGCTCGGGGGGAGGCGAGCCGCCGAGACGAGGCTCCTCATCATCGGGGCGGGGGACGCCGGCGAGATGCTCCTCCGCGAGATCGAGATGCACCCCGGGTACACGTACAGGCCCATCGGGCTCATCGACGACGACCCGGGCAAGGTCGGGACGAGGATCCGCGGGGTGCGCGTCCTGGGCACCCGGCGCGACCTGCCGCGGATCATCCGGGAGAAGCGTCCCGACGAGCTCCTGATCGCGATCTCGGCCGCCGCTCCGGAGGTGCTGACCCAGATCGTGAGGAGCTGCCGGAAGTTCGGGCTGCCCGTGAAGTGCATCCCGGGGCTGCGCGACCTCCTCTGCACGCGGAGGATGCTCGACACGATCCGGGACGTGGAGCCCGAGGATCTCCTCGCGCGCCCCCCGGTCAGCTTGACGAGCCCCGAGCTCCAGACTTTCTACCGGGGCCGCTCGATCATGGTGACCGGGGCCGGCGGCTCGATCGGGAGCGAGCTCGTGCGCCAAATCGCGCGCCTCGAGCCCGGGACCCTCGTGCTCTTCGAGCGGCACGAGCACAGCCTCTACCTGATCGAGCTCGAGCTGCGCCGCAGCTTCCCGCACTGCCGCTTCGTGCCGGTGATCGGCGACATCCTCGATGGTCCGCGCCTGACGGGGGTCCTCGAGCGGCACGCTCCGAGCATCGTCTTCCACGCGGCGGCCTACAAGCACGTGCCCATGATGGAGTCGAACCCCCAGGAGGCGGTGAAGGTGAACATCCTGGGGACGAAGAAGGTGGCTCAGCTCGCCATGGCCCACGGCGTCGAGCGCTTCGTCTTCATCTCGAGCGACAAGGCCGTCAACCCCACGAACGTCATGGGCGCGACGAAGAGGGCCGGCGAGCTCATCCTCCAGGACCTCGCGAAGGAGGGCTCGACGAGGTTCATGGCGGTGCGCTTCGGGAACGTCCTCGAGTCGAGCGGCAGCGTGGTGCCGCTCTTCAAGGAGCAGATCAAGCGCGGCGGGCCGGTCACGATCACCCATCCCGAGATCTCTCGCTTCTTCATGACGACGGCCGAGGCGGTCCACCTCGTCCTCCACGCGGCGATCCTCGGCGAGGGGGGCGAGATCTTCGTCCTGGACATGGGGAAGCCCGTGCGGGTCCTGGACATGGCCCTGCAGCTCATCTCGCTGTACGGCTACGAGCCGGGGAGGGACATCGAAGTCCAGTTCACGGGCCTGAGGCCCGGGGAGAAGCTCCACGAGGAGCTCTTCAACGCGGGCGAGCAGGTGGGGGCCACGCGGCACCCGAAGATCCTGAGGGTGGTGCCAAAGAACGGGATGGAGGCGCGCCCGCTCCGGGAGCGGCTGCCCGACATCGAGGAGATGGCCCGCGACGCCGAGGGGTGCGGCCTGCTGAAGGAGAGATTGGTCTCGGTCATCGATGTCGGGTGAGCGCACCGTGAGGCAAGGCATGGGCGGATACGAGGCGATGAAGCGGCTCTTCGATGCGGCGGCGTCGGCCCTGGGGCTCCTCGTGCTGTCGCCGCTCCTCGCCGCCATCGCAGTCTGGATCAAGCTGGACTCCCCCGGGCCGGTCTTCTACCGAGGCCGTCGCATCGGCCGCGGCGGCCGGCCGTTCCTCATGTACAAGTTCCGCACCATGATCGTGAACGCGGACCGGCTCGGAGGGCCCTCGACGCCGCTCGAGGACGCGAGGATCACGCGGGCGGGGAGGTTCCTCCGGAAGCGGAAGCTCGACGAGCTGCCGCAGCTCTTGAACGTCCTCGTGGGCGAGATGAGCCTCGTGGGGCCGAGGCCCGAGGTCGAGGAGTACGTGCGACTCTTCACGGAGGAGGAGCGGCAGATCCTCCAGGCGCGGCCCGGGATCACCGACTGGGCCTCCCTCTGGAACCCCGACGAGGGGAGGGTCCTCGCAGGCAGCCCGGACCCGGAGCGCACCTACCTGGAGGTCATCCGTCCCGGGAAGCTCCGGCTGCAGCTCGAGTACGTGAGGCGCCGGACGTTCTGGACGGACATGGGCATCTTGTTTCAGACCCTGACCGTCACCCTCCTGGGGACGAAGCCCAAGATGGCGGGCCCGCTCGAGCAGAAAGGAGCGACATGCCGATGAGACCCGGCGAGGCCGCCGCGCCCGACCGAGACTTCGTCCTCCGGATGCACCGGACCATGCTCCGGATCCGCATCGCCGAGGAGCAGATCGCGGACCTCGTCGAGGCGGGGGAGGTGAAGTGCCCCTGCCACCTCTACATCGGGCAGGAGGGGATCGCCGCGGGGGCCTGCGCGGCGCTCCGGCGCAACGACTACGTCTGGGGAGGTCACCGCTCGCACGGCCACTACCTCGCGAAGGGCGGCGACATGAAGGGCATGATGGCCGAGGTCTTCGGCAAGGCCACAGGCTGCTCCTCGGGGCGCGGCGGGTCCATGCACCTCTTCGCCCCGGAGGTGGGGATCCTCGGCACGGTGCCGCTCGTGGCCGCGACGATCCCCCTCGCCGTGGGGAGCGCGCTCGCGAGCAAGGTCTCGGGGGACGGGAAGGTCTCCGTCTCCTTCTTCGGCGACGGCGCGACCGAGGAGGGGCACTTCCATGAGTCGGTGAACCTCGCGGCCGTCTACAAGCTGCCCGTCCTCTTCGTCTGCGAGAACAACTTCTACTCCAGCCACCTGGGGCTCCTGGAGCGCCGCGCCGCGGACAACATCTTCAAGGCCGGGGAGGCTCACGGTGTCCCGGGGCTCGCCATCGACGGCAACGACGCGATCGGCGTCCACCGCGCCGCCGAGGAGGCCGTGCGGCGGGCGAGGCGCGGCGAGGGGCCCACGCTGCTCGAGTGCCGGACCTACCGCTGGCGCGGCCACGTGGGGCCTTCCTGGGACACGGACGTCGGCGTGAAGCGCAAGGATGAGCTCAAGGACTGGCTCCCCAAGGACCCCGTCGCGCGGTCCGCCTCGTGGCTGCTCGAGCGCGGGGTCGCGAAGGCCGCTCTCGACGCGCTCGAGCGCGAGGTGCGCGCCGAGGTCGAGGAGGCGGTCGCCTTCGCCCGCGCGTCGCCTTACCCCGGCGAGGAGGAGCTCTGCACGCACGTGTTCCACGGAGAGAACGGAGGTGCTTGAGATGCGGTCGCTCACTTACGCCCGCGCCATCCGCGAGGCCTTCGCCCAGCTCCTGGCGAGCGACCCGCGGGTCTTCGTCATCGGCCAGGGCCTCTGGAGCCCCTGGTACGTCGGCTCGAGCATGGAGAGCCTGGACGTGGAGTTCGGGCGCTCGAGGGTCATCGACTCGCCCGTCTCGGAGAACGCGACGACGGGCGCCGCCGTCGGGGCGGCCCTCGCGGGGATGCGCCCCATCGTCGTCCACCCGCGCATGGACTTCATGGTCCTCGCGATCGACCCGATCATCAACCAGGCCGCGAACTGGTCGTACATGTTCGCGGGGAAGGCGAGCGCCCCCGTCGTGGTGCGCTCGATCATCAACCGCGGCGGCGAGCAGGCCGCGCAGCACTCCCAGGCGCTCCAGGCCTTCTTCCTGCACGTGCCGGGAGTGAAGGTCGTCATGCCAGCCACGCCCTACGACGCGAAGGGCCTGCTGGCCGCGGCCGTCCGCGACGGGAACCCGGTCCTCTACATCGACGACCGCTGGCTCTACCAGGAGACGGGCGGCGTCCCCGAGGAGCTCTACGAGGTGCCCATCGGGAAGGCGGCGCTGCGCCGCGAAGGCCGGGACGTCACCGTCGTCGCCACCTCGTTCATGGCGGCGCAGGCGGTCGTGGCCGCCGGCGCTCTCGCGAGGCGAGGCGTCGACGCCGAAGTGATCGACCTGAGGAGCGTGAAGCCCTGGGACAAGGAGCTCGTCCTGGAGTCGGTCCGCAAGACGGGGAGGCTCTTGGTGGCCGACGCCGCCTGGGCGACGGGCGGCGTCGCGGCGGAGGTCATCGCCTCGGTGGCCTGCGAGGCCGCCGACTCCCTGGTCGCGCGGCCCGCTCGCGTCTGCCTGCCCGACGCGCCGGCGCCCATGAGCGCGTCCCTCGAGAAGGTGTACTACCCGAGATCCGAAACCATCGCCCGAGCCGTGGAGAACATGCTCTGCCTGAAGGAGGCCTCATGCCCTACCGGGTCCCGTTCGTAGATCCTCGGACGCACTACCAGCGGCTCAAGCCGCAGATCGACGGCGCGATCATCGACTGCTTGACGAAGGGCGATCTCGTGCTGCGCCAGCAGCTCCGCGACTTCGAGGCGAGCCTGGCGAAGTTCGTCGGCGTGAAGCACGCCGTGGGTGTCAACAGCGGCTACCACGCGCTCCACTTCTCGCTCCTCGCCTGTGGGATCGGGCCGGGCGACGAGGTGATCACGGTGGCGCACACCTTCGTCGCGACGGTGTCGGCGATCGTCCACGCCGGAGCGACGCCGGTTCTGATCGACGTCGGGAAGGACTACGACATGGACCTCGACCTCCTCGAGGCCGCGATCACGCCCCGGACCAAGGCGGTGCTCCCCGTCCACCTGAACGGGCGGCTCTGCGACATGGAGCGGCTCGAGTCGATCGCGAAGAGGTACCACTTGACCGTCATCGAGGACGCGGCGCAGTCCCTCGGAGCGACGTTCGGGGGCAGGAGGGCGGGGAGCTTCGGCAAGACGGGCTGCTTCAGCTTCTACCCCTTCAAGGTCCTCGGTGGCTTCGGCGACGGCGGCGCCGTCACGACGAACGACGCCGACGTCGCGCGCACGGTGTCCCTCCTCCGCTACAACGGCGAGGACCGCGAGACCGGCGAGTACCACCACCACGGCTACACGGCGCTCCTCGACAACGTCCAGGCTGCCGTCCTCGACGTGAAGCTGCGCGAGCTCCCGACGTGGATCGAGCACCGCCGCCGCATCGCGGACCTCTACCGCCGGGGCCTCGAGGGGATCCCGGGCCTGGGCCTGCCGCACTTCGAGGACGACGGGCGCTTCGACATCTTCCAGAACTACGTGATCCGAACGAGGGAACGCGACAGGCTCCGGGAGCAGCTTAGGGAGGACGGCATCGAGACGCTCCTGCACTGGCCGAAGCCCATGTGGGAGCACGTGGGGCTCGCGCTCGCCGACCCGGGCCTGCCCGAGACCGTGAGGATCTCGAAGGAGGTGATCTCCCTCCCCATGAGCGCCGAGACGACGCCCGAGCACGTGGAGATCACCGTGCGCTCGATCCGGAGGTTCTTCAAGTGCTGAGCTTGAGCGACAGGGCCGCGCGGATCGTCCAGGCCGAGATCCGCAACATGTCCATCGAGTGCGAGAAGGTGGGTGGGATCAACCTCGCCCAGGGCGTGAGCGACACGGAGGTCCCGCCCCTCGTGCGCCGCGCCGCCCAGGTCGCCATCGACGAGGGCGTGAACAGCTACACGCGATACGACGGGCTCCGCGAGCTCCGCGAGGCCATCGCGCGGAAGCTCCGGCGGCACTGCGGGATCGAGGCCGACCCGGAGTCGGAGATCACCGTGAGCGCGGGCTCGACGGGGGCCTTCTACTGCGCCTGCCTCGCCCTCCTGAACCCCGGGGACGAGGTGATCCTCTTCGAGCCGTACTACGGCTACCACCTGAACACGCTCCTCGCGGTCGAGGCGGTCCCGTCCTACGTGACCCTGCGCGCCCCCGACTGGACCTTCGCGCCGGAGGACCTCGAGCGAGCGATCTCGCCGCGCACGCGGGGCATCATGGTCTGCACGCCCGCGAACCCCTCAGGGAAAGTCTTCTCGCGCTCCGAGCTCGAGGCGGTGGCGGACGCGGCGGGGAGGCACGACCTCTTCGTCTTCACCGACGAGATCTACGAGCACTTCCTCTACGACGGGAGGCGGCACGTGAGCCCCGGCTCGCTCCCGGGCATGGCCGAGCGCACGATCATCATCTCGGGCCTCTCGAAGACCTTCAGCATCACGGGGTGGAGGATCGGGTACGCGGTCTCGAGGCCCCGGTGGGCCAAGATGATCGGCTACCTGAACGACCTGGTCTACGTCTGCGCGCCCGCGCCCCTCCAGCGCGCCGTCGCCGTGGGGCTCGACGAGCTGCCGCCGGGGTTCTACGACGAGCTGCGCTCGAAGTACCAGCGGAAGCGCGACAGGATCTGCGCGGCCTTGAAGCGCGCGGGACTGCCCCCCTGCGTGCCCGAGGGGGCCTACTACGTGCTGGCGGACGTATCGCGCCTCCCCGGGGAGACGAGCAAGGAGAAGGCCATGAACCTCCTCCGGAAGGCCCGCGTGGCCAGCGTCCCCGGCGAGGCCTTCTTCCACGGCTCGGCCGGCGAATCGATCGTGCGCTTCTGCTTCTCGAAGCAGGACGGCGAGCTTGAGGAGGCATGCCGGCGTCTGGAAGGTCTCGATTAGCCACCATGGACTACAGCGGCGTCACCGAGGTGCCCGGGAACCTGATCACGCGCGAGGGGCTGCGCATGATGCAGGCCCGCTACGGTTTCGCGGCCGAGTTTTGCGCCGGGAAGGACGTGCTCGAGCTCGGGTGCGGGGCCGGCATGGGCCTCGGGTGCCTGGCGCGGCGCGCCCGGCGTGTCGTGGGCGGGGACTACACCTCGGCGCTCCTCCGGAAGGCGAGGCGGCACTACGGGCCCGCGGCGCCCCTGGTGCGGCTCGACGCGCAGTCCCTGCCCTTCCGCGGCGGCTCCTTCGACGTCGCGGTCCTCTACGAGGCGATCTACTACCTCGAGCGGCCCGAGGCCGCCCTGGGGGAATGCCGCCGCGTGCTCCGGCCCGGCGGCGTCCTCATCCTCTGCTCGGTCAACCGGGAGTGGCCCGACTTCAACCCGAGCCCCTTCAGCCGGCGCTACCTGAGCGCGAGCGAGCTCTCGGACCTCCTCGAGGCGAGCGGGTTCGAGCCCGAGGTCTACGGCGCCTTCCGCGTCGGCCCCTCGAGCGCCGGGAAGGCCGTCGTCTCCTTCATCAAGCGCTCCGCCGTCCTGCTCGGCCTCATGCCGCGGACCATGAGGGGGAAGCAGGTCCTGAAGCGCGTCTTCCTCGGGAGGCTCGTGCCCGTGCCCGCCGAGATCCCCGAGGCGCAGGGCGCGCGGCCCGAGCTCGAGCCGCTCGCGGCGCGCGAGGCTGTCGCGGGCCACAAGGTCCTCTACGCGGTGGGGAGGCTCGCGAGCTGAGGCGCGCCATGCGGATGAACGGCAAGATCAAGGACCTGGACGAGCTCGCGGCGATCCTGGAGCGCGCCCGCGCGACCGGCAAGAAGGTCGTCCACTGCCACGGCGTCTTCGACCTCGTGCACCTCGGGCACATCCGGCACTTCCAGGAGGCGAGGAAGCTGGGCGACGTGCTCGTCGTGACGGTGACCGCCGACCGCCACGTCAACAAGGGCCCGCACCGGCCCGTCTTCAAGGAGGCCCTCCGAGCCGAGGCCATCGCCGCGCTCGAGTGCGTGGACTACGTGGCCGTGAACCGCTGGGCCATGGCCGTCGAGACGATCCAGATGCTCAAGCCGCACTTCTACGTGAAGGGCGGCGAGTTCAAGCAGGCCTGGAAGGACCGCACGAAGGGCATCGTGCTCGAGGCGGAGGCCGTGCGGGCCGCTGGCGGCGAGCTCATCTTGACCCGGGACAACCTCTGCAGCTCCTCGGAGCTCATCAACCGGCACCTCCCCGTCTTCAAGCGGGACGTCAGCGAGTACCTGGCGGGTTTCGCGGCGAGGCACCCCTGCGACGAGGTGATCCGGCACGTCGAGAGGGCCCGGCCGCTCAAGGTCCTGGCCGTCGGCGAGGCGGTCATCGACGAGTACTGCTACTGCACGGCCATCGGCAAGTCCTCGAAGGAGCCGGCGCTCGCCGTCAAGAAGCTCTCGGCCGAGCGGTTCGCGGGCGGCGCCCTCGCCCTTGCCAACGACCTGGCGGGCTTCAGCGACTCGGTCCGCCTCGTCACGCTCTTGGGCGAGCAGAGGAGCCGCGAGGACTTCATCCGGAGCCGCCTCGCGGCGAACGTGGAGCCGGCGTTCCTCCTGAGGAAGGGCTCCCCGACGATCGTCAAGCGGCGCTTCCTGGAGCGGTACTTCTTTTCGAAGCTCCTCGAGGTCTACGAGATCAACGAGGAGCCGCTCGGCGAGGGGGAGGAGGAGGAGATGCGCGCGGCCCTCCTCGAGCGCCTCGAGGGCTGCGACGCCGTGGTCGTGAAGGACCTGGGCCACGGGATGCTCACCGAGAAGACGGTCCGGACGATCGCCGAGCGGGCCCGGTACCTCGCGATCCACGTGCAGGCCAACGCGGCGAACCTCGGGTACCACGGCATCTCGAGGTACCCGCGGGCCGACCTCGTCATGCTGGCCGAGAACGAGATCAAGCTCGAGGCCCGCTCGAGGCACGGAGACCTCCGCGAGATGGCGCGCCGCGTCGCGGAGCGGCTGTCGTGCAGGCGGGTCGCCGTGACCCGCGGGAAGTCCGGGTGCTTGTGCTACGACCGAGAGGAGGGCTTCTTCGAGGTGCCCGCCCTCGCGACGAGGGTCGTCGACCGCCTCGGCGGCGGGAGCGCGTTCCTCGCCCTCGCCGCGCTGTGCTCCGCCGCCGGGGCGCCCATGGAGGTCGCCGCGTTCGTGGGGAACGCGGCGGCGGCGCAGGCCATCGCCGCCGTGGGGCACCGGAGGCACATCGAGAAGGTGCGGCTCTACCGCCAGGTGGAGTCGCTCTTGAAGTGACGATGCGTGGAGGAGCCATGAAGGAAGCCGGCGGCGTGCGCGCGAAGCGGTTCGATACGGTCCTCGTGACCGGCGGGGCGGGCTACGTGGGCTCGGTGCTGGTCCCGAAGCTGCTCGAGCGAGGCTACCGGGTCAAGGTGCTCGACCTGTACCTCTACGGCGACCACGTCCTGGACGCCGTGAAGGGCCACCCGGACCTCGAGCAGGTCCGCGGAGACATCCGGGACCGCGGGCTCCTCGAGCGGATCATCCCGGGCTGCGACGCCGTGATCCACCTCGCGTGCATCTCGAACGACCCGAGCTT
>JACQVW010000638.1 GCA_016209535.1 Planctomycetota bacterium | reverse complement strand
TTCATGGGCATGGGGGAGCCCTTCCACAACGAGGAGGCGCTCCACGCGGCCCTCGAGGTCCTCCTGGATCCCGCGTGCTTCGACTACGCGCCGCGGCGCGCCGCCGTCTCGACGGTGGGCGTGCCCGCCGCCATGGTGCGCTGCGCGCGCCGGTTCCCTGGCGTGCCCATCGCGCTGAGCCTCCACGCGGCGCGGGAGGAGGTGCGCGAGCGGATCGTCCCCCTCGCCAAGGTCCATCGCCTCCCGGAGCTGCACGCCGCGCTCGAGGAGCTCGCACGCCTCGGGACGCCCGTCATGATCGAGTGCCTGCTCCTCGAGGGCGTGAACGACTCCGGCGATGACCTCCGCGCCCTCGCGGCGTACCTGCGCGGGCTCCCGGTCCACCTGAACCTGATCCCCTACAACCCCATCGACGGAGCCGAGGGCCTGCGCGGCACGCCCGAGCCGAGGCGCAAGGCCTTCGCCGCGGGCCTCAAGGCCGCGGGCTTCACCGTGACGCTGCGCTACTCGCTGGGCGCGGACATCGGGGCTGCCTGCGGGCAGCTCGCGGGGAGGTAGGCCGCGGGTGACTATCTGCCTCGGGCGGCGCGAGGCCTTGAGCGGGGAGCCGAAGTCCGTGCGTGGGCCGATGCCTGGGCGCGGACGGACTTCAGCGGTCGTTGCACCCGTTCTTTCCGCGCCGGCTCAAGCACTGACCCGAACACCGTCGCGAGGCCTCCGAAGGCCTCCATGTACGTCGCCTCGAGGGGCACGCGGACGAACTGGGGAGGCCGGAGAAAGAGCGGCATCTCGGGGAGGAGAGTTCGGCTGTACCTCTTCCGGCGTCCTTACCGGCACTCACCGTGGCTCAAGCCACGGGGGCGGCGGCCATGCCGCGGCCAGTCCAACCATCGCCGCAGGCGCTGGATGTGGGTCCCCCGTGCAAGGGCCCTCTTCGGCGGAGTGGACATCCTGGTCCGGATGCATGTATTTCCGCTCTCAACTTCAGGCTCCTTCCCTCTCTTGCTGCGGGTGCCGGCCCAGCGACCCCCTCAAGAAACGTGACCGAAGTTCCGACGAAAGCAGTGGACGGGCATCGGTCCACAGTCCACATCAGTCCTCGGAGGTATGTCATGCTGCGACCGCTTCGCGCAAAGCGTCTCTTTGTCTTCGCCCTTCTCGCCCTGCCCTGGCCCCTCGCTGCCCAGACGACGACCCGCCTCACGACGGGCAGCGTGGACTGGCAAGACCCGTCCGTCGACCTCGCGGGCAAGATGCTCGTCTACTCCAGGGGCAACGTCCTCTACCTTCACAACGTGCGGAAGGGGTGGACCACCGTCATCGGCTGCAACGTCGACGAGGGCCAGGTCGCGCCGGGCGGCAAGTTCGTCGTCTACTCGTCCGACGCCGACGTCCTCGGGACGAACGACGAGGGCAACAAGGAGATCTTCCTCTTCGACATCCGCAGGCAGCGCACGATCCAGGTCACGAGCGCCGGCTCCTCGCTCGACTCCGAGGAGCCCTCGATCAGCAAGAACGGTCGCTGGATCGCGTTCCTCTCGGAGGCGGACTTCGCGGGCTCGAACTCCGACGCGAGCCAGGAGGTCTTCCTCCACGACAGGACCGAGGGGACCTACGTCCAGATCACGAGCGCGAGCTCGGGCAGCCCGTCGGACAACGTGCACATCGCGCCCAACGGCAGCTCCGTCGTGTTCGACTCGACCGCGGACTTGACCGGCGGGAACTCCGACGGGAACCGGGAGATTTTCCGGTACGACGTCGAGGCGGCCGCCGTGGAGCAGCTCACGAGCACGACCGGCGGCAACTCGCAGCGCCCGTTCCCCTCGAAGAGCGGCCGGTACGTGGTCTTCGAGTCCACCTCGGATGAGCTCTCGGGCGCGAACTCCGACGGCACCGCCGAGGTGTACCGGCTCGACACGAACGACTCGAGCGTCCTGCGCCTCACCGACACGAGCGTCGCCTCGAGCCGGCCGATGATCTCGGGGAACGGGAAGAACGTGACCTACGAGTCGGACGGAGACCCCCTCGGCTCGAACTCCGACGGCTCGACGGAGCTCTTCCTCGTCGAGATCGCGGGCGATGACACGCTCAGCCGCACCCAGGTCACCTCGGGCGCCACGGGCACGGACAGCCAGCGGGCCGCGTGCTCGAGCTCGGCGACGAGGGTCTTCTTTCAGTCCGACGCCGATCTCACGGGCGCAGGCTCGGGGACGGATCACGTGTTCATGTACCTCCGGAGCTGAGCCGTCGGGCGCGTTTGGGGACCATAGGCTCCTCGTCGAGCGCGGCGCCCCTGTGCGGGGACGAGTCCTTGAGGCAGGCACGGGGCCGTCCACTCCGCGGGGCCCGGGTGGTCTCGGACTGCGGGGAGGTGGCCGAGACGGACGCGGCCGGCCGCTACCGCCTGGGCTGCGCTCTGGAACGGCTCGTTGCCCTGAAGGCCGATCCCGGAGGCCTGCGTGGGCCTGGCCGCCGGAGAGATCGAGCTTGAGCTTGAGAGGAGGGCGGAGGAGGAGATCCTCGCGGCCATGAGCTCGACCACGGACTCCGAGGGCCCCTTGGCGAAGAAGGGCGCGAGGTGCTCCGCGGAGAAGCTCTCGGGGTCGGCGTCGAGGAGGTCGGGGGTCGTCATTACCGCGTAGAGCGGATTCTCCCGCGCCTTCTCCTCCCAGGAGCTCGTGTTCCAGTGCTCCGGGACCTTCTGGCCCTCCGGCACCTTGAATCTGCCACCAGCCATCCACCGGGCCTCCTGTGCGCTTGCGCTCGACACGATACCGAGCGCAAGCGCACCGTCATGCTGGGACTTGTGGCGTCTTCTACTGGCAGGCCTTCGGCAGGCCGTCAAGCCTGGCCGTCGCCTGCCCCCTCCTCTCCGTCGGGGATGCCATCACCGTCGGCGTCGGGATCCTCCGCATCGGGAATCCCATCGTTGTCGTCGTCGGGGTCCTCTGCGTCCGGAATACCGTCCTGGTCGTTGTCGTCGGCGCCTTCGTCTCCAGCTTCCTCTCCGTCGGGGATGCCATCACCGTCGGCGTCGGGATCCTCCGCATCGGGAATCCCATCGTTGTCGTCGTCGGGGTCCTCTGCGTCCGGAAT
>JACQVW010000649.1 GCA_016209535.1 Planctomycetota bacterium | reverse complement strand
GGCGGCGGGGGGACGGCGGGGACCGGGGGCCTCGAATCGGACTCCACGGCACAAGCCGCTCCCTGGGAGACCCGCGAGAGCACGGTCAGCGTGCCGCTCCTGAGAGCGGGACGGATGGCCCGCCCGCTGGCTGCGTCGGCCAGCTCTCCCTCTAGGAGGGCGAGCGGGTACTGGCCGATGGTCGTGCCCTCCCTGAGGCACGCGGTGATCTCCAGCACGCTCACGTCCTCGCCGGCGGAGATCCAAGCCTTCTCGGTGAACGTCGGAAGAAAACCGAACTGGAGGATGCCTCCGCGTAGGCGGAGGGAGTTGAAACCTTGGCGGAATGTGCCGGTCAAGTCTCGGCCTGTCTGGGGCCGCCGGTCCCGGAAGAGCCCTGGATCGGCGAGGATGGACCCGGAGTAGCCGGCGACGGGAGCCGCGCTCGAGAGGGCCACCGTGATCACGACCGCGCCATCGTCGCCGCCCTGAGCGACGGCGTCGAGGACCGTGAGCTCCGCCTTCGGGTCCTTGAGCGGGCTGCCGTTCCCGTACGAGGGGCAGGGGTTCTCGCCCCAATAGGAGGAGTTCCCTCCGTCGTCGGGACCCGGGTTAGGAAACGGAGGCGGAGGCGGCACGTCGCCCCAGAACAGGAACGTGAGGATCCGGAACGCATCCGTCAGTTGCATCGCGCCGTTGTTGTCCGCATCGGTGGCCAAGATGCACTCGGGAGCGTAGCCGCCGAGAAAGCTGTAGCTCAGGATGAAGTAAGCATCGGAGATGGAGACGGTACGGTCGCCGTTGGCATCCCCTCGAACGAAGTCCGCCCCGCCCACGCTGGGGTCCGGCGGACAGCCGCTCCCTGGATCGAGACCGGAAAGCAGGGTGAGGCTCCGGCTCTTCAGGACGGGATGGATGGCTCGGCCGGAATCGGAGTGCACGAGCTCCCCAGCCTCGAGCGTGAGCGGGTGTTCCCCGGGCGGGGCGTCCTCCTTGAGGCAGAAGGTGAGCTCAAGAGCTGGACGACCCTCGCTGGCCTGAAGCCAGCTCGCACCGGGCAAGAAACCGAACCTCAGCTCGCCTTCACCGAGCGGGTGCCGGGAGCCGCCCTGCGACTCTCGCGTGAGGTCTCGGACCTCGCAGCCCTTCGTGCGCTCGAATAGGCGGCCGTCGAAGCGCATCCTCCACGAGCAGGCGGCGACGGGGGCGGAGGCCGAGATGGACAGGACCACCCTGGCGAGACCGTCGCTGCCTCCTGGAACCACGGCATCCAGGATCTCGATCTTCGCGGCCGGGTCCTCGAGCGGCGCCCCGTCTCCCGCGGCAGCGCAGTTGAGCCAGCCGTCCAGGCCCTTGGCCGGCTCGGCAGGCCCCGCCGCCGGAAACGGAGGGTCCAGGGGCGCGCCATCCTGGAAGAGGAGCCTCCAGAGGCGGCCCTTGTCGAGCCAGTCGACCGCGTCGTCATGGTCCGCGTCGGCCGCCTGCCAGCAGCTCGGAGGAGGACCATACCACCTCATGTATTTCTCGAAGGAGTAAACGTCCGCAATCGACACGATCCCGTCGCCGTTGACATCCCCTCGCACGAAGAGGACGTCCCCCGCGCCCGCGGACCCGCAGAGACCGAGGGCGAGGAGAGATGTCTCGAGGAAAGGCCATGAAGCGACCGGCCTGTTGGCTTTCATGATGAGAGGACTCCCAAGAAGTAACCCTTTCCAGGACCTTGCAGCCCCGCGGCGGCAAGCTGTAGGGATGTTAGCAAACAAGGGGCCAAGCCGCCCGAGCGCCATGGAGGCAGAACCGCAAGCGCTGGTGCATCAAGGCCCGCGAAGCAAACCCGACTTCATGACCGCATCGCCCGCAGGGGGCGTTCTGTAAACCTGCCTTGGCAGAGCGCGGCGGCGAGTACCGGTTCGAGGGCGAGCGGGGGTGGTCAGGATTGGACGCCCCACCCTCGGCCGGCCCATGCAGGCGAGCGGTCCCGAGACCCGCTCGGTCACCGGCTTCGAGCTACCGGTCGCTGGTCAGGGGCCCTCGGCGGGAGCACGTCTCCGGGCGCAAGCGAGCCGGGGGCAGGCTGAAGGGCGACCGCAACCGCAGGTGGAGGTCGGGGTCGGGAGCAGGGCAGAGGCGGTGCGCCGAGAAACTTCTCCTTGAATGAAGGAGAGAATGAACAGGTTCTATCCCTGTAGGAAGGAGAGAAGGGATCTCCATAGCCCCTGAGATCCCCCCGGGCGTGTGGGCGCAGCCGAGGCATGAGTGGACGCTCGAGACGCGGTCCCTGCCCGCGACGCGAGCTACAAGGATCTCGCCGCCACCCGCGCCCGCGTCCTCGGGGCCGCGGTGGACGGCGAGGAGCGGAGCGCCGTCGACCCCGCGCGTTGACTCACGCCTCCGCAAGCAGACGGTCGATGAGCTCCGCGTACGCCTCGCCCACCGGCAGCTCGAGAACCCGGCGGATCCGCCGCCGGACCGCGGTGACCTTTTCACCCGTGGTGGGGTTCACAGCCTCCTTCTCGCAGCTCTCCCAGTAGAGGCCGACGCCCCGCTTCTGCCAAGCCGGGAGGTCGTTGAAGTTGATCCCGTGCTGGAACAGGAGCTCGTTCTTGTCGGCCATGGAAAGCCCCTCGAGTGCTTGCGTCGCCTCTCGGACACCCTTCCCAGCTTTGCGGAGCGCCCAGTAGCAGTGCGCGCTCAGCGCGTTCCGGTGCGCGTCCTCCTGCCGCCAGCGGAAGTAATCCCGGACCAAGTCCGTGGACGGGAGCTGCGAGACCCTCGCATCGAAGGCCGCCAGGTCGCCGAGGAGCAACGTGAACTTGGCGCTCGCCTCGCCGGCCAGGATCGACTGGTACTTCCTGAGCTTGCGGCCGAAGGACTGCTCAGCGGGGTGGAAGAGCAGCGAGATCTCGTCGCTCTGCGTGTAGGCGTAGACGACGCGGAACCCGCAGGACATGAGGTGCTCCGCCGTGCCGGCCATGTGGTCGCGCACGCGCGGGTCAAGGGGAGCCTCGAACTCATGGCGTTCCTTCGTGAGGCGAGTGAAGCTCCTGCCGTCGACGCGGGCCACCACGAAGATCCCCGGCAGCACGCAGTGGTCATGCGCGGTCTCGTAGACGCGCATCCTCACGTCCAGATCCTCAAACCTCATCTTTCCAGCACTCCACGATGAAACCGCCGCAGCGCGTCCGAGTGCACGTAGTATAGCGCATCGAGGCATTCCGGATGCCTTGGAAGCTCGAGCTCCGGGTGGGTCGCGCGGACGCCGCGATCGCGAGGGTGCCTCAGTACCTCGCCACCACCCTCCGCGGCCCCGCACCGCGCGCCGGCAGGCGGATCTCCTCGCGCGCCGGGTCGAGGGCGCTCCACTCCTCGCCGTCCACGGTGGCGCCGAGGAGGCGGGCCCGCGTGGGGTGTCGCAGCCGGAGGATCACCTCCTCGCACCCTCCGCGCGCCGGCGGCGAGACCGTCGCCTCGATGAGGCCCACGGCGGCGCGCGAGCGCACCTCGAACGACACCGGACCGAGCTCGGTCTGCAATCGGTCCACGACGATCCGCTCCCCGTCCCGGAGCCAACGGCGTGGCGCCGCCGGGCAGAGCCGGAGCGCCTTCCCCTCGGTGCGGCACAGGATCGTCCAGAGGCCCATGTCCCAGTTCCCCGCCGCCCAGTGGATGAGGTCGAACACGCGGCCGCTCCCCCACGAGCGGTGCTCGTAGGTGGTGAGGGTCTGGCGGTCCGCCCCGTTCGCGAGCAGGCTGTAGAACGCGTAGATCAGCATCTCGGGCTCGTCGCGCCGCGCGTAGGCGTTGAGCTGCCCGGCGAAGAAGGGCTCGTCCGCCAGGCCGGGCGAGAGGAGGTAGAAGCCGTCGTTGAGGAAGTCCAGGAGCCACCCCTCCTCCGGCTCTCCCGCCAGGAGGCCCGTGTAGAGCGCCGCCTGCAGGGGGCCGTCGACCACCGCGGCGTACCAGCCCACGGAGCGGTCGAAGTCGTCCGAGCCGACGTAGGCGGGCAGGTAGGGGACGTAGGTGCCGTCGTTGAGGCGCGCCGGGGCGCGCGCCGTCGAGGCCCGGCGGTAACTGCCAGTTGCTGCCGGGCCAACCGAGGAACATGCGGTGGGGGGAGACGTCGCCCACCCGCGCCGCAAAGTCCTCGTAGCTCGCCTCGGGCTGCTCGCGGATCCGAGCGCGGGCGCGCGGCCTGGGCGACCAGTCGGCCTTGGCACGCAGGAAGTCCCAGACCCTGGCGTCGGCCTTCGGCGAGCTGGGGCCGAGCTCGGCCCACGACCAGTACTCCTCCGCGGCGGAACGGAAGGGCGCCGCCGCGGCGGCGCGCGATGCCTCGAGCAT
>JACQVW010000637.1 GCA_016209535.1 Planctomycetota bacterium | reverse complement strand
CCCCAAAGAAAGAAAGTCTCGGTCCCTGGCGCTGGGAGACGTAATTGTCGCTTGAACATGTACTTCAAATTATCATGATAATTTGAAGTTGCAATTCAGATCGTCACGAGCGGCCCTGCGTGTCAAACGCCTCAAGCCTCCCCGCGCAATCGCTTCGAGAAGGCGCAGTACAGGAGCAACGCGAAGGCAAGCCCATACAGCGCAAGGTACGCAGGGGCCGCCGGGAACATCAGGCCGAAGACCTGCGGCGAGAGGAGCCGCACGGGCAAGTGCACGTGCAGGGCCAGGATCACGAGCACCGCCCCGAGACGCCCTCTCTCCGACGCGATCGCCGGCACGAAGGCGAGGTAGGCCGCCCAGGCCGACGCTGCGGCGGCGCGGAGGGGACGAAGACGAGCGGCAACGGCAGGTGTGACCCGACGCGGAAGCCATGGCCGCCGCGGACGAAGGCCCAGGAGATCGCCTCGAGGCCGCCTCCGAGGAAGCCGCCCAGGACGGCTCGGGCCAAGGCGCTGGCGAGGAAGGAACGCATGCGCGGCCCATCGTAACCATCCAGGGCCTCCGGCGCTCGGCAGCTCCGTCGCGCCCCTGCCGCCTCAGGACCCAGATAGCTCCCACTCCAGGCTGATCTCCACCTGGCCGGCGCCCGCTCGCAGGAGGTCCTGGACCGCGCCCACGTCCAGGAGGGCCGATCGCTTGTCCTCGGCGACGGTGAAGCCGCGGGAGGCGACGATCCGCCCGCCGCTCACGGCGATCCGCGTCTCCGAGAGACCGTTGGCCTGCTCCTGGCGGCGCTCGGTCTCGGTCGGCTTCGGGTTCGCCACCAGGGGGTTGTCCTTCGGGACCCGCAGCGCCAGGGTGAGCCGGCGCCGGTGGACCTCCTGGACGAAGCGCGCCTGGACCATCGGCTCGCCCTTGTCGTCCTTGAAGGTGCAGAAGCTCTCCAGCGCCCTCGGGCCGGGGAGCCTGCCCGCGACGACGCTGGCGCAGGGCTCCTGCCGCCGCACCCAGCGGGCCTCCAGGACCTCGCCGCCGCACTCCCGCAGGCGCACGCATTCCGGGTCCCGGCCCGCGTCGAGCTCCTCGACGTGAGCCTTCAGCTCCTCGGCTCCCTTCTCGCCTTTCTCGGTGGACCGGATGTTGGACCGGAACCGGACCCAGTCCGCCGACCCGTCCTGGTGGATGGTCAGGGTGGTGAGCTCGTCGCTCACGATGCAGCTCGTGGCCAGCCACAGGACGGCCCCGGCGGTCGAGAGCAGCTTCGTCTTCCTCATGGTTGGATCCTCCTTGGCTCAGGGACCTCCATGAGAGCACGGCTTGGGATCGGGGTCCAGGGCCGGGGTCACAGGGTCCTGACAGGCCGCCCGGTCAGGCTCGCCTGCGCAGGCCCGGCAGGCTGCCTCCCCGGGCGTCTCCTGGCCCGAGTGTCCGGAATCGGGCCCCTCGGGCGTCCATCCCTGAGGGCCCTCCGTGAGAAGGCCCTCGGGGGCGGAGGCTTCCCGGGTCCCCGTGAGGGGGCCCGGGAGGGTCCGACAGGGGGCTCGGTCCCAGGGGTTTTCTTTCGTTGCCCGGGGGAGCCATGTTTGCTACCATGCTTTGGAGAGAGCTGTCCTGGCAGGCGGCCCAGGACCCTGGTATGGGGTTGAGGCACCAGGATGGTGCGCCAGGGGGTGTCAGCGGCTCCGGGGGTATCGAAACCTCCGTGCGGCCTCGCGATGGCGAGCTCCCCTGGGAGGGCCGGCGGCCTGGCGGGGGGTCCATGCAAACACCGAGTCCCGAAGCGTGTCGTGCTGTGCTCGAGAGCCTTTGCGGCGACCTGGGCGTCGCCGCGGCGCTCCTGGACGGCGACGGCCGGGTGATCTGGACGAGCGGCTTCTGCTCCCGGGAGTTCCCGGGCATGTTCCGGGAAGGCAGGCCCTTCGCCGAGGCGCTCGAGGAGTGCACGCAGCCCGAACGGGACCCGTCCCCCCTGGGCCAGCCCCCGAGCGGGGCCTCCCTGCGCCGCGCCCGCAGTCCCGGCGGCCAGGGGTCCGTCTACCGGTGCCTCGAGCTGCCCGTCGAGGCCGGAGGCGCAACGCTCTCGCTCCGCGGCCTCGTGAACGTCTCCCAGGAGAGGATGCGCGAGGAGAGCTTTCTCTTGAGCGAGCTCCAGCTCCGTAGCATGAGGGAGATGGTGGCCATCCTCTACGAGTCCCACCGGACCGAGGAGGTCATCAACCTCATCCTGGTCGCGGTCACCTCGCAGATGGGCTTCGGATTCAACAGGGCCTTCTTCCTCGAGGTCCGCGGGCAGCGGCTCTGCGGCCGGATCGGAATCGGGCCTTCGAGCCACGAGGAGGCGCACCAGATCTGGTCGCGGCTGGCCTCCCTCAACTTCTCCACGCTGCGGGAGGTCTACCAGGACCTCACGCGCCACGGGGAGGCCCCCGATCCGAGCACGCACCGCATAGCCGTGGGCCTCGACTTCGACCTCCGGCAGCTTGCGGACGCGTCGGGGGGGCCGCTCCCCGGCATGCTGGGGGCTCTCCTGGCCGGGAAGCCGGCTCGACTGCACGCCTGGGACCCCGGCACCGAGGTCGACGCGACCCTCTTCTCGAGCCTGCGCACGGACGTCGTCGCCGTCGTGCCCCTCTTCGCGAGGGGGGCGCTCGCGGGGGTGATCATCGTGGACAACCTGATCACCCGGAAGCCCATCACCGAGGGCGACTTGAACGTCCTCAAGACGTTCGCGGGCTATGCCGGCGTGGCGCTCGAGCGCTCGCGGCTCTACGACGAGCTGCGCGAGAGCCTCTCCAAGCTCACGGCGGCGCACCAGAGCCTCAAGGCGAACCAGCAGAAGCTCCTGCAGGCCGAGAAGCTCTCCGCCCTCGGCGAGCTGGCGGCCTATGTCTCCCACGAGATCCGCAACCCCCTCGTCGCCATCGGCGGCCTGGCGCGTTCCCTCCTCAAGGACGAGACCCACTGTCCGGGCACGGTCGAGACCCTGGACGTCATCGTCTCCGAGGTGAGCCGCCTGGAGCGCTTCCTCCGCGAGACCCTCGAGTTCGTCAAGCCCCGGGCCACCGGCATGGCCCCGGCCGACCTCACGGGGATCGTGCAGGAGTGCCTGGCGACGTTCCGCTACGAGCTCGAGGCCTACTCGATCGAGGTCGAGAGAGCCCTCGGCGACGAGCCCTTGAGCTGCGTCACCGACCCCGAGCTCTTCCGGCAGGCCCTGTACAACCTGATCAAGAACGCCGTCGAGGCCATGCCGTCCGGGGGCAAGCTCCTGATCGGCGTGGAGAGGAACGGCGCCGCGGTCACCGTGGGGGTCGGAGACACGGGCGAGGGCATACCGACCGCGGCACGGGCGAAAATCTTCGAGCCCTTCTTCACCACCAAGCTCGAGGGCACCGGTCTCGGCCTCGCCATCGCCTCGCACAACATCAAATGGCTGGGGGGAAAGCTCGAGCTGGCGGAGGACGCCAGGTTCAAGACCTTCTTCAAGATCACCCTTCCGCTCAGGACCCAACAAGGAGGCGGCCATGAAAACCATACTGGTGGCTGACGATGAGGCGAGCATCTGCAAGCTGTACTTGAAGGAGCTCGAGCGCGAGGGCTACAAGGTGGTCTGCGTGTCCAGCGCCAGGGAGGCCATCCAGAAGGCGCGGGAGATCTCCCCCAGCCTCGTGGTCATGGACATCCGCATGCCCGGGATGGACGGCATCGAGGCCATGAGCCGGCTCCTCGAGGAGAACAACGAGATACCGGTCGTCATCAACACGGCCTACTCGTCGTACAAGGAGAGCTTCCTGAGCTGGTCCGCGGACGCCTACGTGGTCAAGTCCTCGGACCTGACGGAGCTCAAGGACACCATACGCCGCCTGCTGGCGAGGCCCGAGGCGGCCGCCGGGCCGGCGGCTGCCAGCGGGAGCAGCCAGTAGCCATGCAGGGCGTCGACGTCACCACCATGATCCTCGCCGGCGGCATGGGGGAGCGCCTGTTCCCCATGACCTGCCACCGCGCCAAGCCCGCGGTTCCCTTCGGCGGGAACTTCAGGATCCTCGACTTCACCCTCATCAACTGCGTGTGCTCGCAGCTCCGCCGGGTCCACGTCCTGACGCAGTACCACGCCCAGTCCCTCAACCGGCACTACACGCAGCGCTGGAGCTTCCTCTCGAGCGAGCTCGGCGAGTACATCGAGATGTCGCCCCCCAAGATGCGGGCCGCCCGCGGGCACTACCAGGGGACGGCGGACGCGGTGTACCGCAACCTCGACATCCTGGACCACCAGAGGCCGGACGCCGTGCTGATCCTCTCGGGCGACCACATCTACCGCGCCGACTACGAGCGGTTCATCGAGGCGCACCTCGCGGCCAAGGCGGAAGCCACCGTGCTGACGAGCGCGGTCGACGCGCGCGAGGCGTCGTCCTTCGGAGTCTTGATCGCCGACGACGAAGGCAAGATTCTGCGCTTCGTCGAGAAGCCCGCGGACCCCCTGCCCTACGGCCGCGACGGCATCTGCACGATCAACCTGGGCGTGTACTGCTTCAGCACGCCGTTCCTCGTGCGGCAGCTCGTCGCGGACGCAAAGCGGCGGACGGCCCACGACTTCGGCAAGGACATCTTCCCAGCGGCCCTCGAGCACGGATCGCTTCATACCTGCGCCCTGGAGGCGATCACGCCCGGCGGGAGGCCCTACTGGCGCGATGGCGGGACCATCGACAGCTACTTCCAGGCCAACATGGACCTCCTGGGGGCGCCGCCAGCCTTCGAGCTCACCGACCCGCGGTGGCTTCCGGACTCGAGGTTCCACGAGTGGGTCCCGGCGCGGGGATACGCCTCCGCACGGATCGGCCGGCGCTGGGTCGAGGGGCGGAGCCTGATCTCGAGCGGCGTCGAGATCGAGGACTCGACCGTGGTGAGCTGCGTCCTCTCGCCGCGGGTGCGGGTGGGCAGGGGGGCCGAGCTCGAGGAGTGCATCCTGTTCCCGGGCGCCGAGGTGGGCGAGGGGGCGCGCCTGCGGAGGGTCATCGTCGAGGAAGGCGTCTCGATCCCCGCCGGGATGCGGGTCGGCGTGGGGAGCAAGGTGGCCGCGGGCAGCTTCACCGTCTCCCCGGGCGGCGTGGTCGTCGTGGCGAGCCACGACCGCCTCGGCGAGGCGCCGGTCCTCGCGGCGCGCCGCCGGCTCGGCGCCCGCCGGGCTCAAGGCCTCGTGCTGCCCGATCCGGCGAGCCCGTCCTGAGACCGGGCGGCGGCACGGCGGCAGCCTGCCGTTGTCCCGCCCGCGGGCCTGTCCTACCATGGGGAGCTCTGCCCGCCCGCGGGAGCCCCGCCAGCCCGGGGCAGGGCTCCGTCCTCAAGCCCAGGATCCCTCATGAAGCCAGCCAGCCTCGCCCTCCTCTTCCTCGCGGCCCCCGTCGCCCGTGCCGCCGACGGCTTCCTGGCCGGCGCGGCGAAGGTCGACATCACGCCCGACGGGCCGATCCGCCTCTCGGGGTACGGGAGCCGCACGCTGCCCTCGGAGGGGGTCGAGGACCCGATCTCAGCCCGTGCCCTGGTGCTCAAGGACTCCGAGGGCGTGCTGACGGTCCTCGTCTCGGTCGACGCGATCGGGATCCCGGCCCGGGTCCGCGACCGCGTCGTGGGGGCGATCCGCTGGCGCACGGGGATCTACCACGTGCGGCTCGCGCTCGCCGCCACGCACACGCACTACGCGCCCGTCATCGAGGGCTCGCTCCGCAACCTGTTCGTCATGACGCCCGACGAGTCGAAGGCCGTGAGGCGCTACACGGACTCCCTCGTCGAGAGGATCGTCCAGGCCATCGACGGGGCCCTCGCGCACCTCGAGCCGGCCTCCGTGGCCTACGGGAAGGGGAGCGCGGGCTTCGCCGCGAACCGCCGCACGCCGGGCGGTCCCGCGGACCACGCGGTGCCGGTCCTCGCCGTGCGGAGCGCTGCGGGGAAGCTCCTCGCCGCCGCCTTCGGCTACGCGTGCCACGCCACGACGGTGCAGGACAAGCTCAACCGGGTCTCGGGCGACTGGCCCGGCCGCGCCGCGGCGCACCTCGAGGAGTCGTACCCTGGCGCCGTGGCGCTCCCCTTGATCGGGTGCGGCGCCGACCAGAACCCGCACCCCCGGGGGGAGCTCGAGCTCTCGCGGCGCTACGGGAAGGAGCTCGCGGACGCGGTCGAGGCGCTGCTCGGGGCCCCCTTGCGGCCCCTGCCGCCGCGGATCGACGCACAGCTCGAGAACCTCGAGCTGCGCTTCGAGCGCGCTACGGCGCGGGAGGACCTCGAGGCGCTCGCCGCGAGCGGCTCCGAGCCCGCCCGCCGCCTGGGGCGGCGGTGGCTCGAGAAGCTCGGGCGCGGCGAGGCTCCGCCCGCCTCGTACAAGTACCCCGTGCAGGTCTGGAGCTTCGGCGAGGACCTCCTCATGGTCTTCCTGGCCGGCGAGGTCGTCGTGGACTACTCGATCCGCCTGCGCCGCGAGCTCGCGCCGCGGGAGGCCTGGGTGACGGCCTACGCGAACGACATCCCCGGCTACATCCCCTCGCGGCGAGTCCACGCCGAGGGCGGCTACGAGGGCGGAGACTCCATGGTGGTCTACGACCTGCCATCGCGCTGGGACGCCTCGATCGAGGAGGACATCGTCGGGAAGGTGAAGGCCCTCGTCCCCGAGGGGCCCGAGGCGTACCGGAGGCGGGTGAAGCCGCCGCCGCCCAGGGAGCCGCGGGAGGCGCTCGAGACCTTCCGGCTCGTCGAGGGCCTCCGGATCGAGCTCGCCGCCGCCGAGCCGGAGGTCACGGACCCCGTGGCCATCGCCTTCGACGAGGAGGGCCGCATGTACGTGGCCGAGATGCGCGACTATCCCCTCGGCCCCGGCGAGGGAAAGCCCGCCGAGGGCCGCGTGCGCGTCCTCGAGGACCGCGACCTCGACGGCTACTACGAGCGCTCGAGCGTGCTGGCCGAGGCGGTGCCCTACGCGAACGGCATCGCCTGCTCCCGCGGTGGGGTGTTCGTGACGGCCGTGCCCGACATCCTCTACCTGAAGGACTCCGACGGCGACGGGCGCGCCGACGTGCGGAAGGTCGTCTACACGGGCTTCCGGCCCGGGAACTCCCAGCACCTCGTCAACTCCCTGGAGCACGGGCCGGACAACTGGATCCACTCCAACGGCGGCGACATGGCGACGGTGCGCCTCGTCGATCCGCCCTGGCCGAGGCCCGAAGGGGCGAAGCCCGTCGCCGACCTGCCGCTCCTCCACACGAACCTGCGCTTCGACCCTCGGACCCTCGAGGTCGAGGCCGAGAGCGGGTACCGCGGAGGCTTCGGGATCGCCTTCGACGAGGTGGGCTCGCGCTTCGTCTGCGACAACCAGAGCCACGCCGTCAACGTCGTCCTCGAGCGCCCCGATCTGGGGCGCAACCCCCACCTGCGAATCGACGAGACGATGGCTGTCATCACGGACCACGGGGCCGCCGTGTACCCCGTCTCGCAGGTCCTCGAGCGCCTCAACGACCCGCAGGACTACGGCCGCTTCTCGTCGGCTTGCGGCGTCTGCGTCTACGGCGGCGACAACCTGCCCGCCGAGCACCGCGGGTGCCTCTTCTCCTGCGAGCCGGTCTCGAACCTCGTCCACCGGGACGTCCTCGTCCCTTCGGGCTCGACCTACGTAGCGCGCCGCGGGGAGGGTGAGGCGGACCGCGAGCTCCTCGCCTCGACGGACCACTGGTTCCGGCCCGTGAACCTCGCGACGGGACCCGACGGGGCCCTCTACGTGGCCGACATGTACCGCGAGGTGATCGAGCACCCCGAGTGGATCCCGGAGCACCTCCAGCACGTCCTGGACCTGAAGGCCGGGATGGATCGGGGCCGGATCTGGCGCATCGCCGGGGCGCCGGTCCGGAGGACGAAGCTCGAGCTCGCGGTTGCGACGGAGGCCGAGCTCGCCGCGAGCCTCGCCCACCCGAGCTCCTGGCGGCGCCGCACGGCGCAGCGCCTCCTCGTCGAGCGGGGCGGCGCGGCCGCCGCGCGCGAGGCGGCCCGCGTCCTCGAGGCCTCGCCGAGCTCGCTGGGGCGGCTCCACGCGCTCTGGACCCTCGATGGCCTCGGGGCCCTCGAGCGCCCGGCGATGCTG
>JACQVW010000052.1 GCA_016209535.1 Planctomycetota bacterium | reverse complement strand
CCTGGACCCGACTCCGCGCCGCGGCCGCCGGCGGCGCGGAGTCGGGTCCAGGTGCGTGGTGTGCACAAGCCCGGGGCGGCCGCCCCGCCGCCACCTCAGCCCCAGGCCCAGCCCCAGCGGGCAGCGCCCCGGGTCCAGCAGGCCGCGACCCGGCCCCAGCAGGCGGCGCCCCGGGCTCAGGAGCCCCAGCAGGTCAAGCAGGTGAAGCCGGCCAAGCCACCCAAGCCGGCCAAGCAAGTCCTGCAGGCCCAGCCTCGGCGGCCCGGGCCTCAGGCCCGGCCGAGCGGCTCCATCCTCGATGCGCCCGTCGTCTCCTCCATGAGTCAGGTCCTCCGAGCTCGGGCTGCCCGCCAGGCCGGCCAGCCCTCGGCCCCCGGCGCCGCCCGATCTCCGGTGCCCGTCCCGGCGCCCTCGGCCCGCGATGAGCGCGGGCTCCTCGAGTCGCAGGAGCTGGACCTCTACAAGACGGGTCGGACGGCGAAGGTGCGCGCCTGTCCCGAGTGCCGTCTCGAGCTCCTGAAGGTCCTCTGCCTCGGCACGGAGGCCCGCGTGTGCCCCGAGTGCAAGGGCCTCTGGCTTCCGTACGAGGCCGTCCGCGCCTTCGCGGGCGAGGTCGAGTGGTTCCGCCAGCTCGGCGCTGCGGTGCAGGCGGCGTCGCGTCCCCAGAGCGGTTGATGGCACCCCCCCCGCGGGGTACCCTCTTCCGCTCGCCATGACCGAGAGCCAGGCTGCGCCAGCGCCCCAGGAGGCACGCCAGTTCCGCAAGGTCCTCGCCGCCAACCGCGGCGAGATCAGCATACGCGTCTTCCGCGCCTGCACGGAGCTCCAGATCACGACCGTCGCGATCTACTCCGAGGAGGACAAGCTCTCGCTCCACCGCTACAAGGCGGACGAGAGCTACCTGATCGGCAAGGGGAAGGGGCCCGTCGCCGCGTACCTGGCCATCGACGATATCGTCGATCTCGCGAAGTCGATCGGCGTCGACGCGATCCATCCGGGCTACGGCTTCCTTTCGGAACGCGCCGACTTCGCCGAGGCCTGCGAGGGAGCAGGGATCGCTTTCATCGGGCCGCGGCCCGAGACCTTGCGCATGGCCGGGGACAAGGTGGCCGCGAGGAACCTCGCGATCGCGCTCGGTATTCCCGTGGTCCCGGGCACCCCGGAGCCCATCGAGGACGCCGACGAGGCCCTGAAGCTCGCGAAGGGCTTCGGCTATGCGGTCATGGTGAAGGCCGCGCACGGCGGCGGTGGCCGCGGCATCCGCGCGTGCCGGAGCGCCTCCGAGCTGCGCGACGCCTTCCCGCTCGCGCAGCGCGAGGCGCAGCAGGCCTTCGGGAGCGGCGCCTTGTTCCTCGAGAAGATGGTGGAGCGCCCGCGGCACATCGAGGTCCAGGTCCTCGGCGACAAGCACGGGGGCCTCCTCCACCTCTACGAACGCGACTGCTCCATCCAGAGGCGACACCAGAAGCTCATCGAGACGACGCCCTCCCTGAGCCTCGAGCGGTCGCTGCGGGAGCGCCTGTACGAGATGACGCTCGCCCTCGCGCGGGCCATGCGCTACGAGAACGCGGGCACTTTCGAGTTCCTCGTGGACCCCGCCGGGGCGCCGTACTTCATCGAGGTGAACCCCAGGGTCCAGGTCGAGCACACGGTGACGGAGGTCGTCACGGGGGTCGACATCGTGCAGGCCCAGATCCGCATCGCCGAGGGGCACCGGCTCGACGACCCCAAGCTCAACCTGCCGCGCCAGGACGAGGTCTCGCCGCGGGGCTACGCGATCCAGTGCCGGATCACGACGGAGGACGCGGCCCACGGGTTCACGCCGCAGTACGGGAAGATCACGGCGTACCGGTCGGCCGCGGGGTTCGGCGTGAGGCTCGATGCAGGGAGCGCCTTCACGGGGGCCGTGGTGACGCCGTACTACGACTCGCTCCTCGTGAAGGTCACGGCCTGGGGCGACACGTTCCCCTCGGCGGCGCGCCGGATGCTGAGGACCCTCGCCGAGTTCCGCGTGCGGGGCTTGACGACCAACATCCCCTTCCTCGCGAACGTCGTGGGGCACCCCGACTTCCAGGCCGGCCGGTGCGACACGGGATTCATCGACTCGCACCCGGAGCTCTTGCGGTTCCCCGAGCGCCGCGACCGGGCGACCAAGCTCATCCGGTTCCTCGGAGACGTCACGGTCCACGGGAACCCCGAGATCGGGCCGCGGCACAAGGCTCCGGCCAACGTCCACCCGGTGGTGCCGGCCTATCCCGCCTCGGAGCCTCCGCGCCGGGGCACGAAGCAGGTCCTCGAGGAGTCGGGGCCCGAGGGGCTCGCGGCGTGGATGCTCAAGCAGGAGCGGCTCCTCATCACCGACACGACGTTCCGCGACGCGCACCAGTCGCTCCTCGCGACGCGCATGCGCACGAAGGACCTCGTCCACGTGGGGAGGGCCTACGCGCACCGGCTGCCGGAGCTCTTCAGCATGGAGGTCTGGGGAGGTGCGACCTTCGACACGGCGATGCGCTTCCTGCGGGAGGACCCCTGGGAGCGGCTCGCCCTCCTCCGCGAGGCCATCCCCAACATCCTCCTCCAGATGCTGATCCGCGGCGCGAACGCCGTGGGCTACGCCAACTACCCGCCGAGCGTCGTGAAGGCCTTCGTGAAGGAGGCGGCCTCGACCGGGATCGACGTCTTCCGCATCTTCGACTCCCTCAACTACGTGCCCGGAATGGCGGCGGCCATCGAGGCCGTGCGCGAGACGGGGCGCGTGGCGGAGGCCGCGTTCTGCTACACGGGGGACATCTGCGACCCCCGGAGGCAGCGCTACAGCCCAAAGTACTACGTCCAGCTCGCGAAGGAGCTCGAGAGGCGCGGCGCTCACGTCCTCGGGATCAAGGACATGGCGGGGCTGTGCAAGCCCTACGCCGCGCAGCTCCTCGTGAAGAGGCTGAAGGAGGAGGTCGGGATCCCCATCCACTTCCACACCCACGACACGAGCGGCATCCAGGCGGCCTCGATCCTCAAGGCCTCCGAGGCCGGCGTCGACGCGGTGGACCTCGCGGTCGCCTCCATGAGCGGCTGCACCTCCCAGGTGAACCTCAACTCCATCGCGGCGGTCCTCCAGGGCCAGACGCGCGATCCGGGTCTCGATGTTCAAGCCCTCAACCAGGTCTCGGACTACTTCGAGGAGGTCCGGAAGTGGTACTACCCCTTCGAGAGCGAGCTGCGCTCGGGCACGTCGGAGGTCTACGAGCACGAGATGCCGGGCGGGCAGTACTCGAACTTGAAGCAGCAGGCCGCTTCCTTGGGCCTGGCCGGGCGCTGGGCCGACGTGAAGCGTGCCTACGCCGAGGCGAACCTGCTGCTCGGAGACATCGTGAAGGTCACGCCGTCCTCCAAGATCGTTGGCGACCTGGCCCTCTACATGGTCTCGAACAACCTCACGCCCGAGAAGGTCCTCGAGGGCGACGGGGCGCACTCCTTCCCCGAGAGCGTCGTGGGCTTCTTCGAGGGGAAGATCGGCAGGCCGCCCTTCGGGTTCCCGAAGAAGATGCGCGATGTCGTGCTCCGCGGGCGGCCGAGGTCCAGGGCGAGGACCAAGCCCCTCGACCTCCGGAAGGCCTCGAAGGAGGTGGAGGGGAAGGTCCACCGGGAGCCGACGCACCGCGAGCTCTTGAGCTACCTCATGTACCCGCAGGTCTTCCTCGAGTTCGATCGGGAACGGAAGAGCCACAGCGAGGTGCAGGTGGTCCCCACGAAGAACTTCTTCTACGGGATGGACATCGGCGAGGAGATTTCGGTCCAGATCGAGAAGGGGAAGACGGTCCTCCTGAAGCTCCTGTCGGTCGGCGCGCCGGGGCCGGACGGGATGCGCAAGCTCGTCTTCGAGGTGAACGGCGTCCCCCGCGAGATCGACATCGAGGACAGGACCTTCACGAAGAAGGTGGTCTCTCGCAGGAAGGCCGACCCCGCCGACCTCCACCAGCTCGCCGCGGCCATGCAGGGCCTGGTGGCCGAGGTCCGCGCGAAGCCGGGCCAGGCGGTGGAGCAGGGCGAGGTCCTCCTGGTCCTCGAGGCCATGAAGATGCAGGTGAACGTGACGGCGCCCATCGCCAGGACCGTGAAGGAGGTCTTCGTCGAGAAGGGCGCCAGGGTGGAGGCGGGGGACTTGCTGCTGACGTTCGAGTAGAGGCTCGGCTCTACCCCCAACGGCGGTCCTGAGCAGAAAGGACATTGACTGGCCGCTTCCTACCGTATATCCTCAGCATATACAGGTCGCGATCCGCACCTTCGGGAGATAAGACGCCCTTGTTGGATCTGTCTCAGTTCACTGGTTTCGATTGGGACGAAGGCAACAACACCAAGAACTGGCGGAAGCACCGCGTCACGAACGCCGAGTGCGAGGAGATCTTCTTCAACCAGCCGTTGCTCGTCTTCTATGACAAGTCGCATTCCGGGCGCGAGGACAGGTACTACGCGCTCGGCACTACGGACATGAGGCGTCTGCTCGTGGTCGTTTTCACGGCGCGGCGCGACCTCATCCGGGTCATCTCGGCTCGAGACATGACCCGTGTGGAAAGGAGGCGTTATGAAGGAGCCTAGGAGAAGGAAGCTCCCAACTTTCAAGTCAGAGCGTCAGGAGCGAGAGTTCTGGCGGCGGCATGATCTCGCCGACTACTTCGACCTCTCGCGGGCGCAACCGGCCATTCTCCCGAACTTGAAACCGACGACCCGATCCATCTCGCTCCGGCTACCCGAGCGGCTCATCGCCGAGATCAAGACGCTCGCCAACCGGCGGGACGTGCCTTACCAGTCGCTGATAAAGGTCTTCCTCGCCGAGAGGGTGCGGCAAGAGCTCCGGAGCGCGTGACCGCTTGGCCCTACGCGCACTCCGGCGTCGGGCCGAAGGGGCAGGACAGCCCGCTCGGAGGGAGGTCCCAGCCGCACTCCGGGAACTTCGATGGACCGCAGCCGCCCCAGGTCAACACCGTTCATACTGGGCGCACCCCAGCGATCCCCCCCCGGCGGGTCCGGCCCGCAAGCCGACGGCGGGGGTCCGGGGGCTGTGGATCCAGACCTCGGCTCCGTTGAGGAGGACCTGGACCGAATCGTCGCTCGAGACTCCGATGGTGACCTCGATGTCCGCGCCCGTCGTGTTGTCGACGTAGGCCTGCGCGTAGGCCATGACGCCGTCCGGATCGCCCCCGAAGGCCTCGCCGTTCAAGTCGATCCTGCCGTCGCGGTCGTTCCACGCGAAGACCGTGGGGATGCCCTCCGCGTTGCGGCCCTGGGCTCCGCCGGTGATCCCCGTGCTCGCGGCCCCGCTCACTCCGTCGCCGCCGAACGCCGTCCCGACCTGCGCCCCGGGGAAGAACACGAAGTCCGTCTCCGCCGTCTCGCCGTCGGTCAAGTAGTCGAGCCGGAGGTTCTCGTCGCCGGGGTTGTCGCCGTAGGGCTGCAGGAAGGCGCCGAGGATGTTCCAGGCGCGGATCCCGCCGCAGGCGTCGAAGGGGACGTCGCTCTGGAGGACGGAGTCGCCTTGGACCGGGCTCGCCTCCGCGAAGGGAGCGTCCTCGGCGATGGTCCCCCGGAAGGTCACCTCCGGCTCCGTCGTCGCCTGGGCCGTGACCTTGTAGGAGACCTTCTTCCCCTCGGCGAGCGCGGCGCCCGAGAGGCGCCAGGAGATGGCGCTCGAGGCGGGGTCGTACGTGCCGCCGTCGGAGATCGCGGACGGCGTCCAACCCGCGGGCAGCGTCTCGCGGAGCACGACGCCCGCCGGCGCGCCGCAGTTCGCGTCGGCCTGCCGGACGTCGCTCAGCACGATGGCCGCCTCTACGATGTCGCCCGCCTTGAAGTCGCCGTTCGCCTCCTCGGGCGTGCGCGGGGCCTCGAGCTCTCGCGTCGCCGTCGCCGGAGGGACCAGGCAGACGCCGGCCGGCGTGATGAAGGCGTCGCCGAAGCTGCCCGAGTTGCAGTAGAACTGGCCGTTCCCTGCCCCGCAGGCAAGGGTGAGGAATCGCGCCTCGGGGGGGATCGTGAGGCGGAGCCGCTCGCCGCCGACGGAAGCCCGGTGCGAGGCCGAGTCCAGGATCCCCCCGTCGTCGCTCAGGATGATGTAGGCCGTGACGGAGCCCGCCCCGGCGCAGCCTCCGAAGGCCGAGTCCCCCATGCCCGCGAGCGCCGTGATCTGGCCGATCTTCTCGGGACCGTGGATCGACCGCAGCGCGTCGAGGTCGTAGGTGATCCCCGCGGTGGCGTGGATCCCGACCCCTCGCTCGAAGGCCACGCCGCCCATCGCGAGCGGCGTCAGCTCTCCTCCGACGCGGTCTTTGAGGATCTGTCCCCAGGTCTGGGGGGGCGCGAGGAGGTCCTCGGGCGGAAACGTGAAGGTGACCCCGGCGCTGTTGATCGGCATCTCCTCCATGTCGATGATGAAGACGGCGTCGATCAGCTCGGAGACCGCGTCCTCCACGGGCTGGAGCGAGGCGCCATCGCCGATCCCGATGGGCCCGTCGATGAAGAATTCCTCGAAGACCCCCGTGTCCGGGTTGATGCCGAGGATCTCCGGGGCCGCCGTGTCCGTCCCGTCGCCGCCGGCCGCGATGTCGCCGAGGTACACCTTGGGCACCTGGGCGCGCAGCGAGCAGGGGAGCGCGTCGGCGATGAGTGCGAGCGCGACGAGACGACCGATCGTCAACAGGGCCTTGCGCATGGAGACCTCCCTCGAAAGGAACCTCGCGGGCGGGGGCAGCCCCCTGGGACACCGTCCTCGACCCAGGAACGCCATCCTACAGGGCCCGCGGCCGGGAGGGAACGGCGGTGCACGGGGCGCACGGGGGGCACGGGGG
>JACQVW010000643.1 GCA_016209535.1 Planctomycetota bacterium | reverse complement strand
GACGGTGAAGCTGCCGGGAACCTTGATCCTAGCCACGGTCCCCCGCCGGTCATTGAACTCGGTCTCGCGGAAGACCTCGTTGGTCGAGATCTCCGGCCCGCCGTTCACGGTATAGCGCACGGAGACATCCGCATCCGTGCGCACCACGACCTCGAGCTCGGTCGGGATGTTATTCGCTGAGGTCGGCGTCTGCGGCGCCGAGGCCCGGGAGATGAACGGACCCCTCTTGCGGACGAGCATCTTCGGGGCGAAGACGCAGTCGCTGTCGTCGAGCGTAGCGTTGACGACATGGACGGCGAGGATACTCGAGGTCCCCACGTCGAGCCTGGTGCCGAACGGGAGCGGCGCTGAGAGCAAGATGTCAGCGTAGGCGGAAAGGCGCGTTGTGACGGCCGTGTGAGAGTTCCCCGTCGTCGCGTCCGGGAGCAGATCTGCGAGGTCGAAGAAGCTTCCTCCCACGTTCGCCGTCCGCCGAACCTCCGTCCCGTTGAGGGAGGCGACGAACCCGTCGTCGACGCCCAGGTCCGCCTCCCAGGTGTCGTGGATGTCCGGGTCGAAGCCGTTCGCCGCGGTCGAGGGAAGCCTGAACTGGATCCGGACGTAGAAGGTGGAGTAGTTCCCCTGCATCACGGGCGGCGATGATGGATCGTCGAGACGAAAGGGCTGATTGGGGTAACCGATGGGCGTCTTGTCGACGGGGATCCAGCTGGAGTCGTTGTACGCTGCGTCCTTCCAGGTCACCTGCCCCTGGTTCCCCTGGTTCGGCGGCGCGCCCTGGCTGCCTTTCCAGAGCCGGATGCTCTCGACGATGGGGAAGGCAGAGACGTCACCGGTGTCCAGGATCGTCGAGGAGGAGTTGATGACTCCATCGCCCTGTGCCTGAGCCCCTGCCACGCCACCACCGCTTTCGAGCGCCGCCCAAGCCGCCGCCGTCTGGCTCGCCTGCCCAACCAGATCTCGGAGGTACTGACTGACGTCCAGGACGGGCCCATCACTGCCGGAGAGGAGTCGCGCGGCCTTGATGGCCTCCAGCTCGTCCCCACCCCCGTCCACCCACAACTGAAATGCCATCCGGTCACCGAGGGAGGAGACCCGGTCCCCGTCGACGTCGACGGGATAGGGGCTCACCGGCAGGTTAGTCTTCTCCTGGGCTGTGAGTGGACCAGGGACTGCGAAGAACAGGAGTAATCCAAGCAGAACGCTGCGTGTGACTCTGGTCACGGCTCCCTCCTTCCTTGGGACTACCAGAAGTGCGTCGAGAAGCCACTCGCCATGCGCGGGACAGTATCCGTGGGCTCCAGCAAGGCAAGCAGTCCTTCCTGCCTCCTATGACGATCCTCCCGCCACGCATCCTGCAGACTTGATGTGGACTGCGCCGTACGCAGGGCGCCGCGATCCAGACGTCTTTGGGGGACGCATCGATTCGGACATCGCCGGGGGTGCGCGCCGCCGAGGGGGGCTTGAGTTCGACGAGCGGAGGGTGGACCATGGATGCCCGAGCCGGGATCCGGCACGTGCCGGCGCCCGTGCCCCCCCACATGAAACGCAACGCTCCCCCGCGCGGCCTCCCAGCCCTCCTCGCCTTCGCCGCGACCCTCGCCGCCCTGCTCGGTGCCCTCGCCGCCGGGGCGGGCGAGACCGACGAGGGCAAGGCCCCGAGACGCCCCGCGAACCTCGTCCCCAACGGCGACTTCGAGAAGGGGAAGGGTCCCGGGCCCGAAAGCTGGCAGCGGCCCGACGAGCTGACGACCTTCTGGGTCGCCGCGCCGGGCCGGAAGGGGAAGTGCATGAGGATCGACACCGACGTCCTCGCGAGCCAGTTCCGCGAGCGCGAGGACCAGCTCGCGAAGGCGGCGCGGGAGAAGGAGGAGCCTCCGCCGCCCGCGAAGAAGAAGCCGACGGCCGAGCCCAAGTACGACACGGTGGCGGGCCTCGACGGGGTGCACTTCGTCTCGAGCGACATCCCGCTCAAGCACGGGAGCTTCTACCGGCTCGAGGTGGACGTGAAGGTCGAGGGCAAGGCGAGCCCGAAGGTCTGGGTGAAGGCGTACGGCACGTTGACCTCGAAGGGGGGAGCCCGGGAGCGCCAGCTCTGGAAGAAGAGCCTCAACTGCGAGGGCGCCTCGAGCGAGTGGAGGACTTTCCGCATGGCCTTCCCCCTCAACACTCGCATCCCACCGGCCGCCGACAAGCTGCGGATCTCCCTCTACCCGTACTGGCCGCCGGCGACCTACTACTTCGACGACGTGAGGCTCGTCGAGGTCTCCGAGGACGAGGCGAGGGCCCTCGCCGGAGGCGGCGCGGAGGCGGACGAGAAGTGAGACCGTCCCCGCTCTCGCTGCTCCTCCTCCTCGGAGCGCCCGTCCTCACCGCCGGCGATGACCCGAAGGACGCCGCGAAGGCGAAGGACAAGCCGAAGGAGCCGCCTCTGCCCGCCTGGTACGACCCGAGCTTCGCGGCGCGGCGCCGGATCGCCCTCGCGAAGGGCGCGGTCAAGGGTGGCGCCGTGCTCCTGCGCGTGGGCACGGGCGGCGTCCTCGGCAAGGACCGCGATGACTTGCGCGTGGTCCTCGACCACCGCCAGGCCATCCCCGTCGAGATCCTTGAGAAGGGCCCGGACGACTCGGTCCTCCTCCGCTTCGAGGTCTACGACCCCTCGCGAGAGCACCACCTGTACCTCGGGAACGCGGCCGCGAGCGGCCCGCGGAAGCCGCGGCGGACGCCGCAGGGCGGGCTCCTCCTCGAGGTCCTCGAGCTCCCCGACGGCCCCTGCGAATCGTGGGCGGACGCCCAGAAGCTCCTCCGAGCGAGCCCGCGGCGGCTCGGCTGGCTCGCTCCTCGCACGATCGCGCTCGGCGTGCCGCCCCTGGGCGTCACGGGCGGGTTCATCGCCCGATACACGGGCTTCCTCGAGGTCGAGAGACCGGGGACCCACAAGCTCGAGACGGCCTCCGAGGGAGCGTCGTTCGTCCTGGTCGGCGGCAAGCTCGTCGCATCGTGGCCCGGCTACCACGGCCTCGCCGGCTACGAGCGCCCCGAGTCTCGGAAGGAGCACACGGGCTCCGTGGAGCTCGCTGCGGGGATCCACCCGATCGAGTACGTGGTCGCCTCGCGCTCGGGCACCGTCCACGTCCTCGCCTGGGCCCAGCCCGGCGAGGAGCACACGCACCCCCTCTCGGGCCGCCACATCGTGCCCTGGACGGCCGCCGAGCTCGGGCCGCTCCAGCTCCAGGGGAAGCCCGCCGCCGACTTCGACTGGCAGGTCGCGAGCGACACGGGCTCCGACGCCGACCGCCACGACCTGGCCGAGCTGCGGTTCCGGTTCGCAGGGGACCTCGAGGGGAGGACGGCGCTCGCGCCCCGCTGGAGCTTCGGCGACGGGCAGATCGGTGAGGGAGACGACGTGCGGCACGTTTACCTGAAGCACGGGACCTACACGGTGACCTGCGATGTGGCGCTGCCCGGAGGGAAGACGCTCGCGGCGACGCGGAGGGTGGCCGTCCGCTTCGAGGGGCTCGAGCGCACGGACCTCGACGGGCTCCTCGAGGGTTACTTCGAGAGGACGCGAGGGTACGACCTCGCGGCGCTCGAGCGCGACCAGCTTGCCCAGGTCATCTGGCTGCGCTCGAAGGACGACCGCTGGGAGGTGGACCTCTGGCCCGCGGTCGACGCCTGGTACTCGCGCGGGCTCTCGGACCCGGCGCGCAGCCGCCAGAGGATCGAGGCCCTGGGGCTGCGGCGCGCCCTCGACCTCGTGCGTGCCGGGAAGGACGAGCCGCTGGCGCGACGGATCCTCGGCGCGCTCGCCGGCGGCGCTGCGCGGAAGGAGGACCGCGACGAGGCTCGCGCGCGGCTCGCGGGCCTCGACGTTCGCGATCCGGCGTCCGAGGCCGCGACGGCCGCCGAGGTGACGCTCGCGGAGCTCTTCGGCTCGAGCGTGAAGACCGACGCGGCGCGCCGCGCCGGCCTCTTCCTCGCGCGGCTCCACCTGCAGCGCGGGAAGCCCGAGGAGGCTCGCGCGATCCTCCAGCGCCTCGAGTCGGAGGACGGCTTCCGGAAGCACGCGGGCGACCGGCGCCTCTCGAGCGGGGCGCGGAAGCTGAGCTTCGACAACCTCCTGCGGGAGAAGCGGCTCGAGGAGGCGCGCTCGGAGCTCGAGCGCTGGGAGTGGGAGCTGCCGGTGGACGAGCTCGGCGGGCTCCTCGCTATCGAGAGGGCCCGGCTCCTCCGCCTCGAGAAGCGGACCGTCGAGGCGCTGCGGGAGCTCGAGGGGCTGCGGGCGCTCCCCGCGGCCTCCGGCGAAGTCCCGCGGGCCTTGCTGCTCGAGGCCGAGATCCTCGCCGAGAAGGGCGATCCGGCGAAGGCCCGCGAGCGGCTCGAAGAGGTGCTCCGCGCGTTCCCCCAGCGCCCCGAGAGCCGCGAGGCGGCGGAGAGGCTCGAGGCGCTGGCAGGCGCGGCCGCAAAGTAGGGGCCCTCCAAGCCCGCAGGCTACGGAGCGCCTCTCGTCCCCCGCAGCCGCTCGATCTCGGAGCGGAGCCGCGCCGCCTCGGCCTCGGCGGCCTCGGCACGGGCCTTCTCGACGTCGGCCTGGGCGTAAGCCTCCCGGACGGTGAAGAGCGACCGCCCCGTGCGCGGGTCCACCCACCGAAGAAAGCGCAGCGAGCCGTGCAGCTCGAGGCCCAGGACCTGGCTGAAGAACACCTGAAGGCCGGGCTCCTCCCTCAGGGGCACGAACTGCTCGAGGGAATCGCCCTGCCGCCGGTAGCCCCGCAGGGGCGGACGGAGCCACTCCTCGAGCGGATCGAAGATGAAGTACTCCTTCACGCCGAGGTCCTCGTAG
>JACQVW010000652.1 GCA_016209535.1 Planctomycetota bacterium | reverse complement strand
GGGGAAGTCCACGACCCTCGCCTCGCTCATCGACTACATCAACGCGCACCGCCCGGGGCACATCGTCACCATCGAGGACCCCATCGAGTTCCTCCACCGCAACAAGCAGAGCCTCATCAACCAGCGCGAGCTGGGGCAGGACACGCTCACCTGGATCAACGCCCTGCGCTCGTCGCTGCGAGAGGATCCCGACGTCATCCTGGTAGGCGAGATGCGCGACCTGGACACCATCGGCGGCACGTTGACCGCCGCCGAGACCGGCCACCTGGTGTTCTCGACGCTGCACACCTCGGACGCGGCCCAGACCGTGGACCGCGTGGTGGACGTGTTCCCGCCCCACCAGCAGCAGCAGATCCGGACCCAGCTCTCCTTCACGCTCCAGGCGGTCTTCTGCCAGCAGCTCGTCCCCCGGGCCGACTCCCGCGGGCGAGTCCTGGCCGCCGAGATCATGGTGGCCACGCCCGCCGTCAAGGCCCTCATCCGCGAGGACAAGGCCCACCAGCTCATGTCGATCATACAGACCGGGGGCCGCTACGGCATGAAGACCATGAACCAGGCCCTGTACGACCTGTACAGGCAGCACCTCATCACCTACGACGACGCCCTGAGCCACTCGGCGGATCCGGAGGACCTGAAGCGCCTTGTGCAGAAGCAGGGGGTGCAGGCGTAGCTTTCTGCGGGTATGGCCGTCCTCAAGTTCGACAAGAGACTCAAGTCGATCCTCGCGAAGCAGGCGGTGCTTGCCGAGGATGTCCTCGGCGAGGCCCTCGCGCGGGCCGAGACGGGCGGCAAGTCGCTGACCCAGGTGCTCCTCGAGGACAGGCTCGCGACCGAGGAGGGGCTGCTCGGCGCGCTCAGCCAGGAGACTCACCTTCCGCCGATCAACGTCTTCAAGGTGCAGTCGGACGAGTCGCTGGCGGCGCTCCTGCCCCAGAACCTGGCCACGTACTACGGCGTGATCCCCGTCTCCAAGGTGGGCGGGATCATCACTCTCGCCGTGTCGAACCCCTTCGACATCCTCCAGCTCGACGACATCCAGATCGTCACGGGCTGCAGCATCCGCCCCGTCCTGTCCACCGACGTGTCGATCCGGAAGGCCATCCCCGAGGTCTACAACAAGGGCCAGCAGATGGTGCAGGACCTCCTCGACACGATGGGGGACGGCGACGTCGAGGTGAAGGAGGCGCCCAAGGAGCTCGAGGACTTCGACAACTTTGGCGATGACTCGAACCAGGCGCCCGTCGTCAAGCTGGTCAACGTGATCATCTACCAGGCGATCCAGCAGAAGGCGAGCGACATACACATCGAGCCCATGGACCGGCAGATCCGCGTCCGGTACCGGGTGGACGGGACCCTGCGGGAGAGCCTGAGCCCCCCGAAGAAGATGCAGAACGCGATCGCGAGCCGCATCAAGATCATCTCGGGCCTGGACATCGCCGAGAAACGGAAGCCGCAGGACGGGAAGTTCCAGATCAAGGTCGACAACCGGAAGATCGACTTCCGAGTCTCCGTGCTCCCGACGATCCACGGGGAGAAGGTCGTGCTCAGGATCCTCGACTCCTCGAACCTCACGCTCAACCTCGAGTCCCTGGGCTTCGAGGAGAAGGCGCTCCTGGACATCCGGCACGCGATCGGCCAGCCCTACGGCATGCTGCTGGTCACGGGGCCCACGGGGAGCGGGAAGTCGACGACCCTCTACTCCTGCGTCCGCGAGGTGCTCTCCACGGAGGACAACATCGTCACGGTCGAGGACCCCGTCGAGTACCAGCTCGAGGGAGTGAACCAGGTCCAGGTGAGCTTGAAGCGGGGCTTGACCTTCGCGGCGGCCCTGCGCTCGATCCTGCGCCAGGACCCGGACACGATTCTCCTGGGCGAGATCCGCGACCAGGAGACCGTGGAGATCGCCGTGAAGGCCGCACTGACGGGCCACCTCGTCTTCTCGACCCTCCACACGAACGACGCCCCGAGCACCATCACCCGGATGGTGGACATGGGCGTCGACCCGTTCCTCGTGGCCTCGAGCGTGTGCTGCGTGGCCGCCCAGCGCCTCGCCAAGAAGCTTTGCGAAGAGTGCAGGAAGCCGATGGACTTCAGGCCGCCGGAGGACCACCTCCTCCGGATCGGCTTCAAGCCCGAGGACCTGGAAGGCCTCGTGCTCCAGCAGCCGCAAGGCTGCCCGCGGTGCGAGGGGAAGGGCTACAAGGGGAGGTTCGCCGTGCTCGAGACCCTGCCCCTCAACGACGACATCCGGAGGATCATCATCAAGGGAGGCTCCGCGCTCGACATCAAGGCCGAGGCCATGAAGCAGGGCATGATCTCGCTCCGCCGCTGCGGCCTCCTCAACGTGATGCGCGGCCGGACTAGCCTCGAGGAAGTGCTGAAGGTTACGGTGGGAGACTAACGCATGCCGATCTACAGCTACAAGGCCAAGAAACCCGGAGGCGGGACGGTCTCCGGCACCGTCAACGCCCAGAACGAGTCGGAGGCCGTCGGGGACCTCAGGCGCCAGGGCCTCACCGTCGTCTCGATGGGCCTCCAGAAGGGCGGCTCGGGCGGCGAGGGGGCTCGCTCCTCCCTGTTCCGGGGGGGCAAGGCGCCTCCGAAGAAGAGCAGGGTGAAGGTGAAGAGCCAGGACATGGTGGTCTTCACCCGCCAGCTCTCCACCATGATCAGCGCCGGCATACCGCTCGTCGAGGCGATCGAGATCCTCGCCGACCAGGCGAGCAACCTCGGCTTCAAGGCGACCCTCGAGGACATCGCGGCCAACGTGCGGGCGGGGAAGGACCTCTCCCAGGCCCTGTCGCAGCACCCGAGGGTCTTCCCGGACATCTACGTCAACATGATCCGGGCGGGCGAGGCCAGCGGCCAGCTCGACACGGTGCTCTCGCGGCTCGCCGACTACCAGGAGGCATCGGAGAAGCTCAAGGCGGAGATCAAGTCCGCCATGACCTACCCCGTGGTGTCCCTGGTCATGGTGCTGGGCATCACCCTCTTCCTCCTCGTGTTCATCATCCCGAAGTTCGAGGACATGTTCAACACCATGGACGTGGAGCTTCCGGCGGTGACGAAGGCCCTCATCGCCACCTCCCTCTTCCTGAAGAACAACCTCCTCTACTGGAGCCTGGGGACCATCCTGGCGGGGGTCCTCATCTACCTCTACGTGAGGACCGAAAAGGGGGCTACCCAGCGGGACTGGCTGATCCTGAAGATGCCCATCTTCGGGCCCCTCTTCTCCAAGGTGGCCCTCTCGCGCTTCAGCCGCACCTTCGGCACCCTCATCCAG
>JACQVW010000642.1 GCA_016209535.1 Planctomycetota bacterium | reverse complement strand
GCTCATGGGCTTCTACAGCCTGCTCGAGGAGCACCTCGAGCTGCCGTTCCGGACAAGAGTCCTCGGCGAAGAGGTCTCGGTCGAGAGCATCCAGGAGACCGACGCGGGCGGCATCGTCGCAAGCTGCCGGCGCGGACCCCACCGCCAGGCGATCTCCCTCCTCGAGCTCCCCCTGCCCGACCCGCCTCCGCGGGGCGCCGAGTGGATCGAGGCGTATCGACGGTGGGCGCGGGGATAGGCGGCAGGCCACGCCGACCGCTTCGCGGTGCCTGCGGCGGCTCGGCCGTCCGAGCCGGATGCCGGCGCTTCAAGGCCAAGGCAAGGGCCGGCGCGTCGCCGGGCCGACAAGCACCACCTCCTCCCGCGCCCGCGTGAGGGCGACGCCCAAGCAGCGAACGAGTCCAAGGTGGTGCGTTCGCTGGCTCTACGGCTCGAAGAGCCCCTCGGCGCGCAGCGCCTCGCGCACCGCGGCGTTTTCGGGCAGATTGATGTCCACCAGCACGGCCACGGTGGTCCGGCCTATCGCTGTCAGCCCAAGCAGCCAGACGCCTTGCCAGGCAAAGTGCTCCGTCCAGGCATCGGTGCGCGGATGGAACAGGCGCGTGAGCTCACCGGTCAACGGATCGAGACCAGCGACATTGGGACTCTTGCGCAACCTACACGGAAAGCAGGCCCATGCAAGATTTGACGATATCGTTGCTCCGCCGTGCTTCTCCGCGACGACATGATCGACGTGGAACGGGAGCTCCGCCGCAGCCTCAGGGAACCGGCAGCACTCGCACCGCCCGCCCGCACGGCGGATCACCTCGGTCTCGAGCGCGCGGTCGGGCCGCCCCATGGATCAGGGGGTTGCCTTCGACTGGAGGGGCCGCCTGGCGCGGGACTTGAGCAGCTCCAGGAGCCGCCCGACGTGGCGGTAGTTCTCAGCCGCCGCGCTCTCCTCGGCCGTGAGCTCCCCAGCCTTCGCCTTCTCGAGCAAGCGGGCCATGCGCTCGCGGTCACGCTCTTCGAAGGTGATTCCGAGGATCGCCTCGGCGGCCGCCCGCGGCCAGCCCCCGGCCTGCGGGCGGATCACCCGGGCAAGGATCGCGGCTTCACTGCATTCTGGCGCGAGGCTCATGCAGGCGGTGGTACCACGGACTGGCTGCCGAGGCAAACTCCGCCTTGGCTGCGCGAGGGACGTGTGGCGCTACTCGTTCGCCTCGGCACCGGCCGTCCCCGGCGAGATCTTGGCCCCGACCCCGACGCGACGGAGGCGCTCGCGCAGTGCACGGCGGGGTGCCCGTAGGCGGCGAGAAGCGGAAAGCATCGGTCCAGGCACGCAAGTGAGCTCCTCCCCGGGCAGGCTCGAGTCGAGGTCCCTCGCCCCAAGGAGCGGCGCGCTGGTATACTACAGGCCATCGAAGCGCCCGGAGAACAGTCGCCATGAGCATCGCGGTAACTCAGCACGTCCGGTTGGATGCCAGCGGTATCGCCTGGATCGATGACACGAACATCAAGGTCATCGAGGTCGTCCTCGACAAGATCGCCCATGGGAACAGCCCCGAGGAGATGCATTTCCAGCATCCTCACCTCACGCTCGGGCAGATCTACGCGGCGCTCTCGTACTACCACGATCACCAGGGGGAGCTCGACGCGGCGATTCAGAAGCAGCTTGAGGAAGTGGAGGCCCTGGCCGTGAAGGCCAAGGATTCCCCCGTAAGGAAGCGATTGCGAGAGGCCGGGAAGCTTCCTTGAGCGTCCGCCTCTACATGGACGTCCACGTTCGTCGGGCCGTCACCGTGGGGCTTCGCCTCCGCGGCGTGGACGTCTTGACCGCGCAGGAGGACGGCTCGACGAGACTTCCTGATCCAGAGCTCCTCGATCGCGCTGGCGAGCTTGGCCGGGTGCTCTTCTCGCAGGACTCTGACCTGCTCCGGGAGGCAACGGAGCGCCAACGAGCCGGACGATCCTTTGCTGGCGTCGTCTACGCTCACCAGCTCAACGTCTCGGTCGGCCAGTGCGTCCGCGACCTCGAGCTGATCGCCAAGGTAGCTGAGCCTGAAGACTTCGTCGGCTGGGTAGAGTACTTGCCGCTTTAGGTTGCCCTGCACGGCCAGGAGATGCACCTCCGCCCCGCCGCCCCCACGAGCACCACCTCCTCCCGCGCCCGCGTGAGGGCGACGTAGAAGAGCCGCAGGAGCTCGTCGCGCTCCCCCACCACCCAGCGGCGCCACTGGGCGGGCGAGAGGTCCGGGAGCACGTAGACCACGTCCGCCTCGGCGCCCTTGGCGCTGTGGATCGTGCCCACCGTGACCCACGGCGGCCCATCGCACGGCGCGGCCGCGCAGCCCCACCCGATGCACCGCAGCAGCCGGCGCAGGGAAGCGCGCCACCCTCTCCGCTCCCTGCAAAGGCGCCTGGCGACGCCCTCGACGAGGTACCCGCAGGCCGCGAGCACCATGACGCTCCGCCCCCGGGCGAGGTCGCGGCGCACCGAGGGCAGGAGCCCCTTGAGCCGAGCTCCGCCCGGCTCGAGCCTCCGCACGGCGCCCTCGGCATCGCGCGGCAGGAAGCCCACGGGCTCGCGGCCCGGGACCTGCGCGATCCACGCCGTGGCGTAGCGGTGCACGGCGCGCGGCAGGCGAAACGACCGCGCGAGGAGCGTCCGCCGGTTCGCCGGGACCTCCCGGAGCCACGACCCGTCCGCCCCGCGAAACCCGTAGATCGCCTGGTCCGGGTCCCCCACCAGGACGAGCCGCTCCGCGCGCCGCCCCCAGCGGGCCGCAAGGCGCAGCTCGAGAGCCGAGCAGTCCTGCGCCTCGTCGAGGATTAGGACCGCCGGGGCACCGGGCGCTGCGGCGGTCTCCTCCGCGGCCCGCTCGAGGAGGTCCTCGAAGTCGAGGAGCCCGCGCCGGCGCTTCCAGCGCTCCCAGCCATCGGCGAGCTCGCGCACGTCCTCGGGCCACCGCTCCCGCGGCACGAGCGCGCCGCGCAGGCACGCGAGCTGCTCGAGGAGATGCCGGCGGCGGAAGGGCGAGTGCTCGACCTCGGCGACCTGCCCCTCGCCGAGCCCCAGCGCCCGGCAGGCGAACGCGTGGAGCGTGCCCACCTGCCGGGCAGGGACCGCGAGGCCGCGCTCGAGGACCTCGCGGGCTGCCCCGCGGGTCAAGGACGCCACGAGCACGCGCCCCGCGCCGTGACGCTCCGCGGCCTCGCGGGCGAGCTTCGCGACCTGCGTGGTCTTGCCCGTGCCGGGCGGGCCATGGACGGCCCAGGTGTTCGGCGGAAGCATGGAGACTCTCCGGGCGAAGGGTGTTGCAGGGTCAAGCGAGAGAGAGCCCGGCGCGCCGGGCAGGACAGGCACGGCGCCGGTCAGGCGCTCGCGGCAGCCGGCGCCCGCTCCTCGAGCGCCTGCACGTCCACCCGCACGCCCCGCGAGAGCTTCCTCTTCTCGAGGAGCCACCGGCCCACCGTGAGCCGCTCCTCGGGCCGCGCCCTGGCCCACGCCTTCAGGCGATCGTCGGCCTTCGTGAACACCCGCGCCCCCTCCTCGTGGAGCGCCCGCTCCTCGAGGAGCCGCTCGACCTCCGCGTCCTCGAGGAACGCGATCGGCTCCCTCCCCACGTGCTCCGGGAGGCACAGGGCGTAGAAGGGGCAGCGCGGGCAGACCTCCTCGTCGAAGGGGATGCGCTCCGGCAGCGTGCCCGCGCGCACGTGCGCGTTGATGCGCTCGGCGCGCCGGAGGAGCGACTCGGCGTACTCGTAGTCGAGCTCGACGTTGACCTGGGCCAGGGCGCCGGTCCCCTTGTTGAGGCACAGCAGGATCGCCCGCTCAGAGCCCCTGAGCAGCGCGTAGAGCGTGACCTGGCCGAGGTACTTCCGGAGCCAGGGCTTCCTGCCGAAGGCCTCCGACACCTCGCTCCAGGCGTAGACGCGGGTACCGTCGCGGAAGACCGCGTCCCAGATGTGAGCCGACATGCTCTTGACATCGACCGGGATCGACTCGCCCTCCGAGACGACAGTGGCGTCCACGTGGCCCGTGATCTCGAGGTCCCGCCACTCGAGCGAGCACTGCTGCTCGAGGACCTGCACACCGGCGCGCTGGAGCTCCTGGAGCACCTCGCGCTCGTGCTTCTCGCCCTCCTGGAAGATGATCCGGAGCTCGAGGGAGGGCTCGAGCGCCTCGGACCAGCGGGTGCGCCAGTAGACGAGCTCGCGCTCGCAGTCCGCTCCGAGCTGCGAGGCGCGGTTCGAGGTGCAGGGGGTCTGGCGGAAGAGCGAGGCCTTGTGGCGGAGCCAGGGCGCGAGGAGGTCCGGCGGGGCGGTTTTCGTCGTGGTTTCCATGTCTCGCCTCCTTTCAGCTCACGAGGGCCGGGACCTGCGAGGCCTCGGCGCTCCAGGGCACCACCGCCCGCCAGTCGCGCTCGGCGGGCGCGAGGGACCGCTCGGCCCAGGCCTCGGACATGCCGTCGACGGACTCCGCCCAGCGGGCCTTCCCGTCGGAGCCCACGAACTCCGTGTACCGCCGGAGCACGCGCTCGAAGGGCGCTTCCTCGAGGCTCGCGATGTCCGTGAGCATGTTCTTGAGGCGCGTCCTCGCCGGGCCGAGCGCGGCCTTCACGGCCGGGCCGGCCGCCGCCCTCGGGGCCGGGGC
>JACQVW010000641.1 GCA_016209535.1 Planctomycetota bacterium | reverse complement strand
TGCCCGCACCGCGGGCCGCTTCAGCCCGGCGCGCTCGAGCTCCTCGGCGATGAGCGGACCGGCCACGGCCGCGGCGTCCGGCTCGGCCTCGAGGACGAGCTCCCGGTCGAGGGCGAAGCTCCCCTCCTCGAACCGCACGCGCTTCGGGAAGGGCACGAGGCGTAGCGCCCGGACGTCGCGCTCCTCGGCGGCGGCGCCGCGGGGCGAGAAGGCAGAACCAGCGATGGCGAGCAATGCGGTGAGGGCAGGCAGGCATCGGGGGCTCATGCGAGCATGAGAGCCGAGCGCGCGAGCCGCCCCCGTGACGGGGGTCACTAAGGCTCTAAGGTGAAGTCGGAGCCTCCTCCGCGAGGCACCGCGGCGCTGGTCCGCCGAGGAACAGGAAGGTCAGCGAGTGGATCGGGTCAGAGATGTCGAGCGTGCCGTCGCCGTTGGAGTCCCCGCAGGCCGACGGCAGGGTAGGGCCCTGCACGAGTCCTTCTTCGGCTCCTCCCCCCGCCGCGCGGACGCTTCTCTGCTGGACCAGCTCGAGGTCCAGGACCAGGTGGCTCAAGAGCCTGCCTTGGCCGTTCCTGTCCACCTGCACGGCCCAGATGTTGCCGAAGCCTGTGACGCGTCCTCTGGCATCCTTCGGGAAATCGATCGGGTCGCTGGTGTCGATCCCGAGCGCCTGCAGGATCGGATAGATCGTGGGACTGTGGGCCCCCACCACCGCCACGCTCCCCAGCGGGAGGCTCTTGATGAACAGCGTCATCGGCCCGCGCGATTTCGAGGAGCTCTCGAAACCGGGGGCGCACTCCTCGACGGCCGGCACCTGCTGCACGCCGTCCCCTGGGTTCAAGTCGGTGTCCTCCGCGAGCTGAGCGCCCTCCGCGACCGCCGCGGCGGCGATGGGCTCGACCGACTGGAGGGTGCGGATCTTGTGGCTCGCGATGACGTGCGTCAGGCGCGGGAGGATGCGCCGCTCCCCGAACCACCCCGCCAGGAGCTCGGCACGCTTCGTGCCCAGGTCGTTGAGGACCTCCAGGCAGCAGGGTGGCGCGGGCGGCTCATTGCAGACCGGCTCCAGGAACTCTGCCAGCGGAGCGTCGGGCTCGAGAGACTCTTCGATGTCCTCGCCGTGGCGCAGGAAGTAGATCAGCGTGACGTCGCGATCGTCATCCGGCTCGACGCCGTCAGAAAGCGCCGGACTCTGCCTGCCCAAGGAGATCAGGCAGAACACCGACACCGTGATGCCGAAGGACAGGGGAAGGGTCGAAACTCTGGAGTGAAGCATGTGAACCTCCGGAGCGCCCTGAGTCGAGTTGAATCTTGAGGAAGGTCGTCTCCGCCGGACCCCGGCGCTCAAGATGGAGTCCTGGCGAGAGCTCCCGCTGCCTGACTGTCTGAGACTCGAACGTACACCTCCCTTTCTCCCGCCACAGCGACGGGCGAGCTTCCATGGGCCAGGCTCGCGCTGCGGCCAGCTTGCTGCATGCGCACGGAGAGCAGGCTGGCCCGCTTGCCGCCCGGAAGGAGCGCTGTCAGGGGGATGTTCGGCCGCCGCTCCTCGCCGCCGCGAAGGTCTGGAGTAGACAGCGCCGGCCCCTGCCGCCCCCCTCTCCTCAAGGCGCGGAACCGGACGGAATCCAACGCGGGAATCGCGCTGGATTCCGCGTTCCTCGAAACTCGAGGTCACTCCTCGACTTCGTCCAGACGCTCGTCCCGGGGAAGGCGCAAGCTCGAGGTCTCGCCGAAGGCCTCCTTCAGCTTGAGGAGGGCACGGTAGAGGAGCTGCGAGGTCGCCTCCGGAGACCTCCCCATGAGACGGGCGACGTCCTTGACGGGGAGGCCCTTCAGCCAGACGAGGACGATGACGTCGCGGTGGTCCTCCTTCAAGGTCTGAAGGGCCCGCCCGAGGCGCACGAGGCGCTCCCTGCGCGTGAGGATCTCGCTCGGCGAGGGGCAAGAAGCTCTCAGATAATCAAGAAGCGATGCCGATCCCGCGCTGGACCCGACGATCGGTGACTGCTTGGAGGTCTCCACCTTCTTTTGCGCCTTCAGCCGGCGGCCCTCGTCCTTGATGACGTTTGCGGCGATGGCCCGCAGCCATGCCACAAGAGACCGCTCGTCCTCACCTCGAAGCTGGTGCAGGGAACGGGAAGCGCGGAGGAAAGTCTCGTCCAGGATCTCCATAGCCTCCACCTCTCGAGCGAGAGCCGAACCCAGCTCTCGCCGGATGAAGGACTCGATCAGGTCCGAGCAGCTCTCGAAGGCTCTGCCGAAAGCATCCTTGTCGCCGGCCTTCGCTTGGTAGATGAGCGTGCGGATACTGCTGCTGAAGACCATCATTTGACCCTTTGCGTGGGCCCCTCCGCGAGGATCAACGCTTCGGCCTCCTCGAGAAGGATCCTCAGCTCCAGGCGGTTGAAGAGCCCGAAGGCCGCCCGCTCCCCTTTCACCCGGTCCTCCTCCAGCCACGCCTTTCCTTTCTCGAGCCATTCCTTGGCCTCGCTCGCCTTGCCGAGGCTGTGGGCCGCCAGAGCCTGAAAGATCCGATCGTAGGCCGTGCCCCCGTCCTCATCGGCTCCTCGGGCCTCCTCGAGGCGCTGGAGGGCCTCCGCGTGCCGCCCGGCCCGGTGCAGAGCCGCCGCCAGCGTCAGGAGGCACGCGTAGTTCCGTGGGATCCCCGCCACCAGCTTCTGCGCGGTCTCGACCAGGGGAGCGCAGTCCTCCACCGTCCCCGGCACAAGGGAGCAAGCCCAAGGCACCATCCTGAGCCAACCGGGGTTCTCCGAGCCGCCGAACCGCTCGACGAGCGCCCCGCAGACCGCCTTGTACTCCTCCCTGCGGCCCTCGACCAGGCGAAGGATGGCGTGGCGGCGCCAGCTCAAGGGCCAGTCGTTCCCCAGGTCGATGGCCCTGCGGTGATCTGCAGCCGCCTCGCTCCAGCGGGAAAGGGAAGCCAGGGCATCGCCCCGGTCCGTCCACAGGTGGGGATCATGAGGGGCAAGAGCGATGGCCTTCGAGTAGTCGGCCACTGCGTCCTGCCAGTTGCCGAGGGAACCGTGGGCGTGGCCTTTCACGTGCCACGCCTGGACGTTCTCGGGCTCGAGCGCCAGGAGCCGCGAGAGGTCTTCGAGGGCGCCCTCGGACATCCCAGCGGCCAGGTGCGCTCGGGCCCGGTCTACGTGGTGCTGAGCGCTCTCCGGCTCGAGGGCGATCCGCCGGTCGAGGTGCCAGAGGCCGGTGGCCCAGGACTTCACGCCCTCCAGCTCTTGCCTCCGGCGCTCGTGCCACGCCACCCGTGCCTCGTGGCTCGAATCGACACGCAACGCCTCGGGACGCGTCCTCCGGTAGTCCCTCCACCGCTCGAGCCACTCTTCCGCAGTCAGGTTCACCACCCCGGAACCCTCATGCATGCGCTTGCCGGAGACGATCTCTGCAAGCAGACCGAGCTCCTCGGGGGGAACCGGCTCCCTCTCGTAGAGGTGAGACAGCCTGAGGATGCCGATGCCTGCCCCCCCGACCACGGCCCAGTTCCCGTCCGGCGCCAGGACGAGGTCCAGGGCGTAGCCGAAGCACGCGGGAATCGGCGGCGTGACCGGCTTTCCCGTGCGCGGGTCCCAGACCCGAGCGCTGCCGTCGTGACCCGCGGTCAGGGCCCACCTCCCTCCGGGTGTGAAAGCGAGGCCCTTGACCTCGTCCTCGTGCACGAAGGGGATGCAGGCGAGCTCGCCTTTCCGCCACTGCCAAAGCCTCGCCATCTTGTCGCGACAGGCCGTCAGCACCCGCTCGCCGTCCTCGCTGAACCGCACCGCGAAGACCCAGTCCGGATGCTTGAGAACCGGGCCCGCGGGCTCGCCGCTCTCAAAGTCCCAGAAGCGCGCCGTCGAGTCGTAGCTCGCCGTCGCCAGCACCTTGCCGTCGGGGGACACCTGGGCATCGTGGCAGAGGTTCTCGTGGACGAGGGAGGCAAAGCGTTCCTTCCCGGTGCCGGCCTCCCACACGCGCACGGCCGAGTCGATGCCCCAGGAGATGATGCCCTTCCCGTCCGGGCTGAAGCGCACCATGCCGTTGTTGGTGAAGTCGTTGTGCTGCCGCTCCGCGTGCGCCCCCTGGAGCGTCGCGACCTCGCCGCTCTCAGCTCGGACCGTCATGACCTCTCCTCGAGCGCAGACCACCGCCAAGTGACGGCCGCATGGAGACCAGTCCACCGAGCGTGGCTCCGAGGGCATGGGGACGGGATCGCGGAGGAGCTTGCCTCGCTTCCAGTCCCAGAGCTGGAGGGCCCCGGCCTGACCTGCGGGTAGGAAAAGCGTGTCCGTGCGCTCCTCTTGCGTGCTCGCCCTCGAGCTCACCGTGGCCACCCCCAGGCCATCGGGCGAGAAAGCGGCGTCGATGAGATTGCCTCCAGGCCGGAGCGGAAGGCCGACGCGGCTGCCGGTCCGCGTCTCGCGAACCTGGGTCCAGGTGTGCTTGCACTCGCGGGAGCTGACCCCGGTGGGGACCCAGTATCGCCCGTCGGCGGTCAGGCGAGCCAGGGTCCAGCTCTCCTGCGGGACCCGGTAGTCCCCCGTCTGTCCAGCGGAGAGATCCCACACGCGGACCAGCCCTCCGTGCTGCGCGGTCGCGAGCAGCCTGGCATCGGAGGAGAAAACAACGCCGCCGAGGTTCGTCCTGTGGTTCTCGATCGAGGCGAGAAGTTTTCCCTGCGGCACGGACCAGAGCCTGACGGCGGGGTCCCAGCTCCCCGTGGCGAGGAGGGTCCCGTCGGGGCTGAAGGCGACGCAACCGACGGCGTTGCCATGCTTGAGCTCGGGGCCCACGGGCTTCCCTGTGTCCGCCTCCAGGAGCTGAGCATTGAAGCCGTGGCCGACAGCGAGGAGGCGGCCGTCGGGGCTTGCAGCCATTGCTCCCAGGAAGTCTACAAAGCCCTTGACGCGGAAAGGGGCCGAGCGGACCGCGGCCCCCGAGACCGCGTCCAACCAGGTGACGTCGAAAGAGCTCTCGAAGGTGACGAGCACCTTCCCGCCCTCCACGAAGGTAGGCTGGACGATCCCGCCCCCGCGCTCCTGGTACGCGTCCCAGTGCCTCACGGGTGGGAAGAGCGGTTCGACCGCCTCCTTGCGCTCATTGCCTCTCCCAACGCTCCCAGCCTCCGCTCCCGCGACCCGGAAGACCCGCATCGACCGACTCTCAGGGCAATGGGTGACCAGGAGGTCCCCCTTCGGGCTGAAGACGAGCTCCGCCACGGGCTCGGGGTGAACGAAGACAGGCCCCCGGAAGGCCTTCTCACCGAGGTCCCACAAGCGCACCTCGTTGCTTCCCACCGCGAGGAGCGTGCTATCGGGGCTGAAGGCCAGGCTCGCCACGCGGTCGCCGGCGGAAACCTCCTCCGAGACCTCGCACTGAGGGAAGGCGAGGACTCTCAGCATTCCCTCCCGCGTACCCAGCGCCAGCCACTCGCCTCCGGGGCTCCAGGCGGCGATCGAGACGGAGCCACCATCGGGCAACGGGAGCGGGGCCTCCTTCTCGAGATCCCAAACCGTAGCCTCGCCTTCGCGCGTTCGTGTGATGAGGTGACGCCCCCCGGGATGGAAGGCCAAACTCAAGACCCTCTTTCCGGGGTGGGGCAAGGCCGCCACGGGGAGGATGGCCTCGTCCTTCCAGGTCCTGACGCGCAGCAGGTTCGCCTCCTCGCGATCGGGCTCAAGCCGGCCCGCGCGTGCGGCATTCGCGAACCAGAGCACCGCCTCGGCGGGACTCCCCCGCTCGCTGGCCATGAGCCCCGAGGCCGTGTACATGTCGGCGAGCGTGATCTCCATGGCCTGCCGCGCCTCGTCCGCCCGCGCCCGTGCCTTCTCTTCGTTCGTCTCCGCCTTGCGCGCGGCATCGCGCTCCTTTTCCATGGCCTCCTTCGCCGCAGCAAGCTGCCGGTTGGACCTCGCCTGGCTGATGGTGACCACCAGCAAGCCCCCCACGGCCAGGAGAATCGAAGCGGCAATGGCCAGGGCCATGCCCTGGTTGCGAGCGACCCATTTCCTGAACTCCGCCACGGCCCCAGTCGCGTAGGCCTTGACCACCCGGTGGTCCAAGAACGCCTGCAGGTCCTCGGCGAGCTCGAGGCTGCTCCGGTACCGGATCTCCCGCTTCCGCGCCATGGCCTTCTCGCAGATCGAGACGAGCTCCGCGGGCGCTCTCGGGTTGATCCTGAGGCTCGGCTCGGGAGGGCCTTCGATCACGTTCTTCAAGATGGCCCGCGACGAGGTCTCCGCCCCGGGCGGGAGATAAGGCTCTTGCCCCGTGAGGAGCGTGTAAAGGATCGCCCCCAGGGCATAGACGTCGGACCTCTCGTCCACGTCCGCGATCTTGCCTTCGGCCTGTTCCGGCGCCATGAAGCTCGGAGTGCCCAGGACCGTGCCGTCCATGGTCATGAGGGGCGATCCTGAGCCCATCGCTCCTGGCTCCGCCACGGAGCCGGCCTCCGCACTCGAGTCCTCGGGCGGCTTCGCCGGGGGAAGCCGTGGCCTCAGGTCGTGGAGATCCTCCCCTCGCTTCACCTTCGCAAGGCCCCAGTCCATGACGTAGACCTCGCCCAGCCGCCCTACGCGGATGTTGCCCGGCTTGAGATCCCGGTGCACCACGCCCTTCGAGTGCGCGTAGCCCACGGCCTGGCATGCCTTGACGAGCACCCCTACGGCCCGAGGAAGGTTCCAGCCTTCCCTTTCCTCGCGTGCGAGCGCCAGGATCTCGCCAAGGTCCCGTCCCTCCACGAAGCGCATGGTGAAGTAGACCCTCCCCTGGTCACCCACCTCGACATCGTGGACGGGAACGATCCCCGGGTGGTCGAGCTGAGCGGTGACCTGGGCCTCCTGGAGGAAGCGAGCGAGGTGCGCACGGAGGAAAGCGCTGCGCTCCGTGGACTCCTCCTCCCTTCCCTCCGCACGGATGACCTTCAGGGCCACCGGGCGGTTCAGCTGTCTGTCCCAGGCCTTGATGATCACCCCCATCCCGCCCCTGGCGACCTCCCCCTTGTAGGCGTAGCGCCGGCCTTCTCGGAGCCAGACACCTGCACCGCCGGCACCCTCGGCAGCTTCTCCTCGGGGCGCAGGGGGCTCCTCCGCCAGGGAGAAGGTAACCGCGGAATCGACCCCAAGGGACTCCCTCAGCAGCTCGTCCAGCGAAGGCGAGGTCCAGGAGCCTCCCGCCGGAGCGCTCTCGCGCGCAGGCGGCTGCGGCTCCTGCTCCAGGAGGGACTCCACCTCCGACCGCAAGGCGCTGTCGCCGGCGCAGGCTTGGTCCAGGAAGGCGGGTCTCGCCTCGGGCGGGCATCTCCGTGCTTCGAGGAACACCTGCTTCAACTTCTGGTAGTGGCCGGCGGTCATGCTTGCCCCTTCTGGAGCCGGCTCCGGAGCCAGGCGCGGGCCATCTGCCAGTCCCCGCGAACCGTCCTTGGGGAGACCCCGAGGACCAGCGCCGACTCCTCCGTGCTCAGGCCGCCGAAGAAACGAAGCTCGACGACCCGGGCAGCACGGGGGTCCAGCGCGGAGAGCTCCTGGAGAGCTGCCTCAAGGTCGAGGACATCTGCCAGGCGTCCCTCCTCCGCAGGCGCCGACGCCTCGTTGAGGGATACCCGGACCAGAGACCCACCGTGCTTCTTGGCTCGTCGCCAGCGCGCTCGGTCCACGAGGATCCGGCGCATCTCCCTGGCGGCGACGGCCAGGAAATGGGTCTTGCCCTTCCAGTCGATGCGTCTCTGGCTCGCGAGCCGCAGATAGGCGTCGTTGACCAAGGAGCTCGGTTGGATCCCCTTGCTCGGCCCTTCGCGCCGAGCGTAGGCTCGGGCGATCTCCCGGAGACTCTCGTACGCGGCGGCAGCCAACCCGTGCGCCGCCCCTGGCTCTCCCCCCCGCAGCTCAGGTGCTGGCTGGGCCGCGGGATGCCGGCTCTCTCCGCGCGCCACTGGAGACGTCCTCCTATCTATACCTCCTACTCCCAGCGGCAAGGTCATCGCCGAGTGGACCTGGACCCAGCGAGCGACCCCCTTGCTCAACGGCCGGGCTGTTCTGGCAGCCCTCAAGCTTGCAGGTGACCCAGCCACATGAGCTCGAGAATTCTTTGCCGCCCAGTGCGCCTATTTTCGCCTTTCTTTGGAGGGGCGGTCAAGGCCAAAAAGGAGGGGATCCATGCGGAAGCACGCCGAGAAGCTTGAGGATCCCTCCCCGGGGTCCGACTCCGCGGAGGGGCGCAGCCAGAGCGGGCTGAGGCGGCTCGTTGAAGGAACCCTTGGACGCCTTGTCGCCAGCCCTGCGGCGCTTCCCGAGGAGGCCCTCGCCGGGCGCCTCGACCTCCGCCGCGAGGTGGGCGAGGCGCTCGATGCGCTGCTGGAGCTGAGCCCGTTTCCTCCCTTGGAGGTCGTTGGGGACTACAGGCTTCTGCGTGAGGTGGGCCGAGGCTCCTACGGCATCGTGTACGAGGCCTGGCAGGTCTCCCTGGGCCGTCGAGTGGCCCTGAAGGTCCTGCCTGCAAGCCTGCTTGCCGACCCCAAGGTCGTGGCCCGTTTCGAGCGCGAGGGCCGTGTGGCCTCTCGCCTCGACCACCCCGGGATCTGCACCGTCCTTCAGGCCGGCGTGGAGAAGGGCATCCCATACATCGCGATGCGCTTCATCGACGGAGAGACCCTGGGCAAGAAGATCTTCTGGGCCAAGGCCACCGAGAGCAGCTTGGCCGCCGTCCTGTGCGGCCAGCCGACGAGGCCGAGATCCCTCGAGACTCCCGGACCCGAGGAGAAAGAGGAGAAACCGCTGAGGGTTCCCTGGACGCGGGCCGAGGTCCTCACCGTCGTCCGCCTCGTCGAGCGCGTGGCCAGGGCGCTCCACGCCGCCCACGAGGCCGGCTGCGTCCACCGTGACGTCAAGCCCGGGAACATCATGATCACCCCGGAGGGGGATCCTGTGATCCTCGACTTTGGCCTCGCCCGCCTCCAGGACGGGGACTCCACGACGTTGACGCAGACCGGTGAGCTCATGGGCACCCTGGGCTACATGTCCCCCGAGCAGCTCAGCGACAAGCCGATCCCCATCGACCGCAGGACCGACGTCTATTCCCTCGGAGCGACCCTTTACGAGTGCCTGACGCTTCGGCTTCCCTTCCTCGGAGTGACCCGGGAGGGCACCATCCGCAGGATCCGCTACTCCGATCCCCCGAACCCCCGGCACCTGAACCCCCGGATCTCGCGGGATCTCAAGGCGGTCCTCGAGACGGCGCTCGAGAAGGATCCCGAGCGACGCTACCGGACGGCGCTCGAGCTCGCCGAGGACCTGCGCCGGATCCAGGACTGCGAGCCCATCCAGGCTCGCGGCACGCCTCCGCTCGTGCGGGCCCGGCGCTGGACCCAGAGGAACCCGGCGCTGGCGAGCGGGATCTTGGGGCTCATCGTGTGCCTCGCGGTCGCTCTGGGCTTCCTTTGGACGGTCAAGCTGGAGAGGGACCGCACGGAGGCAGCCTTGCACAACCTCAGCTCGGTCATCGACTTCCTCCTCCGCGAGGACCCCGACCACATCGCCGTCGCTCACGAGACGCGCAAGCTGCTGGAAGAAGGCGTTCTCCCGGCCCAGGACCCGGAGCTCCGCCTCCACTTCGGGGTCTACACCTCGGACGCGGCTCCAACCATGTACAGGGCGTTTCGCGGCGCCGTCGGCCAACTGGAGATGGCCCTTTCTGCCCGGCTCGGAAAGCGTGTAGCCATCGACTTCCACATCTTCAGGTCCTACAAGGGAGCGTGGCAGAGCCTCGCCGAGGGCGGCCTCGACCTATCGCGCCTGGGCTCTGCCTCCTATGTCCTTGCGAGACAAATGGAGCCGAGAATCCAGCTCCTCGTCCGGGAGCTGGTGTCTGAAAAACCCAGGCTCACAGGTGTCCTCATTGCCCGGAAAGGCAGCGGCATCGGGAGCGTAGAAGATCTTCTGAAGGACAACAGGGTGCGAATCGCCTTCGGCAGCGAGGACTCAACCCTGGGCCGCTACGTCGCCCAGGCGCACCTGGTCAAGAAGGGCATCCGCGCCAGCGACCTTGCCGGGCATGAGTACCACCGAAGCCACGAGAGCGTCGCCCTGGCTGTCCTCTCGGGCCGGTTCGAGGTCGGCGCGGTCAAGATATCAACCTTCCAAAAGTTCAAGGACCAGGCGCCGGGCCTGGAGAGTTTCGCTGACTTCACGGTCGAGGAGGCGACGAAGGCCTGGGTAGCGCCCGCGACTCTCGACCCGCAGGTCGCCGCGGCCCTGCGCGAGGCGCTTCTCGAGCTCAGAGAGCCGGGTGTCCTCGCCCCGATCAAGGACGCCACGCGGGAGGACGTCACCGGGTTCGCCGGCGCGGACGACGCCATGTACGACGAGCTCCGCAAGGTGATGCGTCAGGCGGAGCGGTTCCATGGCGCAGGAGGCTCAGAGCTGAAGCGGGCGGCGGGCCCGTAACGGGGCGCGGAGGACCGGCGGCTCCATCGATTCGTGGGGCCCCTCGGCGCCGCGCTCTCCTGCTACAATGGCCACCTCCTGGAAGGAAGGTGGACCATGCATCGTGACGACCTCTCCCGGCGCGAATTCGTCCGGTCGGCGGCCCTCGCGGCGGGCGCCGCGGCCCTCGCAGGCTGCGCGCCGGCGCCGCCTGCGGTCGGCGAGAAGCCCGGATCCACGGCGGCGCCTCTACCGAGCCGGCCCCTCGGCCGCACCGGCGTGACGGTGCCGATCATCGGCATGGGCACGGCGCCCGCCGGCATGCACCGGCGCCTCGACGACGCCGCGGCGCTCTTCAAGCGCGCGATCGACCTGGGCGTGACCTACATGGACGCCGCGCCGGACTTCGCGGGCTACGGCAAGGCCCAGGCGGCCCTCGGCAAGGTGCTCGAGCGGCGGCGCGATGAGGTCTTCCTCGTCACCAAGCTCTGGGAGCCCGAGGCGGGGGCGGCGCGGAAGCTCCTCGAGCGGAACCTGAAGGAGCTCCGGACCGACCACGCCGACCTCGTCTACGCGCACTCGGTGGGCGACGACAAGATGGATCCGAAGGTCGTCCAGGGAAAGGGCGGCGTGCTCGAGCTCCTCCAGGAGGCGAAGAGGGCCGGCCTGACGCGCTTCGCCGGCATCAGCGGCCACTCGAGGCCCTGGCGCTTCGTCGAGATCCTCGAGCGCTTCCCCGTCGACGTCGTCATGTGCGCCGTCAACTTCGCCGACCGCCACACCTACGACTTCGAGGGCCGCGTGTTCCCCGAGGCCGTGAAGCGCGGCGCCGCGGTCGTCGCCATGAAGGTCTTCGGCGGCATGCGGGGCTCGGGCTCGCAGGCCCTCGTGCCGCCCGAGCACAGCGACCTCGCCTTGCGCTATGCCTTGAGCCTCGAGGGCCTCTCCCTCGCCGTCGTGGGGATGAAGGACGAGGCGGAGCTCGAGGAGAACGTCCGCCGGGCGCGCGCCTTCGAACCCCTCGGCGCCGCCGAGCGCGAGCGGCTGCGCGAGCTGGGGAAGTCCCTCGCCGCCGAGTGGGGCGCGCACTTCGGGCCGGTGGCGTAGGGAGTCCTGGCAGCCAGGCAGCCGTTGACCTGAAGGCATGGACGTAATACTCTTACGTGTAAGAGTATAACCCTTCTCCCAGGAGACCAACGTGCGCATCACGTCCAAAGGACAGGTGACGATACCGGCCGAGATCCGCGAGAGGTTCGGCTTCGTTCCCGAGACCCAGGTCGAGTTCCTGGTCAAGGGGAAGGACGTCGTCTTGAGGAAGGCGAAGGCGCCCGGGCGCCGCGGGAGTGATCTCGTGCGACGCCTCCGTGGCACGGCGACGGTCAAGATGACGACCGACGAGATCCTGGCCCTGACGCGCGGCGAGAAGTGAGCCGTCCCCCGTGTCAGCGCTCGTGGACTCGAACGTCATCCTCGATGTCGTGACGGAGGACCCGATCTGGTTCGCGTGGTCATCGGCGACCTTGGAAGAGTGGGCGGAAAGGGAGATCCTCCTCATCAATCCCATCGTCTATGCCGAGGTCTCCATCGGCTTCCAGAGGATCGAGGAGCTGGAAGGCGTGCTGCCGGAAGCCTGCTTCCGCCGCGCGGCCCTTCCCTGGGAAGCGGCGTTCCTCGCCGGCAAGTGCTTCCTCCAGTACCGGCGCCGAGGCGGCCAGAAGCGATCGCCCCTGCCTGACTTCTACATCGGCGCCCACGCCGCGGTGGCCGGGATGACGCTGATCACCCGGGACGCCGCGCGATACAGGACCTACTTCCCCACGCTGAAGCTGGTCGCGCCAGGGAGCTGACGGCTGACGCGCGTCCACCGCGAGCTCACTTCGCTAAGCCTCGGCCGCCGCGCCGGTCCTCGTGGCGGCGACGGTGGAGCTCTCGCCATGAGAAGCGCTGCCGCGGAACAACGTGCGTGCCTGCTATGCATGCCGAATTCGGCATGAGACGCATTCCCAGACCAAGTTCGCCGCCCTCGTCAGGGTGGCGACGTGCTCTTGCCCATCGTTCCCCTCACGGCAGGACTTGGATTGACACCCCGCCGCCCACCGCCACGTCGATCCGAAGACGATGGTCCCGCAGAAGGCCCATTCCCACGAGCGGGTCGCAATTCGCTTCCTCGACCTCGATCGTCCGGGGCCGTCCGTCCCAGACTATGGTGACGACGTAAACGTCAAAGTTCGCAACTGTCCCGTCCGCAAGCATGCCCGATTGCCGGCACAACCACGGCAAGTTCAAGGAACTGATCAAGGCGGACGGCAGGGTAAGGAATCCCGTGAATCCGGTGTCGACGACTGCATCGATCGCCTGTCTCTGGCTCCCCATACCGACGACCGTCAGCGGGATGATCGCCTCATGCCTCGCATTGACCACACCACCGATCATTCAGGCTCCGTTCAGGGGCAGCGCCCGAACCGATGAACCGCGCGATCCCCGATCCGTACGCACCAGATCTGGGCCTCCGGGTACCGAGCCAGCAAGCGATCGCAGGCGGTGAGAGTATCCTCAGCCACTTCAAAGGCGCCTGTCTCTACATCGATGGCCACGATTCTCCCCTGGTTGGCTGCCTCCACTTGCGGACGGATCTGTTGCTCGTAGATGGCCATGCCCCTTCGGGCATGCTCCTCTTTGGACAGACGTGGCTGGCGGATGGCCATGGGCTTGCGTGTTCACTCCGTTTGGGTCAATTGGATTCTACGTCAAAGAAGGCATCCTTCCACAACACGTTGGAGCCAGCCACAGACGAAGATGTTCTCGGACGAGGCTGACTTGCTTCCCCACGCTGAAGCTGATCGTGCCAGGGAGCTGATGCACCCCCGCCGCGAGGTCACTCCGCTGGGCCACCGAGGACCGCCTCGACCTCGGCGTCCTCGCCGGCGATGGACTTCGCGGCCGCAGGCTTCACCGGCTCCGTCCGCATGCCGGGTCGTCGTCCCCGCCCGTGACGGCGGTCACTTCGCCCGGGGCCGCGCCAGCGCATGCTCGTCGGCCCCACCCGACCCGCGAGCCCGCCCATGCACGCCACACTCCTCCTCCCACTCCTCCTTTGCCTTGCGCTCTCCGCCCCTGCCGAACCCACCCAGCCCCCCGAGCACTTCGCGAACCCTTGGGCCACAGTCGGGCTCAAGGACTACTCGAGCGGCACGCGCATCTCGCCCGCGAACGAGCTCCTGCTCGGCGGCGGGCGGCGGGTGCGGCTCCGCTTCGGCGCCGAGCTGCGGCCCCTCGGCCGCGGGCCGATGAAGACGCTGCTGGAGGGCTGGCTCCCGGTGGTCGTGATCGAGGCGCGGGACGGCGCCGTCGCCTACACGTTCAAGGTCTGGGCCACGCCGCTCCCCTCGGTCAAGGACTGGCGGGCCGCCTTCGACGGGCCCGTCGAGGGCGAGGACTACCTCAACTGGGTCGCCGTCGAGGCCGCCGACGGGGGCGCCGTGCCGGCCGCGGCGGGCTTCTCCGCCGAGGCAACCGCGAGCGGCGGGGGCGGCGAGGCGCGCCGGCTGGCCTCCTTCGCCTGGCGGCTCGCGCCGGGCGGGAAGGAGCGCGTCGTCCTCCGCATCCCCTTCGAGCCCTCGGACGCGCCGGAAGCGAAGGACACGTTCGCCGGCGAGGACGCTGCGCTCTGGCTCGAGCGCACCGTCGCGTTCTGGCGCGGCATGCTCGCCTCGGGGGCTCGCCTCGAGGTGCCCGAGGAGAAGCCCATGGCCTGCCTGCGCGCCTCCCACGTGAACCAGCTCATCGGCAGCGACGCGGGTGAAGTGCGCGGCGGCGAGGGCTTCTACGACGAGTTCTACATCCGCGACGGCGCCTACCAGGTGATGCACCTCGAGGAGGCGGGCTTCCTCGAGGCGGCGCGCAGGGCGATGCCGTACTTCCTCCGCTGCCAGCGACCCGATGGCCGCTTCGAGAGCCAGGCGGGGCAGCTCGACGCGAACGGCCAGGCCCTCTGGGCGCTCTGGCAGTTCCACCTCGTGACGGGCGACCGGGCCTGGCTCGCCCAGGTCTACCCGGCGATGCGCCGCGCGGTCGAGTGGATCCGGGGCGCGCGCAGGCAGGCCCCGGCCGGCTCGCCCTTCGCGGGCCTCCTCCCGGCCGCGCTCGCCGACGGCGAGCTCCTCTGGGAGGGGAAGAACCACATCGTCGGCTACGACCTCTGGAACCTCCGCGGTCTCCTGTGCGCCGCCGAGGCGGCTCGCACGCTGGGCGAGAAGGCCGACGCCGAGGCTCTCGCGGCCGAGGCGCGCGACTACCGAGCCTCCATCGACGCCGCCTGGAAGCGCACGGGCCTGCCGCACCTCCCGCCGAGCTGGGAGGGCGAGGGCACCCACTGGGGGAACACGGAGACGCTGTGGCCGACCGCGGTCTTCGAGGTGGCCGACCCGCGCGTCGCGGCGATGGTCAAGGAGGCTCGCGAGCGCTTCGGGGGCGGGTTCCTCGAGGGGACCATCCGCTGGTGCCCGGGCCGCGTCGCCGCGATCCACCCCTACCTCTCGAGCTACACCACGCTCGCCTCGCTCACCCTCGGGGAGCACGAGACCGTCGTGGAGGAGATCTACTCGTACCTCCTCCACTCGACGGCGGCGAACGGCTTCCCCGAGGGGATCTACCACAAGCGCCGCTTCGCCTGGGGTGACACGGTGCCGCACTTGACGGGCGCGGCCCAGTGCGCGAACCTCCTCCGCCACGCGCTCGTCCACGAGGAGGGGAGCGAGCTCCACCTCCTCAAGGCCGCCCCCGACGGCTGGCTCGCGCCGGGGAAGCGGATTGACGTCGAGCGCGCGCCGACGCACTTCGGCCCGCTGAGCCTCGCGGTCGAGGGCAGGGAGCGCGGGATCGAGGTGAGGCTCGAGCCGCCGCGGCGTTCTCCGCCCTCGCGGATCGTGCTCCACGTCCCCGCCTCGCGGCGCCCCGAGGCGGTCCCGGCCGGCGTGGACCTCGTGGTGCGCTCGGACCAGAAGCAGCGCTGGAGCTTCGAGGAGGTCCTGAAGCTCCACGGCGCGGCGCCCGCGGCGTGGCCCATCCCCGGGCTGGTGCCGCTGCCCCTCGCCGAGCCGCTCGCCGACGCGCGGTGCGTGCGGCTCGACCTCGCGACCGCGGCTAACGCGCACCCCTTCGAGGCGCCCTTCGGCGTGCCCACGCCGGGCAAGTACCTCTTCACGGGCTTGAATACGGGCCACCTTCGAGCCGGCGGCGTGCCCTTCGAGGTCATCGATCCGGCCCGGAACCGCGGCCGCGGCATCCTGGTCCTACAGGGCCACGGCGGCTCGAGCGGGTTCCCGCGGGAGATCGGGGTCCCCGTCGGCGCGACCGGCAAGCGCCTCTACCTCCTGGGGAACGTGCACGGCTGGAGCCCCGAGGACGAGGGCGCGGGCGAATGGGGCGCCCTCGCCGAGCACGTGATCCAGTACGCGGACGGGAGCGAGCAGGTCGTACCCCTCATCGCGGGCCGCACGAGCGACGACTGGGCCTCGCCGCCTCAGGCCTGCGAGGCGTACCTCGGCCCCTGCGGCGACCCGTGGCACCTGAACGTGCTCGGGGTCGAGCTGCGGCCCGTGAGGGTCGAGCGGCTCGTCTTCCGCGACCTCGGCACGCCCTCGGCGCCGGTCCTGGTGGCGGCGACGATGGAGCTCGCGCCCTGAGGAGGCTACTCCTCCGCGGCCTCGAAGAGGATCAGGCTCTTGAGGAACGTGACGAGGTCCTCCTTCTCGCGGGCCGAGAGAGCGGCAAAGGCGTCGCGCTCCTCTTGGGCCTCGCTGCGGTCCGGGTCGCCCTCGGGGGGGGGGTCGTCCGTGCCGTGGAGGAGGGCCGCCTCCTCGAGACTCCCGGCGCGGCCGTCGTGGAGCCAGGGGCCCGTGCTGCCCGCGCCCCAGAGCTCCGCCGTGAGGAGCTCCGAGACCACGACGGTCTGGGGGACGCCGTCTACCTCGAGCTGCTCGCCCGTCCCGACGCTCACGGGGGTCTCCTGGGCGTCCGAGAGCTCGCTCCCCATGCGGTGCCGCTTGAGGTCGCCGAAGAGCCGCACGCGCAGGCCGCCCTCGGGGTGCGGCTCGGGGCGCGGGAAGTCGCCCTGGCGCGCCAGGTCGAAGCGGAAGGGCCGCGAGGGGTCGAGCAACGTGACCGCGGGATCGATGTCGCCGTCGAGGTAGCTCCCGCCGGCGCGCGAGGTCGGCTCCTCGAAGACGGGGTCCTCGAGCCGCAGCTCGGGCACATGGCATCCCGCGCAGCCGATCCTCGAGAAGACCTCCTCGCCCCGGCGGCTCGCCGCGGCGAATTCCTCGCCCGGCGGCGCGCTCCTGCCCGCCGAGGCCCTGCGCGCCACGGTCGTGGGCGTCTCCTGGGCCGCCACGTAGACCGTGATGGCCGTGATGTCCCCCACCGACAGCTCCCCCTCGACGTCGTCCCCGTCGGGGTCCGAGCGGCCGAGGGAGTCCTTCGCCACGAGCTCGTCCGCCTCCATGCCGAGCTCGTTCAGCGCGGCGCCCCGCACGAAGTCGCGGAGGCTCGCCACGTTGCCCTTCCACCCGAAGGGGCGCACGACGAGGTCCGGCGACACGCCCTCGACGCCCGAGGCGTCGAAGGTGACGTCGCCGCCCGCGTCGCGGACCGCAGCGATGGAGCCGAAGGAGACGCCTTTCGTGACGAGGGCGACCGCCACCGCCGGGCCTCCGAGCGCCGCTTGCGCCGCCGCCTGGTCTCGGAGCGCGAGGAGGTCCTCGGTCATCTCCTCGGCGAGGCGCTGGAGGAGGCCCGCGCCGAAGAGGCTCGTCGTGTTGCGCTGGTTGAAGGGCGGCTGGCCCGCGCCGGCGGGGTCCTGGGCGACGTTCGCCGACGCGTCGCCGGCCGACGTGCCGAAGGGAGTGTCGTGGCACGCGGCGCACGCCTGGCCGTTGGGGCCCGTGAAGCGCCCGCCGCCGGGCGGCACCCTCGAGAACCGGCCCGGGAGCGCCGTGCCGTCGGGCAGGCGGAGCGCGCCCACGCCATCGAGGGCGTTGAAGCGCGTCTCGAAGAGCTCGTCGCCGATCGTGAAGAGCTCGCGAAAGCGCACGCCGCCCGAGGTCACCCGCGCCTGGTCGAGGTGCTCGGTGAAAGGGAATGCCGGGAGCTCGCCGGGAGGCTCCGGCGAAGGCGGCGGGTCGATGGAGGTCTTCGCGCTCGTCCCGCTCGAGCCTCCGCCCCCGCAGGCGGCGAGGAGGAGCGCGAGGGGCGGCGCGAGCACCGGCGCGAGCACCGGCGCGAGCCGCTGCAGGCTTCTCGTCGGCCCAGGGCGTCTCGGTCGTCTCGGGCTTCTCATGCCTCCCCCAGGTGGAGCTTGACGACCCCGCCTTCGCGTGCCGCCTGGAAGCGCCGGAGCGGGCGTTGCGCTGGGCCGCCCGTCACCTGGCCCTCGCGGTCGTAGGTCGAGCCGTGGCACGGGCAGCGGAAGCCGTCGCGGGAGCGGCTCACGATGCAGCCCTGGTGGGTGCAGACGGCGGAGATCCCCGAGAACCGCCCCTCGCCCTCGTGGCGCACGAAGACCGCGCGGAAGCCCTCGACGAGAACCTTCACGGTGCCCCCGGGCCGCTCGAGCTCGGGGTGCGGAGCCATGGGCACGTCGACCACGGGCGCGCGGCGCGCCCGGAAGGAGCGCACGGGGGGCGTGCAGCCCGCGGCGAGGAGGCCCGCGCCGCAGGCCGCGGCGGCGCAGAGGGCCGCCGACGCGCCGCGGAGGAAGCGCCTGCGCCCCAGAGGCGCCGCAGGGGGCGCACCGCTGGCCGCGGCAGCCGTGGCAGCCGCGGCAAGCGTGGAAACCGCGGCAACCGAGTCAGCCGCGGGACTCGCGGGTTCCTCAGAAATACGTCGAGAGCGAGAAGACGATTCCGTCGTCATCGAAGTGCCTCCTCCCGGGCACGTCCCGGAGCCCCAGGCTTCGCGTGGTGACCTTGTAGGAGAGCTTGAAGACCGTGTCGGCGATGGGCCGGAACGTGACCCCGGGCTCGATCGCCTCCCCCTCATCCTTGTCGAGATCGACCCAGTCGTAGCGCAGGACGGCGGCGATCCGCGCGCCCTGGCCGCCGAAGACGTAGGGCAGGCCCTCCCTGAGGAAGGCCGGCATGCCGCCGGCCGAGCCCTGCACGTAGTAGCCCCAGAACTGGTCGGGCACGCCCGCCGACTCGGCGAAGTCGTCGCGCTCGAAGGCGGCCAGAGCGACCTCGCCCTCGAGGCCCAGCTCGACGCCGCGCCACTCCCGGGTGCACGCCAGGTCGCCGGCGACGATGCCGAGCACGTTGTCTCCGTCCTCGTCGTACGTGCCGGCATGCCAGGAGCCGCCGAGCTCGAGGAGCCTCGAAGCCCTGAGCGAGACGCGGCCCGTCGATGCGATCCCGCCGTTCACGTCGCCCCCGAGCGACGTGCGGCCTTCGCGGAGGAGCCGCTCCTTCTCGGTCACATCGGCGGCCAGCTCGCCGTCCTCGCTGAGGAGATTGAAGCCGTTCACGGCGTAGGCCTCGTAGCTCAACGAGAAGGGCCCGCCGAGGGCCACCGTGCCGAGGGCGCCGCAGCCCGCCTCGGTGAGGGTCGTCGGCAGGACGAAGGTGGAGACGAGCGGCCGATCGGTGATCTCCCGGACCGGCCCGTCGTGGTTCACGTTGATGCGGCCGAGGGGGACGAGGAGCGCGCCGCCGCGCAGGGTGAATTCCTCGAAGATCGTCCAGTCGACGAAGGCCATCTCGACCGCGACCTCGATGTCGCTCGAAGGCCGCTCCTCGAGCTCCGTCTCGAGCTCGATCTCCGAGCCGAAGCGCACCGTGTCGGTCACCTCGGCGAAGAGGAAGAGGTTCGTGCGGCGCATGCGGAAGCCCTCGGCGACCCCGAGGACCCCGTCCTCGAAGGCGTGGTACTCGAGCTCCGTGTACCCGCCCACGTGGGCCCGCCGCCAGACGCTCGAGAGGAAGGGCTTGTCGTAGACGCCGCGCAGGGCCGGCGGCTCCTCGATCGCCTCGCGCTGGAAGGCGGAGGGCGCCTCTTCCGCGGGAGCGCGGAGGGTCGCGAGCGCGAGGAGCGAGGGCCCCGCGGCCCTCGAGACGACCGAGAAGACCGAGCCGGCACGGAGTGCTCTCATGGACACCTTCTGGTTTTGGGGCCTAAGACCAATAGTTTTGACTAGCCAAAATCCCCTGTCAAGGGGGTCCTTCGCCGATTGTCCTTCGCCGACCCGCGGGATCCGATAAGCTCCGATAGGGCCCGCGTCCGCCCGCCCTCGCCGGGCCCCCGGAGGCGGGGTATGCTTCGGGGAGAGGCGTGGTTCCAAAACCGCGATTACGCGGTTCAGAACCACGCCCGTGCTCTCCCCCCTCAAAGAATGTGCTCCCTCCCGTCTAGGTCGGGAGCACCCCCGAGGGGACGACCGAATTGACTCGTGTCCACAGACTTGCGGCCAGCGCAAGCTCGGCGTGGTTCAAGAC